>NZ_JANUEW010000019.1:0-119158 GCF_024807515.1 Pseudomonas sp. BIGb0558
CCGAGCCTAAGCGAGGTGCCGACAGGCGGGGCAGAGCCCTTTGCTTACTTTGGGGCTTTTCCAAAGTGAGTCGCTGTAAGAGCGAAACCATAAGCAGCCGTTACCTAACTAACGGATATGTACACACACACCAAGAAACAATTCCCACCGCATTCCGGCGCGAACAAAACTGTTCCCATGACGCGCACGTAACCCCCGCCTGTGACCTTTCTCTACGGCAACGTGCCATCACCGCAAATGCAGTTACCCCGCTACACACTTAAACTCAGAAAAATACCGCACCATTTTCGCGCAGGCATTTCCTACGCCGCCCTTTCCTGGATCAGAATCCACGGCGAAACCACCACCGCCCACAAGCTCGGATCCCGCTCAACCAGGTCCAATGCCCGCGTCGCAGACACTTCGCCAAGACTCCCCGCAGCCAGCCAGGCAGCGACTTTCTCACGGTTGTCCTCAGCCATACCCTCGGCGGCCTCGATCAAATCCAGCCCGGCGTCGACCCACAATAGGGCACCCTTGGCAAAGAACGGCTCAAGCTCCTTCCAGGAAATTTCGGCGGTTTCACCAAGCAGCTTGGCATAGAGGGTGCTAGGTTCTTGCGTCATGGGAGTTCACCTGAAGAAAAATCGGCGCAATCATAACGTCGAGCGGCAGGCAGAAAAACCCAGTTGCAAATGAGGCACCGAACGAAAGTGTCAGGAAAGCCAAGGATTGCCCGATACTCTGGCATCACCCCGCCGCAATTCTGTCTTTTTCTTTCATTTAAGCGACATACCCGGGTTTTGCCCCCAGCAGCCAGCTTTTCAAGCGATCAACCGGCGCTCTACACTGTACCGGTACAGTTGCCAGGCCGCTGCCGGGGGATATCCGAGATATCTGATCCGGTTCTGCAGCTCACAAGGCCGCTAGAACTATAAAAAATACAACAGTAAGAGTGGAGCACTATGAATAAGGCTACTAAGCAGATTTCCAAACTGTTTGCCGCTATGGTCCTGGCCGGGGTTGCCAGCCATTCGTTCGCAGCTGACACCATCAAGATCGGTATTGCCGGCCCTAAAACCGGCCCTGTGACCCAGTACGGCGACATGCAGTTCATGGGCGCCAAGCAGGCTATCGCCGACATCAACGCCAAAGGCGGCGTCGATGGCAAAATGCTTGAAGCCAAAGAATACGACGACGCTTGCGATCCAAAACAAGCCGTAGCCGTAGCCAACAAAGTGGTCAACGACGGCGTCAAGTTTGTAGTCGGTCACCTCTGCTCCAGCTCCACTCAGCCAGCGTCCGACATTTACGAAGACGAAGGCGTGATCATGATCACCCCGGCCGCCACCAGCCCGGAAATCACTTCCCGTGGCTACAAGCTGATCTTCCGTACCATCGGCCTGGACAGCGCTCAAGGCCCGGCCGCCGGCAACTACATCGCCGACCACGTGAAGCCGAAAGTCGTAGCTGTTATTCACGACAAACAGCAATACGGTGAAGGCATCGCCACCGCGGTTAAACAGACCCTCGAGAAGAAAGGCGTGAAAGTTGCCCTCTTCGAAGGCATCAACGCTGGCGACAAAGACTTCGGCTCGCTGATCCAGAAGCTCAAGCAAGCCAACGTCGACTTCGTCTACTACGGCGGCTACCACCCTGAGCTGGGCCTGATCCTGCGCCAAGCCAAGGAAAAAGGCGTGAACGCCAAGTTCATGGGCCCGGAAGGCGTCGGCAACGACTCCATCTCGCAAATCGCCCAGGGCGCTTCCGAAGGCCTGCTGGTTACCCTGCCGAAGTCTTTCGACACCGATCCTGCCAACAAGGCAATCGTTGAAGAGTTCACCAAGAACAAGCAGGACCCAACCGGTCCGTTCGTGTTCCCGGCCTACTCGGCTGTTGAAGTGATCGCCGGTGGTATCACCGCCGCGAAAAGCGAAGACACCGCCAAAGTGGCTGCTGCCATCCACGCAGGCACCTTCAAGACCCCAACCGGCGACCTGAGCTTCGACGCCAAGGGCGACCTGAAGGACTTCAAGTTCGTGGTCTACGAATGGCACTTCGGCAAACCAAAAACCGAAGTTTCCCCTCAGTAAGCCAGGCGTTACTGGTCAACAAGCCCACTGTGCAAGCAGTGGGCTTTGTTTTACGAGGTTTATGGGCCTGTCACCCGCGATCCGGGAGCTGGCTCACCTGAAAATCTTAAAACCGTCACCAGCGGTTCGCTGGCAAACGCTTTGTGCAACCTGATCACAGAACAGGGCACCGAGCCGGAAATTGACTCCACCAGTGAAATGCGTATCGGGTTTTTAGGAGCGCTGTAATGCCTGAGATCTATCATTTTTTCCAAACGCTGGTTAACGGCATGACCGTTGGCAGCACCTATGCCTTGATAGCCATTGGCTACACAATGGTTTACGGCATCATTGGAATGATTAACTTCGCCCATGGCGAGGTATACATGATTGGTTCCTACGTGGCCTTCATCGCCCTTGCCGGGCTGGCCATGCTGGGTATCCACTCCCTGCCGCTGTTGATGACCGCTGCGTTCCTGGCGTCCATCGTCGTAACCAGTGCCTATGGCTACAGTATCGAACGCGTTGCGTACCGCCCCTTGCGTGGCAGCAACCGCTTGATCCCGCTGATCTCCGCGATCGGCATGTCGATCTTCCTGCAGAACACCGTATTGCTGTCCCAGGATTCCAAGGACAAATCCATTCCCAACCTGATCCCGGGGAGCTTCTCCTTCGGCCCAGGCGGCGCACAAGAAGTGCTGATTTCGTATATGCAGGTCCTGGTTTTCGTCGTCACCCTGGTGGCGATGCTCGGCCTGACCCTGTTCATCTCCCGCTCCCGTCTGGGGCGCGCCTGCCGGGCCTGCGCCGAAGACATCAAGATGGCCAACCTGTTGGGCATCAACACCAACAACATCATTGCCCTGACCTTCGTCATCGGTGCCGCACTGGCCGCAGTCGCTGCCGTGTTGCTGAGCATGCAGTACGGCGTGATCAACCCCAACGCCGGTTTCCTGGTGGGCCTCAAGGCCTTCACCGCGGCGGTATTGGGCGGCATCGGCAGCATTCCGGGCGCGATGCTCGGCGGGCTGGTGCTGGGCGTGGCTGAAGCCTTTGGCGCCGATGTGTTCGGTGACCAGTACAAGGACGTGGTGGCATTCGGTCTATTGGTTCTGGTGCTGTTGTTCCGGCCGACCGGCATTCTGGGCCGTCCGGAGGTTGAGAAAGTATGAGCAGATATCTTAAATCGGCGTTTTTCAGCGCCTTGCTGGTGTGGGCCGTGGCCTTCCCGGTACTCGGCCTCAAGCTGAGCATTGTCGGGATCAACCTTGAAGTGCATGGCACAGGTCCCGTAACCCTGACCATCATTGCGCTGTGCTCGGTGCTGATGTTCCTGCGGGTGCTGTTTACCCAGCAGGTCGGTGCCCTCCTCAAGTCCAACCGTGGCCCGCTGGTATCGCCCAAGGTCAGCCAGTTCCTGACCCTGCCGCGCACCCAGCGCTACATCATCATCGCCCTCATCGTGGCGGCGTTGATCTGGCCATTCTTCGGTTCCCGTGGCGCGGTGGATATCGCGACGCTGATCCTGATCTACGTGTTGCTGGGCCTGGGCCTGAACATCGTGGTGGGTCTGGCGGGCCTGCTCGACCTGGGTTATGTGGGTTTCTACGCGGTGGGTGCCTACACCTACGCGCTGCTCTCGCATTACCTGGGCTGGGGCTTCTGGATCTGCCTCCCGCTGGCAGGTATGGCGGCGGCCACGTTCGGCTTCCTGCTGGGCTTCCCGGTGCTGCGCTTGCGCGGTGACTATCTGGCGATCGTGACCCTGGGCTTCGGTGAAATCATCCGTCTGTTCCTGCGTAACCTCACCGATATCACCGGCGGCCCCAACGGCATCAGCAGCATTCCCAAGCCAACGTTCTTCGGGCTGTCGTTCGACCGCACCGCAGCCGAAGGCATGCAGACGTTCCACGAGTACTTCGGGATCGACTACAACCCGGTGAGCAAAGTGGTGTTCCTGTACCTGGTGGCCCTGTTGCTGGCACTGGCGGCGCTGTTCGTGATCAACCGCCTGCTGCGCATGCCGATCGGCCGTGCGTGGGAAGCGCTGCGTGAAGATGAAATCGCCTGCCGTGCGCTGGGCATGAACCCGACCGTCATCAAGCTTTCGGCCTTCACCCTCGGGGCAACCTTCGCCGGTTTCGCAGGCAGCTTCTTCGCCGCGCGCCAAGGTCTGGTGACCCCGGAGTCGTTCACCTTCATCGAGTCGGCGATCATCCTCGCCATCGTGGTACTGGGTGGCATGGGCTCGCAACTGGGCGTGATTCTCGCGGCGATCGTGATGATCCTGCTGCCGGAAATGATGCGTGAGTTCAGCGAATACCGCATGTTGATGTTCGGCGCCATGATGGTGCTGATGATGATCTGGCGTCCTCAAGGCCTGCTGCCCATGCAACGTCCACACATGGAGCTGCGCAAATGAGCCGCGAGATCCTGAAAGTCGAAAACTTGAGCATGCGCTTCGGCGGCTTGCTGGCGGTCAACGGCGTAGCCCTGACCGTCAAAGAGAAACAGGTAGTAGCGCTGATCGGCCCCAACGGCGCCGGCAAGACCACCGTGTTCAACTGCCTGACCGGCTTCTACAAGCCGGCTGGCGGCACCATCCTGCTGGACGGCCAGCCGATCCAGGGGCTGGCCGGCCACGAGATCGCCCGCAAGGGCGTGGTGCGCACCTTCCAGAACGTGCGGCTGTTCAAGGATATGACGGCGGTCGAGAACCTGTTGATCGCCCAGCATCGTCACCTGAACACCAACTTCTTTGCCGGCCTGTTCAAGACCCCGTCGTTCCGCAAGAGCGAGCGCGAGGCCATGGAATACGCCGAGTACTGGCTGGACAAGGTCAACCTCACCGAGTTTGCCAACCGCCCTGCCGGTACCCTGGCCTACGGTCAGCAACGTCGCCTGGAAATCGCCCGCTGCATGATGACCCGCCCGCGGATCCTCATGCTCGACGAACCGGCCGCCGGCCTGAACCCCAAGGAAACCGAAGACCTCAAGGCGCTGATCGGCGTGCTGCGTGAGGAAAACAACGCCACGGTGCTGTTGATCGAACACGACATGAAACTGGTCATGAGCATTTCCGACCATATCGTCGTGATCAACCAGGGCACGCCACTGGCCGACGGTACGCCGGAACAGATCCGCGACAACCCGGAAGTGATCAAAGCCTATTTGGGGGAAGCGTAAAATGCTGCAATTCGAAAACGTTTCCACTTTCTACGGCAAGATCCAGGCGCTGCACAGCGTCAACGTCGAAGTGCGCCAGGGCGAAATCGTGACCCTGATTGGCGCCAACGGTGCCGGCAAGTCCACGCTGCTGATGACCCTGTGCGGTTCGCCCCAGGCTCACAGCGGCAGCATCCGCTACATGGGTGAGGAACTGGTGGGCCAGGCCTCCTCCGAGATCATGCGCAAGAGCATTGCCGTGGTTCCGGAAGGCCGTCGGGTGTTTGCCCGCCTGACCGTGGAAGAGAACCTCGCCATGGGCGGATTCTTTACCGACAAGGGCGATTACCAGGAGCAGATGGACAAGGTGTTGCACCTGTTCCCGCGGCTCAAGGAACGCTTCAGCCAGCGCGGCGGGACCATGTCCGGCGGCGAACAGCAAATGCTCGCCATCGGCCGCGCGCTGATGAGCAAGCCCAAGCTGCTGCTGCTGGACGAGCCGTCCCTGGGCCTGGCACCGATCATCATCCAGCAGATCTTCGACATCATCGAACAACTGCGCAAGGACGGTGTAACGGTGTTCCTGGTGGAACAGAACGCCAACCAGGCACTGAAGATCGCCGACCGCGCCTATGTGCTGGAAAACGGTCGGGTGGTGATGCAGGGCAGCGGCGAACAGTTGCTGACCGATCCGAAAGTGCGTGAGGCTTACCTGGGCGGTTGATGCCGACTCTGTAGGAGCTGGCTTGCCTGCGATGCTGACGCCTCGGTGTACCTGAAACACCGAGGCGTCAGCATCGCAGGCAAGCCAGCTCCCACACTTGTTTTGCGAAACCAGAAATTATTTTCCCCAGGTTTGTAACGAATCCCTTCCCCCTTTCTCTAGTGGTGTAAGCAGGCGAACATGCTTGCCAACTCAACCCACTGCTGGAGATACACCATGACTACCAAAACCCGCTCGCTGTCCGCCGCTACCCTCGTCCTGGCCCTGGGTTCGGCCCTGAGCCTGTCCGCCCTGACCACCACCGCCCACGCCGCCGATGACATGCAGAAATGCTTCGGTGTCGCCGAAGCCGGCAAGAACGATTGCGCTGCAGGCGCTGGCACCACTTGCGCCGGCACCTCGAAAGTCAAGGATCAGGCCAACGCCTGGAAACTGGTCCCGGCCGGTACCTGCCTGAAAACCCCAAGCGCCACCTCGCCAACCGGTTTCGGCCAGGAAGCGGCCTTCACCGCCAAGTCCTGAAACCCTGCGCAGCCTGAGTACTGACGATGACGCTCTCACGCACCCCCTCCATCTCCCAGGCTCAGGCGCCCGGCCTCCCACGTCGGGCCGGGCTGGGACTCAAGAACGAGCACTTCAGTGAAGTGCTCGAGACTTCCCCCGACATCGGTTTTTTTGAAGTCCACGCCGAAAACTACATGGTGGCCGGCGGGCCTTTCCATCATTACCTGGGATTGATCCGCGAGCAGTACCCGCTGTCGCTGCACGGCGTGGGCCTGTCCATCGGCGGCGAAGGTCCGCTGAACAGCGAGCACCTGACGCGCCTTGCGACGCTGATCGAACGCTATCAACCCCACTCCTTTTCCGAACACCTGGCCTGGTCCAGCCACGGCCCGGTGTTTCTCAATGATTTGCTGCCCCTGGCGTATGACGATGAAACCCTGAAGCGGGTGTGCGAGCACATCGACCAGGTGCAAACCCGTCTGCAGCGGCCAATGCTGCTGGAGAATCCGTCGACCTACCTGCAGTTCCAGAGCTCCACCCTGGAAGAGACCGACTTCATCAGTGAAGTGATCCGCCGCACCGGCTGCGGGCTGCTGCTGGACGTGAACAATGTGTATGTGTCGTGCATCAACCATCAGCAAGACCCGCTGAAATACATCGATGCCTTGCCGCTGCACGCCGTGGGCGAGATTCATCTGGCAGGTTTTGCCGAAGACACCGACAGCCTCGGTGACCGGCTGCTGATTGATGATCACGGCGCGCCGATCGACAACGCGGTATGGCAGCTGTATCAGCACGTGCTCACACGCACCGGGCCGGTGGCCACGCTGATCGAGCGCGACAACCAGGTGCCGGCCTTCAGCGTGCTGCACGCCGAAGCGCGCCAGGCCGAGCGGTTTCTGCTGGAGGCGCGCACATGAGCCGCCAGGAGGCATTTGCCAGCGCCCTGTTGTCGGCAGACGAAACGTGCCCGCCAGGTGTGTTCAGCCGCAACGGCGCCGACCCGGCCAGCCGTTTTGCGGTGTATCGCAACAATGTTCACAGCTCCCTGATCAACGCCCTGGCCGCCGGCTACCCGGTGACCCTGCAGTTGGTGGGCGATGAGTTTTTTCGCGCGATGGCCGGCGTGTATGTCCAGGAGTTCCCGCCCACAAGCCCGCTGATCAATGAGTACGGCGGCGACCTGGCCGACTTCATCCAGGGCTTCGCCCCCGCCGCCAGCGTGCCGTACCTGGCTGACGTGGCTCGCCTGGAGCGGCTGCGGGTCAGGGCCTATCACGCGGCAGACGCTACGCCACTGGATCAGCAGGAAGTCATCGCCACCCTGCAACAGCAGTCGGACCTGAGCGATCTGCGCCTGCAACTGCATCCGTCATTGGCCACCCTGAACTCGGCCTATGCCGTCGTAGCTTTATGGGCCGCACACCAGACAGACGAATCCCTCTCCACCCTCGACCCCTTCCACGCCCAAAGCGCGCTGGTGCTGCGCAACGGCCTGGACGTTCAGGTATTTCGCATCGACAGCGGCTCGGCAGCGTTTATCAACAGCCTGAACAACGGCTGGCCGCTGGGGATGGCCATGGCCTACGCCCTCGATGCCGCCGCCGAATTTGACCTGCACTCATACCTGGCCCTGCTGATCGGCCATGGCGCCATCACCCACTTGCACACAGAACAAAAGGTATCGCCATGAACACCACCGCCCCCGGCCTGATCCAACGGATCATTCAGCTCTTCGAGAAAATCCCCTACAGCCTGATCGCCTTCGTCGCACGCTTCTCCATTGCAGCGGTGTTCTGGAAATCCGGCCAGACCAAGGTTGAAGGCTTCGCCGTGGACCTGATCGGTGGCACCTTCCAACTGGGCTGGCCGCACTTGGCGCCGTCTACACTGCCGCTGTTTCGCAGCGAGTACCACGTGCCGCTGCTGTCGCCCGAAGTGGCGGCGCACATGGCCGCATTCGCCGAGCACTTTTTCCCGGTGCTGATCCTGGTGGGGTTTGCCACGCGCTTCTCGGCACTGGCGTTGCTGGGCATGACGTTGACCATCCAACTGTTCGTCTACCCGGAAGCCTACCCGACCCACGGCACCTGGATCGCGCTGCTGTTGCTGTTGATGGCCAAGGGGCCGGGCAGCCTCGCCCTTGATCACCTGATCGCCCGGCGCTACCGCTAAAGGCGATCCAGGGCTTCGCCGCTGCGCTTGAACCAGCCCACCAGATAATCCGCCAATACCTGGGTGCGCCGTGGCAGCCCGCCCTGGTACGGATGGACCAGGTACATCGGCATGCTGCGGGTCTGATAATCCCGCAGGAGCCAGCGCAGGCGACCGTCAGCCAATTCCGCGTGCAGCACGTAGGATGGCAAACGTGCGATGCCCGCCCCCACCAGCGCAGCCTTCTTCAACAAGTTGTAATGATTGGAGGCAAAGGTCCCGGAAACGCGAACCCGCAACAGCTCATGTTGCTGGTGGTACAGCCACTCTTCACGACCGCTGTAGTGGCTGTTCAGTAAACAGTTGTGGCCCACCAGCTCAGCCGGTGTCAGCGGCTCGCCGTGCTGCTCCAGGTACGCCGGGCTGGCGCAGGTCATCTCATGCCAGGCCAGCAACGGCTTGGCCACCAATCGCTCGTCATTGGCGACTTCCGAGCGCACCGCCAGGTCGAAGCCGTCCCGTGCCAGGTCTCGATACTGGTTGTTGAGTTCCAGCTCGATCTGCACCTGCGGGTACTCCCGGGAAAACTCCAGCAACAGACCGTCGAAGAAGGTTTCCCCAAGGGAAACCGGAACCGTCATACGCACCGGGCCGACCAGGTCGTCCTTGAGCCTGGCCAATGCCTGACGCGCCCGCTCCACCTGGACCACCAGCGCCTGAGCCTGTGGCAACAGCGCCGCGCCCGCCGCCGTGAGACTCAAACGGCGGGTGGTTCGATGCAGCAACACCACCGAAAACTGTGCCTCCAACTGGCTGATGCGCTTGGACAGTTGCCCCTTGCTGCAGCCCAATTGCTGGGCCGCCAAGGTAAAGCTGCCGGCTTCGATCAACACCGCAAACGCCGCCAGGTCATCCATTTCGCTCATGGATTGTTTCCATTTGAAAACCAAAGGTTGCCTATTAGTGCACTTATCCTCAGGAAAAATCACTCTAGACTGAAATCTCACCTACACATCTGGAGGAAGGCACGATGAAAATCCTGTTGATTGGCGCAAGCGGCACCGTGGGCTCGGCGGTCAAGGCAGAACTGTCCCAACGTCATGAAGTGATCAGCATCGGTCGCAAAAGCGGCGACTTTCAGGTCGATATCAGCGACAGCGCCTCGATCCGCAAACTGTTCGAGCAAACCGGCAACTTCGACGCGCTGGTCTGCGCCGCCGGCAGCGTCAACTTCGTGCCCTTGGGCGAGATGAGCGAGACCGACTTTGACCTGGGCCTGCAAGACAAACTGATGGGCCAGGTGAACCTGCTGTTGATTGGCCGTGAGTTCGCCAACGACGGCGCGTCGTTCACCTTCACCAGCGGCATTCTCAACCGCGACCCGATTCGCACCGGCGCCTCGGCAGCCCTGGTCAACGGCGCGCTGGATGCCTTCGTAAAAGCTGCGGCCATTGAGCTGCCGCGCGGCCTGCGCATCAACTCGGTCAGCCCTACGGTGCTGCTGGAAGCCATGGGCAGCTATGCACCGTACTTCCGTGGGTACAAACCCGCTCCGGGTGCAGAAGTGGCGCTGGCCTACGCTAAAAGCGTGGAAGGCCTACAGACCGGGCAGACGTTTATCGTTGGTTGATTCAACCTGTGTCCCGGGCTTGTGATGCACCGCCAGCCTGCGTAACGTGGCGGCACTTATCAGGAGACCCGATAATGCGTGCCGCCCGTACCCTAGTTTTATTTGCCCTGTTGCCCTTGTTCTCCGCCTGCCAGATGTTCGACAGCGAGCCGGCCAAGCCCTCTCTCGCCGGGCTGACCCGCATGCAGGGTGAGCTGACGGCTCAGGGTGACAAACTGCTGTTCCAGCCCTGCAACGACAAACGCAACTACGTGGTCAACGACACCGGCGGCACCAGCATCCTGCAGGAGGCCGCCTCTCTCGCGGGCCAGCAGGGCGCGCTGTTTGCCGACATACGCGGCAAGTTCTCCGGCGTCGCCAGCGGCACTGAAGGCAAGGTGGACCTGCAACAGGTGTATCGCGTCGAGCGCTCGACCTCGGCCTGCGATGACCCCGACTTCAAGCGCATGATCCTGCGGGCCAACGGCCACAAGCCGGCCTGGGCCATGAACGTCACCGCCAAGGGCATGGTGCTGGAACGCGAAGGCCAGCCGCCATTGGCCGTACCTTATGTGGAAGAGCAATCAGGCGACGGACGGTTCAACCTGATGACCGAAGCCAATAACCAGCACATCGAACTGTGGGTGGCCCCGCAGCGCTGTGTCGACAGCGCCAGCGGCAGCCTGCAACACATGTCTGCCGAGCTGCGGGTCAATGGCCAGGTGCAGCGCGGTTGCGCGTCGTTCGGCGGTTCGCGGGACGACTGATTGCCCGCTGCGCTGTTTTAACATGACGGGAAACCGCAGTTGGGGCTTATAATCGCCGGTTTGCAAAACAGCCGGCCTCTTTGCCCGCCGCCTACCGGATTTCTGTCATGTTACGAATCACCGAACTCAAGCTGCCCATCGACCATCCCGAAGAAGACCTGCGGCCTGCCATCGTGCAGCGCCTGGGCATCGCCAGTGATGACCTGCTCGATTTCACCCTGTTCAAACGCAGCTACGACGCCCGCAAAAAGTCGTCGGAGCTGTGCTTCATCTACACCATCGACCTGCAAGCCAAAGGCGAGGCGGCCTTGCTGCTCAAGTTCGCCGACGACCGCAACGTCAACCCGGCACCGGACATCAGCTACAAAGTCGTGGGGCATGCGCCGGAAGGCCTGACCGAGCGGCCGATTGTGGTGGGTTTTGGCCCGTGCGGGATCTTCGCCGGGCTGTTGCTGGCACAGATGGGCTTCAAGCCGATCATCCTTGAACGCGGCCGCGAAGTGCGCCAGCGCACCAAGGACACCTGGGGCCTGTGGCGCAAAAACGTGCTGAACCCGGAATCCAACGTGCAATTTGGTGAAGGCGGCGCCGGCACGTTCTCCGACGGCAAGCTCTACAGCCAGATCAAGGACCCGAAATTCCACGGCCGCAAGGTGCTGCACGAGTTCGTCAAGGCCGGCGCGCCGGACGAAATCCTCTATGTCAGCAAGCCGCACATCGGTACATTCCGCCTGACCGGCGTGGTGGAAAACATGCGCCAGCAGATCATCGCCCTGGGCGGTGAAGTGCGTTTCGAGCAGCGGGTCACCGACGTGCTGATCGAAGACGGCCAGTTGAACGGCGTGGTAGTGGATGGCGGCGAACAGATCCTCTCCAAACACGTGATCCTGGCCCTCGGCCACAGCGCCCGTGACACCTTCCGCATGCTCCACGACCGTGGCGTATACATGGAAGCCAAGCCGTTCTCGGTGGGCTTCCGTATCGAACACCCGCAATCGCTGATCGACGCCGCGCGCCTGGGCAAGTATGCCGGCCACCCGAAACTCGGCGCGGCTGATTACAAGCTGGTGCACCACGCCAAGAACGGTCGTTCGGTGTACAGCTTCTGCATGTGCCCGGGCGGCACCGTAGTCGCAGCGACGTCCGAGCCGAACCGCGTAGTGACCAACGGCATGAGCCAATACTCGCGTAACGAGCGCAACGCCAACTCCGGGATCGTGGTGGGCATCACCCCGGAAGTGGATTACCCGGGCGGCCCGCTGGCCGGCATCGAATTGCAGGAGCGCCTGGAATCCCACGCGTTCATCCTCGGTGGCAGCAACTACGAAGCGCCGGCGCAACTGGTCGGTGATTTCATTGCCGGCAAGCCGTCCACCGCCATCGGTACGGTGGAGCCGTCCTACAAGCCCGGCGTGGCCCTGGGCGACCTGGCGCTGGCATTGCCGGACTTTGCCATCGAAGCCATTCGCGAAGCGCTGCCGGCGTTCGAGAAGCAGATCAAGGGCTACTCGCTGCACGATGCGGTGCTGACCGGGATCGAGACCCGCACCTCGTCGCCGCTGCGGATTACCCGTAACGAGTCGATGCAGAGCCTGAACGTGAAGGGGTTGTTCCCGGCGGGTGAAGGTGCCGGTTATGCCGGTGGGATTTTGTCGGCGGGTGTCGACGGAATTCGGATTGCCGAGGCGTTGGCGCGGGATATGTTGGGTATCCAGGCCTGACTTAAACCTTGTAGGAGCCGGCTTGCCGGCGATGGCGTCCTCAAGATCGCCATCGCCGGCAAGCCGGCTCCTACAGTGGGTGTTTCAGATATTGGCGCGCAACACGCTGTCCGGCAGCACTTCTCCCCGCTCGACACTGGCTGCAACGGCCGCAATCAAACCCTCCAGCTCATACCCCTGCCCTGCCAGCCAGGCCTGATCGTAATAAGTCGTGGCATAGCGCTCACCCCCGTCGCACAAGATCGCCACGATCGAGCCCGACTCCCCCGCCGCCTTCATCTGCTGCGCCGCAATCAATGCACCGATCAGGTTGGTGCCGCTGGAACCGCCCACTCGCCGCCCCAAGCGCTGTGCCAGGTAATGCATGGCGGCCAGGGACAGCGCATCCGGCACCTTGACCATTGCATCAATCACCTTGGGCAAGAACGACGCCTCAACCCGAGGCCGGCCAATGCCCTCGATACGCGAGCCACACTCCAGGCGCAGGCTGGTGTCGCCGCTCAGGTAATAGTCAAAAAACACCGAACGCTCCGCGTCCGCGCACAACACCCGGGTGCAGTGCTGGCGATAACGCACATAACGCCCCAGCGTTGCCGTGGTGCCGCCCGTGCCGGGGCTGGAAATCAGCCAGCTCGGCTCCGGGTAACGTTCAAAGCGCAACTGCTGAAAGATCGATTCGGCGATGTTGTTGTTGGCCCGCCAGTCGGTGGCGCGCTCGGCGTAGGTGAACTGGTCCATGAAGTGCCCGCCACTTTCCTGCGCCAGGCGTTCGGATTCGGCGTAGATCTGCGTCGGATCCTGTACCAGGTGGCTCTTGCCACCATAGAACGCGATCTGCGCAATCTTCTCCTGGGAGGTGGTGGCCGGCATCACCGCAATAAACGGCACGCCCAGCAGACGGGCGAAGTACGCCTCGGAAATCGCCGTGGATCCGCTGGATGCCTCGATCACCGGCGCACCGGGCTTGAGCCAGCCATTGCACAACGCATAAAGGAACAACGAACGCGCCAACCGGTGTTTCAGGCTGCCAGTGGGATGACTGGACTCATCCTTGAAATACAACTCGATACCCGGCAAACCCGGCAACGGCAAGGGAATCAGGTGGGTGTCGGCGCTGCGCTGGAAGTCCGCTTCAATAATGCGAATGGCTTCGCGGGCCCATTGGCGATTGTCGCTCATGATCGGTTTCTCAAAGGATTTCAGACTTGATCTTAGGATGTTTCCTACACTCCACACAGATACAGTCATGACTCAATTGGACACACAATTTCCGGGGTTTGCCGTGAGACTCATCAGGCCAATCTCTTATAACAAATAAGAATATAACTTTTGTTTTAACAACTAACGGTACGGGTTAGGGTACCCACCTATTGAACTTTGATTGGAGAGCATCCCTTGCCTCTGCGTAGCACTTTCACCCGTTTCTTCCAGCTGGAAGCCGCCAGCGGTCTGCTCCTGATCGCTGCTGCCGCTTTGGCGCTGATCATCAACAACTCACCGTTGTCGCACCTTTACGCGAGTTTTCTCGACGTGCCGGTGGTCGCACAAATTGGCGCGCTGAAAATCGCCAAGCCGGCGCTGCTATGGATCAACGATGGCCTGATGGCCTTGTTCTTCCTGCTGATCGGCCTTGAAGTGAAACGCGAGCTGCTCGACGGCCAACTGTCCAAGCCCTCGCAAGTGGTACTGCCCGGCGCGGCAGCCATCGGCGGCATGGTGGTGCCGGCGCTGATCTACTGGGCGCTGAACAAGGACAACCCGGCAGCCCTCGGCGGCTGGGCAATTCCCATGGCCACCGACATCGCCTTCGCCCTGGGCGTATTGGCCTTGCTGGGCAAGCGTGTGCCGGTGTCGCTGAAGCTGTTCCTGATGACCCTGGCCATCATCGACGACCTTGGCGCGATCATCGTCATTGCCCTCTTCTACTCCGCCGACCTGTCCGGGGCCTCATTGGCTGGTGCAGCAGCGTGCCTGATCGCCTTGATTGCGATGAACCGGCTCGGTGTCGTCAAGCTGGGGCCTTACATGATCGTCGGGCTGATCCTGTGGGTCTGCGTGCTCAAGAGTGGTGTGCACGCCACGCTGGCCGGGGTGACCTTGGCGTTCTGCATCCCGTTGCGCACCAAAAATGCCGAACCTTCGCCGCTGCTCACCCTGGAACACGCGCTGCACCCTTGGGTGGCCTACGCGATCCTGCCGCTGTTCGCCTTTGCGAATGCCGGCGTCTCGCTGGCGGGCGTCAACCTCCAAAGCTTCACCCACCACGTGCCAATGGGCATCGCCGCCGGCCTGCTGCTGGGCAAGACCGTTGGCGTGCTGGGCTTCACCTGGGTGATGGTAAAAACCGGCCTCGCCGCGCTGCCCGCCGGCGCCAACTGGGGGCAAGTGCTGGGCGTGGCAATCCTGTGCGGTATCGGCTTCACCATGAGCCTGTTTGTTGGCTCACTGGCGTTTTTACCGGGCAGCAGTGAATACGCGGGTATGGACCGGATGGGCATCCTGACCGGCTCGATATTGGCCGCGTTGATTGGGTATGCGGTGACGGCGATGGCCAGTCGCAAGCAGGCGCTCGTTCAGGCGTAATCGCTTTTTGGAGCCGGACTGCCGGCTCCAACCTTCTCTCGGCCCATTCGGCGCCATCTCACAGAACCGTCCTACAGCCACCCTCCGCTGCTTGCCATAACGTCGTGCTCCCGACTCCACCGTCGGACGTCGTTAGGCAACACGCCAGGAGGGCACGATGGCAAACAACAAGGACATACCCCAAGTCTGGCGATGCTACGGGACCGGCACGGGGGGCTACCGACGGCTCGAGAACATGAACGAGCGCGAGCTGGCTGAGCGTGATGCCAGGCAGCGAGCATATGAAGCCATGCTTGCCCGCCAGGAAGCCTATGAGGCCTGGCGTAAAGTGGAGCCGCCGCCAACGCAATTGCCCATGGTCGGCTGCGTATTCGCAAAGTCCTGCAATCTGCCGGACGCCCTCATCGACTACAACAATCCGTCCGGTTACATACCGCTTGATCGCATAGGGGACTATGGCGAACACGTGCTGCTTGGTGGCCGTGAAACCGACAGTGAGGGGCTGCTGCCACTCAAGAAGATCAGCGGCAGCGCCCTCCCGGCCGGGCTCGGAACATTGGCACTGGGCGGTTCCGCGATCGGCGGGGCATCAAGCGTCGCAGCCGGTGCTGGAACAGTCGCCGCTGGCCTGATGCTTGGGGTTGCAGCACTTATCTGGCCCTCCAGCTTGGGCGACAGCGCGCTCTACAGCGACCGTCAACTGCGCTCAATGCCACGAGCGCGTACACGGGTTCGCCTGCACGTCGAGCAATTAGCTAACGGCACCCTCAAGGGATACGCCTTCTACACAGGGAAAAATCGTGAGTGGGAGATGGTCGATGTCGTGCAGTTTGGGCTGCGAGGCACACATCAGGTCGCGGACTTGGGCGACGGGATTGAGCTGATCTGGACGCCTGCCATCGATCCGGCTGGCACACTTGGTATCCCTGCTTTGGAAGCTGCGCCGCAGGCACCGCAAATCTGGGTGTATCCGCCGACCGAGAAGGCCGCCAGCATCATCGTTGACCCGATATACCCGCCGGAATACAGGGATTTCATTCTGGTGTTTCCGGCGGACTCGGGGGTTCGGCCGCTCTACGTGGTGGTCAGCGTTAGACCAGGGGACCATGACTACCACTCGGCGCCAGCGTTGCTTCCTGCGTACCCTGACGCCAAAGTCGCAGGTCGCAAAACTCCTGTGAAAGGCGGGGGAGCACTAAGAAAAAGGTGGAAAACGCCCGCGGGGTTAATACTTGAATGGGATCTCCAACATGGCGCGCTCGAAGTGTATGACGCCAGAGGCAGGCATCTGGGTGAGTTTGATCACATTACTGGAGAGCCCACCTCCAAGAAAAAAACAAAGAAGAAAAAAGTAAGGAGAGTCGAACCATGAAGTATTTGTTGGAAGCATTTGATAAGAATACTGACTTGCAAGAGTTCGTAGTCGAACTGCCGCATGACTGCGAAGAGGAGCTTGAAGCCATAATGCAATGGCCCACAAAACAACAGGGATGGGAAGGTTACGATCTGACGGTGGTTCAGCTTTCAGCTATTGAAGCCTTGGTGGGCAGAGCCCTCGGTGACCCACTTTGTTACTTTCAACTCACCTGCAATGCGTGAGCCGCCATACGCCACCCAACAAAAAACCCCAACCGGTCACCCGGTTGGGGTTTTTCTGTTCCTGCGACCTTACTCTTAACGAGTAACTCGGCTGGTCCCGTTCACAGTCATGATGCGAACGCGGTCGCCGATACGGAAGACTTCGTTCGGGTCAACGGCCTGGACGTAGGCGCGCATGCTGCCGTCGTCTTCACGAACGGTGACTTCAACGCCTTGGGTGCGGGTCAGGCCCTCTTCTGCAGCAGAACCCAGCAGGCCACCGGCGACGGCACCGATCACGCCGGTGACGATGCTGCCACGGCCACCACCGATAGCGCTGCCACCAACGCCGCCAACCACTGCGCCAGCCACGCCGCCGATTGGGGTCTTGGTGCCTTCGATTTTCACCGGACGCAGGGATTCGATGGTGCCCATGCGTACAGTTTGCACGCGACGTGCTTCGTCACGGGAGTACGAGTCGCCGGTCAGACTCGAGGCGCAGCCACCCAGCAGCAACGACAGGGTGGTAAAGCAGGCAACCAGTAAAACAGACTTACGCATAGCATCAACTCCAAAGGACAGGTATTCATTAAACCGCTGCGGCTTGCTGCCTGTCACGCCATGCCGGGCAGAAAATTGGTTTCATTCAGCCTTAGTACAGTCTGCCTGTACCGAAAAACTCGACGAACGGTATAAACCTCACCGTCATCAACATCTTCGTGGACTGTTTCATCATTGTAGCGAATGGCTGCAAAACGCGGCGCAGCGCTACACCTTCAAAGCCTCTGACTAGAGACTCCGGCGTGCAGCGCTACATTCAGGCGAGGTGACGAAAGGTGGGCTCAGGGCGCCAGACGCTCACGGGTCCAGTCGGCACCCTGCAAGCGGTAGTTCAAGCGGTCGTGCAAACGACTCGCGCGGCCTTGCCAGAACTCGATGCGCTCCGGCAGCAGGCGATAACCTCCCCAATGCTCGGGGCAGTCCGGTTGGGTATCACTGAAGCGTTGTTCGGTGGCCTTGAGCAGGTCCTGCAATTCTTCGCGGTCCCGGATCACCTGGCTTTGCGGTGAAGCCCAGGCACCCAGGCGGCTGCCCAGGGGACGGACCTGGAAGTAAGCATCCGACTCCTCGGGCGTGACCTTGACCACACGACCTTCGATGCGTACCTGACGTTCCAGGGTCGGCCAGAAGAAGGTCATGGCGGCAAACGGGCGCGTCGCGAGCTGTTCGCCCTTGGCGCTCTGATAGTTGGTGAAGAAGGTAAAGCCCTGTGTATCCAGCCCTTTGAGCAGCAGGATCCGGCAATGGGGGCGACCGTCCTGGTCGACCGTTGCCAGGGTCATGGCATTGGCCTCCACCGGTGGCTGCTCGGTTTTCACCGCGTCACTGAACCACTGGTGGAACAAGGCAAACGGTTCGTCCGGGGCCTGGGCCTCGCTCAAACCGTCCCGTGTGTAGTCACGGCGCATATCGGCCAGTGCCTGGGTCATGCGGCTTTATCCTTCTGGCTCAAATAATCAGTTTTTTGCCTGGTCGTTCGAAGCGGCTGGAGCGGCGGCCTTGGCTGGGGCCGGTTTCTTGGCGGCTGGCTTGGCCGGGGCCTTCTTGGCAGCCGGTTTGGCGGCGGCTTTCTTGGCGACCGGTTTTTTCGCCGGGGCAGCTTTTTTGACCGGAGCAGCCGCTGGAGCAGGAACGTCCTGCACAGCAACCATTTCAGCCTTCGGCGGGTTGGCCGAGTTGTACTTGCTCAGCAGGGCCAGCATGGTGGTGCGCTGGGTGAACATGATTTCCATGCGACGGTTCAGGGCACGGCCCTGGGTGCTGTCGTTGGCGGCACGCGGCATCAGGTCGCCCATGCCACGCAGCATCAGGCGGTCCTGCTTCAGGCCGCTGAGGCTGAAGATCGAGGCGATGGACTGCGCACGCTCCTTGGTCAGGGCCTGGCTTACCGGCTCGGCACCCGAGGTATCGACGTGGCCCAGTACCAGTACGGCGGTTTTCGGATCGCCTTCAACGGCCTTGGCAACGCGGGTGAATGGACCCAGGGTCACCGGCAGCAACATCGCCGGGCGTTTCGGGTTGTAGGAGCCGTCGACCGGGGCAATCACGACCAATACGTTGTCACGACGCTCCAGTTGCAGGTTGCTGTCCTTGATTGCGGTACGCAGGCGCGGCTCGTAATCGTCCAGCCAGGCCTGGGTGATCTTTGGATCAGGCATCGGGATATTGGCAACGTCGACCTTGGCCAATGGTTTTGGCTTGCTTTCGAACGGCCACCACCACTTGGTATCGGTATCTGTCTTGGCAACGGCAGGGGCAGCAGCTGGCGCGGCAGCCGGTGCGCCGGTCGCAGGCGTTGCCGCCTTGAGGTCGGCTTTCAGGTCAGCCTTGGCATCGTCGGCCTTCGACGAGAACGGCCACCAGCTGGAGCCGGTATCCGCCTTGGCAACCGGTGCCGGTGCTGGCGCAGGTGCCGCAGCGGCAGGTGCTACCGGCGCAGGCGCCTTGGCAGCCACGGCCGGTTTGGCATCCGGTTTGGTGTCGGCTTGGCTCACTGCGTCCTTGGTAGCAGCCTTATCGGAGCCAAATGACCACCAATGCCCACCTTCGGCATCATTTTGTGGGGTTTGTGCACAGCCAGTAATAGTGAGGCATAGCGCCAGTGCCAAGGACTTGTTCGATAACATGAGATATCCACAAAATGAGAAAAAATCAGGGGCCTGAATGACCCGTTAAACAGACGCTTCTGGAACATTAAAGTTACAACATTTCGCCTAGCGTCTTTTTGTAGGTGTCTTTGTAACAAAAAAACGCCGAACAGCAAGCTATTTACAGACAACCGGCCAATATTCTTACCAACTTTTGCGCCCGTGGGTCCATAAGTACATAAGGCCCCAATGTATTGGTCACAAAACCAAAGGCTACATCATGTTCCGGGTCGGCAAAACCCACCGAACCCCCTGCCCCGGGATGCCCAAAGGCCCGTGGGCCAAGGCCGAACGTAGCGTTTGGCACCTGCGGCTGATCCAACATGCAGCCCAGGCCAAAGCGGGTTTGTGTCAATAAGGTTTTATCCGGGCCGATACTGTGTTCGCGGGTCAATTCTTCAAGCATATCGGCTTCCAGCAAACTACCGTCGAGCAGTCCACTATAAAAACCCGCGAGACTTCGCGCATTACCGTGACCATTTGCCGCTGGCTGCTGCATACGCCGCCATTCGGGTTTATTAGTGCTGGTCAGAATAGACGGTGGGTTGGTAAATGCACGGGTGGTCATCGCCATCGGCTCGCGCATCGTTACTTGAAGTAAACGTTGTGCCGCTTCATCGCCTACATTGCCCTTGCCCCGGGCTATATGGGCAACTCGATAAAACTCTTCGTCGGCCAGGCCCACATGAAAGTCCAGGCCCAACGGCCGTGCAACCCGGGCCACGATGGACTCGCCCGGCCCACGACCGTCAGCACGGCGGAGCAATTCGCCCACCAGCCAGCCGTAGGTAATCGCCGCATAGCCATGGCCTTCCCCGAGTTTCCACCACGGCGCTTCGGCCGCGAGGGCGTCGACCATCATCTGCCAGTCGTACAGGGCTTCGGCGGGCAGCGTTTCACGCAGGGCAGGCAACCCGGCCTGATGGCAGAGCAGATGGCGCAAGGTGATGGCTTCTTTGCCGGCGGCAGCGAACTCCGGCCAGTATCGGGCGACCGGCGCATCCAGCTGCAACTTGCCTTCGGCTACCAGTTGCAGCGCCGTGACGGCAGTGAACGTCTTGGTGCAGGAGAACAGGTTGGCGATGGTATCGCTGTGCCAGGCCTCGGCACCGTCCTTGTCGGCGGTACCGGCCCACAGGTCGACGACGGTTTCGCCACCGATCTGGATGCACAGCGCGGCGCCGCGCTCCTGAGGGTCGTCGAACAGCGCGGCAAAGGCTTCACGCACCGCTTCGAATTGAAGCTCGTAATGACCCTGAATCTGCACCTAAACCCCCTCGGAAAAGTACCGCAAAAAGTGGCCGACATTGTTCCAGCCATTGAGTGTTTTGTGAACCCGCACTCGTCGATCAGGTCCCATCAATGACCCTTGCCCGAGTGTCCGCCGGCATGCTCTGCCCCAGGCCCAGCCGCGTTGCCCTCATGCCCCGGTTTACCGCCTTCACCGGTGTGGACCGCGCTGGACACCTTGGCCTTTTCGGCCTCCTTGCCCAACTGGTCGACCGCCGCCAGGTTACTTTTGCGAACACTGTCAACAAAGCCCTGGAACGGCACATCGGTGATGCCCACCAGGCCGAAGTGGCCGTTTTCGCCGTCCAGCAGACGACCGGTTACCGGCTGGTCCAGGTACTGGAACCAATGCACGCCGACAATCGACGGCTCGGCCATGGCCTGCTTGAGGAAGTTGGCGTAGGCAGCCCCGCGATCCTCTTCCCTGGCCAACTGCGTCACGCCACCCCAGAACGGGCCACGGTCCGCCGAGCCAAAGTTGAATTCGGTGATCAGCACCGGCTTGTCCAACTCGCGCAGTGCCGCGAAATCGTAGCCATCCTGAGGTTTGAGGGTGTACATGTTGAAACTCAGTACATCGCAATATTGCGCGCAGGACGCCACGGCTTCCGGGGTGCTGACGGCGTATCGCCCACCCAGCAACAACTGGTTGGGCGCATGCCATTTCAGCGAATCGGAGATGGTCTTGAAGTACGCATCGGCGAAGGTCTTCTGGAAGTATTTGAAGTCTGCTTCGATTTCCGGGTGCTCGGGGTTCGGCATGGGTGGCACGAAGCCCGGGTCTTCCATCAACTCCCAGGCCGGCAGGTCAATGCCCCAGGCTTTGGACAGGCCGGCCTGGTTGCGGTACTTGTCCCGCAGTTGCTTGAGAAATGCGCGCTTGGCCGGAACGTCGGTGGTCATGCGCAACGTGCCGTAGGCCAGGGCGTAGCGGGACTTCGGATCATCACCGGGACCGGCCCAGGCCAGTTCGTTGTCGGCAAAGAAACCGATCAGCCACGGGTCATCGCGATGGTCACGGGCGGCAATCGCCACCGCACGTTCGGTGGCCATGGCGAAGCGCGGGTCGAACGGATCGGGCATGCCGCCCCACCAATCGGTGCCGGTGCTGATGCTCGCGTAATCGCCGACGATCGACAGCGGCAAGGTGTAAGGCACGCGGTCAGCGGTGGCCAGCTGCGGCGCACTCCAGTTGCCCACGGTGTTGAAACCCCAGGCTTGCAGGCGATCCAGCGCATGGGTCACCCAACGTTTCTGGTCGAAGCCTTCCGGGGCGCAAGGCGCTGGCGGCACACAGGGTTGAGCAAACGTGCGCTGCAGGTTGGCGCCGTAAAAATCGTACCAGCGCCCGACATTAAAGCTGCGGCCCTGATCGGCACCATTGCCGCCACGGTTATCGCCGCTGCCGTAGTACTTATCAAAGGGCTCACCGGCCTTGGGCAGCGCGGCAAACATCCATTCGCGGCCGGCGACGTAGGTCTGGCTGTTGTCCGGGGCCACGGTGTTGACGCCCAGGGAGTAGAACGGATGGCCTTCCGGAGTCACCAGGTACCAGCGCCCGTCGCGCTTCTCGGTGCGGAAAAAGCCGCTGGCGTCAAAGGCCGGGCCCTTGTTCCAGCCGCCGAATTTGTCCAGGGAAGCCTTGTCGCGCTCGGCCAGCCAGCCCTTGAGCTGTTGCTGTTCCTTGACCGCCGCGACCCTCAACTGGTCGTCGCTGCTGACTTTTTCCGGCCACCTGGCGCGGGTGGACTGCCCGTAGGCATCCACCAGGTCGCTGTAGGTGGCCTTGAGCACCGGCTCGATGTCCTGCACGCCGAAGCGCTCCAGCAAGATGCTCTGGGCGACATTGGGCTTGATCATCGACAGGGTTACCGACACGATCTGGCTGCGATCGATCTCCCCTTCGCTGCTGGCCAGCAACACGCGCTGGCCGTCGACGGTGATCGGCATCGGCTGGCCAGCCTTCATGCCCTGGCTCAGCGGCGAGTTGGCTTGCAGCGGAATCAGCAGCGTCTGCGCCGGGCCGGCCGGCAGGTCGATACGACTGAACAGCGTCCGGCCGTCATTGCTCTGCACCTTGACGTACAGGGTCAACGCCCAGTCCATCGCACTCTGGATGCGCAAGCTCATGGCACCGGATTGCGACCAGTCCCAGGCGCCGGTTTGCGGGCTGAGTACCAGGCTCGGCTCGGCCGCCGGGTTGAAGGTAATACGGCGCAGCACTTCGCCTTCAGGGGTTTGTTCGGCGTTGTATTGCGGCAGGCTGGCGTCCTGGGTCGCTACCTTGACCACATCGGCGGGCCGTACAAAGTTGAACAACGTTTGTTGCCCCGCAGGCGCAGCCAGCAAGGGCGCGGCAAACAACAAGGCAAAAACAGCGGGCAGCGTGCGAATCATGTGAACAAGGTTCTCCCAAACGGCCGATGACTGGCCTGATGACGTGAAGCGATGGTGAGATAGACCACGAAGTGGGCGATTTCGCCCACCGAGTCTTAAGAAATTTCCCGCCGAAACGGCGGCAAAGCATTCAGGATAGCTTTGCCGTAGCGCTGGGTGACCAGGCGCCGGTCAAGCAAGGTGATGGTGCCGCGATCTTCTTCGGTACGCAGCAGGCGTCCGCAGGCCTGGACCAGCTTCAGGGAAGCGTCCGGCACCGAGATTTCCATGAACGGATTGCCGCCCCGGGCCTCGATCCACTCGGCCAGCGCGGCCTCCACCGGATCATCCGGCACCGAGAACGGGATCTTGGCGATCACCACGTGTTCACAGTAGGCGCCCGGCAAATCCACACCCTCGGCAAAACTCGCCAGGCCGAACAGCACGCTGGAATCGCCGCCATCCACCCGCGCCTTGTGCTTGTTCAGGGTTTCCTGTTTCGACAGGTTGCCCTGGATAAACACCTGCTTGCGCCAGTCACGGTCGAGGCCGTCGAACACGTCCTGCATCTGTTTGCGGGACGAGAACAGCACCAGAGTGCCCCGGGAGCCTTCCACCAGCGAC
The DNA here is from genome assembly GCF_024807515.1 of Pseudomonas sp. BIGb0558. NCBI lineage: Bacteria > Pseudomonadati > Pseudomonadota > Gammaproteobacteria > Pseudomonadales > Pseudomonadaceae > Pseudomonas > Pseudomonas sp. BIGb0558. The sequence goes on from NZ_JANUEW010000019.1 coordinate 23,855, forward strand.
GGCAGGTCGCGGATGATCGCCGCCGTGTGGGCCGGCGCATCCCGCGGGTCGGCCTTGAGGTCCGGCACCCGCAGCACACCGGCGTCGGCATGATGGAACGGGCTCGGCACCACGGCGGTGACGGCCTTTTTCGGCAACCCGGCGCGCATGCGGAAACGGTCGAAGGTGCCCAAGGCCGTCAGCGTAGCCGAGGTAACCAGAGCGCCGTAGGCCACGTTCCACAGGTTACGCCGGAGCATTTCCGCCGCCAGGATCGGGCTGGCGTTGACCTCGATATCGAACAGCGCACCGCTTTCCGACAAGGTCAGCCAGCGGGCCATGGGCGGGTTGTCTTCCGGGTCTTCGACGGTAAAGGCGGTCCACAACTCCCAGTTGCCCTGGGAGCGGGACAGCAGGCTGCCAAACAGCGGGTACCACTCTTCGGCCTGGTTGCTGGCGATGCCGATGTTGACCTCGCCGTCCATGCCTTCCTTGAGCAGGTCGGTGAGGCGGGTGAACAGGTCGGTCAGGCGCGAAAAGCCCTTCTTCAGCTCGACACCCATCTCGCGCATGTGCTCGGGAATCAGCCCGCCGACGAAACGATGACGCGGCCGCTCGCGGCCTTCCACGTCTTCGCCGGGTTTGAAGTCTGCCACCTGTTCGCAGGCGCTGAACATGAATTGCTGCTGGGTCTTGATTTCCCGCGCCAGCTCCGGCACCTGCTCGATCAACTTGCCCAGGTCGCCCGGCAACGGATGCTGGGCGAGCAACTTGGTGAGGTTCTTGGCAGTGGTTTCCAGCCAGTCGGCGGTAGAGCGCAGACGCGTGTAGTGGGCAAAGTGGCCGATGGCCTTGTCGGGCAGGTGATGGCCTTCGTCGAACACGTAGAGTGTGTCGCGCGGGTCGGGCAATACGGCGCCGCCGCCGAGGGCCAGGTCGGCGAGGACCATGTCATGGTTGGTGACAATAACGTCGACCTTGCCCATGCCTTCGCGGGCCTTGTAGAAGGCGCACTGGCCGAAGTTGGGGCAATGGCGGTTGGTGCACTGGCTGTGATCGGTGGTCAGGCGCGCCCAGTCGGCGTCTTCCAGGGCGTTGGGCCAACTGTCGCGGTCGCCGTCCCATTTATTGCCCGCCAGTTTCTCGATCATGCTGGTAAACAGCTTCTGACTGACCTCATCGACTTCGATCTTGAAGCCTTCTTCTTCGAACAGCGAGGCCGTGGCGGTTTGCGCGTGGCCTTCCTGCAACAAGACGTCGAGCTTGGACAGGCACATGTAGCGCCCACGGCCCTTGGCCAGGGCGAAGGTGAAATTCAGGCCGCTGTTGCGCATCAGGTCGGGCAGGTCTTTGTAGACAATCTGCTCTTGCAGGGCGACGGTGGCGGTGGCAATCACCAGGCGCTTGCCGGCCGCCTTGGCGGTAGGGATCGCCGCCAGGCTGTAAGCCACGGTTTTCCCGGTACCGGTGCCGGCCTCGACGGCCACCACCGCAGGGTCGCCACTGCGCCGGCCTTCGTCGTCGGTGTCGATATCCCCGAGGACCTTGGCTACTTCGGCGATCATCAGGCGCTGGCCGTACCGCGGTTTCAAGCTCTTGGCTTCGAGAAAACGCGAGTAGGCGCCCTGGATCGTGGTTTTGAGTTCAGTGCTGATCATGGATAGTCGGGCGCAAAAAACGCTGGATAAATTTTCAGTGGTTCGGATCGGCCGCTATCATACCCCGCTAATTAATCCCGCGCAGAACGGAGTACCTCAATGACCGTGTTTAGCCTTGCTTATACCCTGCATGTACTGGCCGCCCTGATCTGGGTCGGCGGTATGTTTTTCGCCTGGATGATCCTGCGCCCCGCCGCCATGGCCGCGCTGGACGGGCCTGCCCGGCTGAAACTCTGGGTAAATGTGTTTCAACGTTTTTTTGTGTGGGTCTGGGTCGCGGTGCTGGTGTTACCGATCAGCGGTGTCGGCCTGCTGCAACTGCGCTTCAACGGGTTCGAGACTGCGCCGCGCTATGTGCAGATCATGATGGGTTTGTATGTGGTGATGACGGCGCTGTTTATCCGGATTCAGGCGTTGAAGCTGCCGGAGTTGCGCACGGCGGTGGCGGCTGAGGATTGGCCGGCCGGGGCGGCGGCGTTGGGGCAGATTCGTAAGCTGGTGGGGATTAACTTGATTGTGGGGTTGGTGCTGGTGGCGATTGCTTCGGCTCGGCCGATGTTCTGAGGCGTCCTTTCGGGCCTCATCGCGGGCAAGCCCGGCTCCCACATTTGGAAAGCATTTCCCTGTGGGAGCCGGGCTTGCCCGCGATGAGGCCGGTACTGGCGACTTACAATCTCTGGACGGTCACAGCACCCGCAGGCCCCGCTGGCCCCGCCTGGCCTTCCAACCCGGCCCGGCCCTTCTCGCCGCCATCGGCGCGGTACACCAGGCAACCCTTGGACTGCCCGCCCTTACCCGGCTTGCCCGCCGTGCCCGCCAAGCCACCGGCACCGCCGTCCACCCAAACCTTGATCTTTTCCCCCGGGAAGTCCTGCGGCAACTCGACCCGAACCTGCGCGCCCGCCGCACCCGGCAGCCCGTCGCCACCGTTGTCGCCATTGGCGCCGCGCCCCGCCGAGCCCCAGGTGCAACCCGGGTCTTCGCCGTTGGCGCCGTCCAGCCCGGCATACCCTTGGGCACCGGCACCGCCACGAGCATCCACCGACAACTCATCCGCCGTCAGCGAGTTAATGCGCAAGATCAAATCGCGCCCAGCCTTGGCCGGACGTTCATGGGTACCTGGCGCACCCCGGGAGGTGATCTGGCTGCCATGCTCCAGTTGCGCCTGGCGCACCTGCAATTGCAGTGCGGTGCTGCCGGGCACAATGGCGATCCGCGCTTCGCGGCCCAGGTGCAGCTCATCCACCGTTACCTGGGTGATATTGGCAGGAATCAGCAAGGTGCCGTAATCCGCCACATCCAGCCGCTCCAGCTGCAAAACGCCGCTGCTGTTGGGCAGGCGCATCAACGAGTTGGTCTCGACGCTGACGCTCTGGGCCAGGGCAATGGGGCTGACCAACAGGGCCAACAGAAAAACCTTACGCATGATTGGCCTCCTTGTTTACATCATTAGCCGGTGTCGGCGTCGAAAAGCTCTGCACATGGAACATACCCACCAGCAGGATCTGCAAGCGGTCACGCCAGGGATGGGCACGGTTTTTCACACTGCCGTTGAACAACAGCAGTTCAAGAAGATGGGTCAACAACAACAGGCTGCCGGCCAGACTGACCAACAGGTGGAACGGGTTGATCAGCGGCGAAAACAGATTGACCACCACCACAACCCAGAACAGCAACGTCAAAAACTTCCCCAGCCCCCAAAACACCTTCATCCCGCACGCTCCCCTTGCACATTATTCTTTGGGCGCACAGTAACGACTTCTACAGGCGTTGTGCCAGTGAAGGTTAAAAAAATTGATGAAGGGCCCCCTGTGGGATCCCACAGGGGGCTTGAGGGTGTGTCAGCGGTTGATCTGGATTTCCACGCGGCGGTTTAGCGCGCGGCCGTCAGCGGTTTTGTTATCCGCCACCGGATGGCTTTCACCGGCGCCGGTCACCGAGACAAAACTGCTGCGCGGGATGCCGGAACTGACCAGGTAGTCGGTCACCGAATGAGCGCGTCGTTCAGAGAGTTTTTGGTTGTAGGCGTCTTTACCGACGCTGTCTGTGTGCCCGCTGACCCGCAGTTGCGCGCTGGGGGCCTCTTTTTTCAGACGGGTCGCGATGGTGTCGAGCTTGGTTTTGTCGGCGGCGGTCAGCTTGGCCGAGTCGAACTCGAAGTGCACGTCACGAATCACGATGGTTTCTTCCTTGACCACCACGACTTCTTCTTGAACCACCGCTACCGGCACGGGTGGGCAGCCATTGGCATCGACCTGCACCCCTTTTGGCGTGCCTGGGCACTTGTCGCGACTGTCCGGCACACCGTCGCCGTCTTCGTCACCATCGCCATGCACCCAGCAATAGGCGCCAGCCATGCCGCCGATCAGCAACGCGCCATAGCCCGCATAGGCTGAGCTTTCGGTGGCGCCAATGGCAGCACCCGTCACACCGCCTACTGCGGCACACGTGGGCCAGTCGGTTTTTTGCAAGCCTGCGCAACCTGTCAATACTCCGGTTAGCAGAACCAAGGGTAGAGCTGTCCGCATGATGCTCATCTGACTTTCTCCTGAGGGGATCGGCGGGGGCCGACGAGTGGAGTAAAGACGGCTCTTTTCATCTGCGCCAGCGTGTCACACCCCTGTATTCATTGGGCCGAGCTGTTTATTCTCGCCGCCCGCTCTAGGCCCGCACGCTCAGGCAGGCTAGTCTCTACGGTCCTGATGTGAGGATCTTCGATGACCGCCGGTATTTCTGCCCGTACACCCCAGCAAGCGCTCGCCGCGCTGCTTGATCTACACGCGCCCAAACGCCTGCTTTTATTGGGTGCCAGCCAGTTCCCGGCGCTGGATGCGTTCAAGGAGGCACACCCGGATACCGTGGTGTCCTTTGCCGAGCCCGGCGCCTTGCCCGCCGACCTCGCGGCCCAGCGTTTCGACCTGGCGCTGGTGGTCGACTGCCTGGAACACCTGTCAAAACCTGCGGGCCTGACCCTGCTCGGCGGCATCCGCAACCTCAATGCCAGCCGCATTGCAGTGCTGGTGGACCTGGCCGCCTGCCACTGGAAAGACACCGACTTCTTCTCCCTGGCCCTGCAAGCCAGCGAGCGTTTCCAGCGCGACGATCAGGTTTTGACGCTGTTTACCTATGATCTGCTTGACTATAAACAGGTGCCGGATTGGCTGAACGCCCGCTTCTGGGCCAATCCGCAAAACTTCGGAAAGTATTGGTGGTAACCCGATGAGTACATCCATTTGCCCTTGCGGCAGCGGCAACCTGCTGGATGCCTGCTGCGGCCACTATCACGCTGGCCACCCGGCGCCCTGCGCCGAAGCCTTGATGCGCTCGCGCTACAGCGCCTATGTGCTGGGCCTGGTGGACTACCTGGTGGCAACCACCCTGCCTGCGCAACAAGCCGGGCTGGACACGACTGCCATCGGTGCCTGGAGCGCCCAAAGCACCTGGCTGGGCCTGACGGTGGAAAGCTCCGAGGTGTTCGGCGGCCAGCCGGAACATGCCTTCGTGACCTTCACCGCCCGCTGGCACGACAGCACTGGCGAACACAGCCACCGCGAGCGCTCGTCATTCGTACAGAACAATGAACACTGGTACTTCATCGACCCGACGGTAGACGTGAAGGCCGGACGCAATGACGCCTGCCTGTGCGGAAGCGGGCAGAAATTCAAGAAGTGCTGTTCCAGCTACCTCTGACATTCATTGATACCCAGTAAGCTCACGCTTGCTATGCTGACTCTTCATACGGAGTAACGGCATGGTTTCTCAGGCGCGGGTATTCAGGACTTACAGCCTTCTGCTGGCATTGATGCTAGGGCTTTCCGGCTGCGCGTCCTGGTTCGCCGATGATGCCCCCACCCCCGAGGTGCGCCTGGTGAAGGTTGACCCCGTGCGGGTCAAATTGCTGGAGCAGAAGTTCAAGTTGTACTTTCGCGTGGATAACCGCGACGACAACGATTTGACCGTGCGCGGCCTGGTGTACAAGGTCAGCCTGGGCACGATGGTGCTGACCGAAGGCGAGTCCAACGAATGGCTGACCGTGCCGCCCCACAGCCACGCTTTCTTCCGGGTTTCGGTGCGTACCAACCTGTGGCCACAAATCCGCGATGTGGTCGATATGTTGAAAAATCCACGGGAGCCCGTGCCCTATCGTCTTGAAGGCGAGTTGAAAACCGGTTTATTTATCGGGAACGACGTGCGGGTGCTGCGCAATGGCGAGATAATCCCCGGCGATTTTATTCCGGAGCGACATCGATGACTCAGCAACCCCATGTCCATGGTCCTGACTGCAACCACGATCACGATCACCATGATCACGACCACGGCCATGTCCACGGCCCGAACTGCGGCCACGCTCACCAGGAGCCGGTGCGCAACACTTTGAAGGACGTGGGTCGTAATGATCCTTGCCCGTGCGGCAGCGCGAAGAAATTCAAGAAGTGCCACGGGGCTTGATGCCTGTGCGATAAGCACCTTTTTGTGATGAGTGACTTGTTGTGGCAAAGGGGCTTGCTGTGGCGAGGGAGCTTGCTCCCGCTGGGCTGCGCAGCGGCCCCAAAAAAGCGGGAGCGCTGCGCACTCCAGCGGGAGCAAGCTCCCTCGCCACAGCAAGCCCCCTTACCACAACAAGCTCCCTCACCACAGCAAGCTCCCTCTCCACATTATCTCCCTGCCCCACAAAATCCTGACTCAGCCTTGAGCCTTGCGCTGAAACTGCAACACCACCTCCAATCCCCCACCCTCCCGATTGCTCAAGCTCAACCGCCCGTCATGGGCACTGGCAATCGTATGCGCAATGCTCAACCCCAGCCCGTAGCCGCCGGTTTCCACATTGCGTGAGCCTTCCACCCGGTAAAACGGCTCCATCACCTGTTCCAGCTGTTCCTGGGGAATCCCTGGCCCACGGTCGCTGATCACAATCTTCAAGCTGTCGGCCTTGTCCTCAACCCTCACCACCACCTCGCACCCATAACGCACCGCATTTTCCAGCAGGTTCTGCACACAACGCTTGAGGCTGCGGGCATACCCAGGCAGCGGCTGTTTGGCCCGCCCTTCTATCGTCACCGTCTCACCCACATCCTGAAGGTCCGCCTGCAAGCTTTGCAGCAAGGCGTTGATGTCGATGTTCTGGCGTTTCTCGTTGATTTCGCCGCTGCTGACAAAATCCAGGGTGCTGGACACCATGTGCTCCATTTCTTCCAGGTCGCTGCGAAAACGCTCCTTGGTGCGGTTGTCGTCGAGCATCTCCGTACGTAAGCGCAGGCGTGTGATGGGCGAGCGCAGGTCGTGGGAAATCGCCGCAAGGAACCGCGTACGTTCGGCAATGTTGGCGATCAGCCGCTGTTGCATGGCGTTGAACGCCTGGGCGGCGCGGCGCACTTCGGTGGGGCCATCGACGGCCAGCGGTGGCCGTTGAATGTCCCGGCCCAGCGCTTCAGCCGCCTTGGCCAAAGCATTCAGCGGGCGAATGGCTAGACGAACAGCCACCAGGGCGATGATCACCAGCACCACGACCCGCAGCAAATAAATACGCATCACATAGTCGAACAACAGGTCCATCGGCGAGGTACTGGTCCAGCCCTGCTCCTCGGTGGCCTCCACCTGTAACCAGCGCCCGTCCGGCAATCGCAGGTCAATCAGGAACTGCCCCACCACCGGTTTGGAGCCGAGCAAGGTCGAAAGCCCCGCGTGCTGGCCTTCGGCGTCCAGCAACTTGAGGCTCAACAAATGCAGGTTCTGCGTATAGCCGGTCTTCTCCGAGAGCACTTTATTCAGCAGACGCTCAGTGGACTGGTCGCTGTCGCTGATGCGGCTCGGCACATCACTGGCCTGATCACTGAGCGTCAGGCGAAAACGCGGTGTATCGAGCAGCTTGATCAGTACATCAGCCTGTGCCGGATCGCTGTGCACCAGCCGCACCACGTCCGCCAGCCGTGTGGCGATCAGACGGCTGGGGATTTCCAGCACCTGGCCGTGGCGCATGTCGTACCAGATGCTGCTGGTGAGCGCCTGGGCCGCGAGCATGCCGCTGACCAGGATCAGCACCAGCCGGCCAAACAGCGAACGCGGCAGCAGTTTCACGATTGCGGCGCCACGTCGTCGGCGGTGAGCATGTAGCCCTCGTTGCGCACGGTCTTGATCAGCCCGGCCGGCAATTGCGAACGCAGGCGGCTGACGCACACATCAATCGAGCGGTCGAACGGCGTGCTGTCCTTGTCGAACACATGGTTGAGTAAAAAGTCGCGACTCAGCGGCCGGTTGGGGTGTTGCAACAACAGGCGCAACACCCGGTAATCGGAGTTGCCGAGGCTCACCACCACGCCTTCGGGCGAGAGCAGTTGCCGCGCCCGGGTGTCCAGTTGCCAGCCGGCGAAGCTGATGCTCGGCGCTTCATCCAGCCGCGCCCGGTCCGGAAAACTCTGCACCCGGCGCAGCACTACCTTGATCCGCACCAGCAACTCCCGTGGGTCGAACGGCTTGGGCAAGTAATCGTCGGCGCCGATTTCCAGGCCGACGATCCGGTCGATCAGCGTGCCCTTGGCGGTGAGCATGATCACCGGCGTGTTGGAGCTCACCCGCAATTCGCGGCACAGACTCAGGCCGTCTTCGCCGGGCAGCATCAGGTCCAGCACGATCAGGTCGATGACATTCAGCGCCAGGCGGCGGCGCATTTCCTTGCCGTCGCCAGCGGTGGACACCTGGAAGCCGGCGTCACTCAGGTAGTCGCACAACAGCTGGCGGATTTGCGGGTCGTCATCGACGATCAACAAGTGGTCTTGCTTGGCCATGGGGCAATTCGTCCGAAACTCAAAAGGCAGGAGATAGCCGAAACGTCAGCCAGGCGTGCACGCAAATGTAATGGAATGTTGTGGAAAGCGGTAATCGCGCATCCCCATTACAAAGCCACGGCATGCCGGCCGGTATCGGTCTTTAGACTACCGAATCTAAATGAGATTAATTGTAATTTAGCCTAGGTCACTCTGAATGCCATTGCCTTCCCCTCGCGTTCTGTCGCGCCAATCTACCCTTGCGCCGATGTTCGGCCTGCTTGCCGCCGGCAGCCTTCCACCCACTGCCTGGGCCGATACGCCGGTGGCGGCGTCCCAGGATTCGGTGCTGAGCCTGCCGGAAATCAAGATCGATGGCGAAGCCACTTCGGCTTTCAAGGTTGACCGGGTGACCTCGGCAAAAATCAGCCAGCCACTGCTGGACGCCCCGCAAAGCGTGACCATCGTCCCGCAGCAAGTGCTCAAGGAGCAGAACGCGCAAACCTTGCAGGAAGTGTTGCGCAACGTGCCGGGCATCACCTTCATGTCCGGCGAAGGCAACCTGGGCTGGGGTGACCTGTTTTCGATTCGCGGGTTTTCCTCGGAGCAGAGCCTGACCGTCGACGGCGTGCGCGATGCCGGCCAATCGACCCGCACCGACACCTTCAACCTGCAACAGGCGGAAGTGTTCAAGGGCACCGGCTCGATCGAATCCGGCGTGTCGGCTGTAGGCGGCAGCGTCAACCTGGTGAGTAAAGAGGCGCACCTGGGAGACGCCAACAAGCTCTCCGCCGGCATCGGCACCGACAGCTACCGCCGCCTCACCGGCGACTTCAACAAGCAGTTGAACGACACCACCGCCCTGCGCATCAACCTGATGAAACACTACAACCAGGTGGCCGAGCGCGACGACGTGGACTACGACCGCTGGGGCATCGCGACCTCCCTCGGCTTCGGCCTGGGCACTGACACACGCCTGTTTATCGACACCTTTTACCAGAAGGACGACAACACCCCGGACGGCGGCGTGCCGATCCAGCGCGGCACCGACGGCGACCGCATGCCCGGCGTGAAGCGTTCGAACTGGTACGGCGATTCGCACCTGTACACCCAGCAGACCAAAACCACCTCGCTGACCACCCGCTTCGAACATGATTTGGACTGGAACGAAGCGACCCTGAAAAACCAGACCAAGTGGGAGCGCACCGACAACTTCGCCGTGCTCTCACCCGCACGCTTCTTTGCCGCCAACGCCAATGGCCAGAAAACCTGCACCGGCCCGCGCTGTGCGACCCTGGGCTACACCGGCGTAGGACCGATCAACCAAGTGCCCGGAAGTACGGTGAATGCCTACCCGGGATACGCCAACAGCGGTAACACCGCCTACGGCATTCTGCGGGGCAGCGACTTCGGCCAGTCGACGCGCTACACCATTCTCGACAACCAGACCGACTTCGCCTTCAAGCTCAATACCGGCGGCCTGGAACACGCGGTGGTCAGCGGGCTTGAGTTCTATCACGAGACCTACGGCGGCCTGAAACGCAACGCCGAGGTGCCGGCCGGCGATCTGTTCTTCGACATGAACGACCCGAACCACAGCTTTGCCAGCACCACCGTGACCAAGGGCGAAGGCCAGCCGCGCTCGGTGATCGACAACGCCGGTATCTACCTCGGCGACACCATCACCCTCAATGAACAGTGGCAAGTGCTCGGCTCCCTGCGCTACGACAACTGGCAGGCCAAGACCACCCAGCGTGGGCAGGCTTCCGTCGACAGCACCGACGGAGCCGTGAGCGGACGTGTCGGCGCGGTGTACAAGCCTTTGCCTAACGGCAGCATCTACGTGTCCTACAGCGAAGCGGCACAACCGTCGGCCCTGGGCGCGTCCACCAACAACCAGATCTACGGCGCCGCCAGCACCAGCAACTACACCCCGGCCAAGTCGAAAACCTACGAAATCGGCACCAAGTGGGACATTGCCCACGACCTGCTGAACGTCACCGCCGCGATCTTCCGCACCGAACTGGACAACTCCTGGGAATACCAGGACGGCGAAACCGCGCCGGTCCGCGCCCTCCCGGCCAAACGCGTAGACGGCGTGGAGCTTGGCCTGCAAGGCAATATCAGCCCGCGCTGGACGGTGTACAGCGGGTTCTCGGCGCTCAAAAGCACCCAGACCAAGGGCGCCAACAAGGGCGAGGAGGCCAAGAACGTTCCCGACCTGACCGCCAACCTGTGGACCACCTACGCCGTCACCGACGACCTGAGCCTGAGCTACGGCGCGCAGTACGTAGGACGCCGCCGCTACAGCGACAACAAATACGTCGGCGGCCTGAACAACAACAGCAGCTACGCCAACGGCCCGTCCGGCGTCTACGCGATCTACACCCGCGACCACGAAAAGGCCCCGGGCTACTGGCTCAACAACGTGGCCGCGCAATACAAGGTGACCAAACAAACCACGGTCAACCTCAACCTCAACAACGTGTTTAACAAGTTCTACTACAGCCAGATCGGCTCGTCCCTGGACGGCTTCCAGCTCTACGGCATCCCGGGCGCCGGGCGCACGCTCACGGCCAGCGTCGACTATGAGTTTTAAGCCGGCCCCCGAGGCGAACGCTGCAACCGAGCGGCGCCTATCACAACCTTTTGCGGCGCTGGAGCGATGTCTGATGCGCCGCCTTCACCTGGAGTTCTCGCCATGCTGAAACCCCGCTACTTCCTCAAGCTGGGCGCGCTGTTTGCCGTGCTGATACTGGGGCACGCCGAAACGGCCGCCGCCCATGAAGTCACCGACGTGCTGGGCCGCCAGGTCAACGTGCCGGACCACGTGCAACGTGTGGTGCTCGGCGAAGGCCGTTTGATTTCCGCCTTCGCCTTGCTGGACAAGGACGTGCCGTTCCAACGGATTGTCGGCTGGCAGAATGATTTGAAGCTGCTGGACGCCCACACCTACAACGCCTACGTGGCGAAATTTCCGACGGTAAAAGACATCCCGCTGATTGGTCAGGCCTCGGAGCAAAGCGTCAGCGCCGAGGAAATTCTCTCGCTGAAACCCGACCTCGCCGTGTTCAGCATTTCCGGCCACGGCCCCACCGAACACAGCCCGGTGGCGGATGTGTTGGCCAAGGCGGGAATCGCCGTGTTGTTCGTCGACTTTCGCATCAACCCGGTGCAAGGCACTCACACCAGCATGACGGCCCTGGGCCAGGCCCTTGGCCGGGAAACCCAGGCCAAGGCGTTCCTCGACTTTTATGACCAGCACATCAAGGTGATCACCGACGCCGTCGCCACCTTGCCGGCCGGGCCGCGCCCGAGTGTGTTCCTGGAATTGCTGGCCGGTGCCTGGCAGGCGCCGGGGCACACCACCGGCAAGAGCGGCATGGGTGAAGTGATCAAGCTGGTGGGCGGGCGCAACATCGCCGCCGATGTGGTGCCGGGGGCGCTGGGGGACATCAGTGTCGAATACGCACTGAAGGCCGACCCGGATGTGTACGTGGCCACCGGCAATCACAAACCTGGGTTGATTCTTGGCGCGGGCGTGAGCAACGAAGACGCACGTGCCGCGTTTGACAGCGTGTTGGCACGCCCGGAATTTGTGAACCTTCGGGCGATTCGTGAGGGCAATTCCCACGGCCTGTGGCATGACTTCTACAACTCGCCGTACAACCTGCTGGCGATTGAAGCGCTGGCCAAGTGGGTGCATCCGGAACTGTTCGCCAAGCTGGACCCCAAGGCGACCATGGAAGCGATGAACCAGCAGTTCCTCGGCATGCCGCTGCAGGGTGCTTACTGGATTGATGGCAAGGCCAAGTAACTAAGGCTCACAACCCATTCCCAGCCTGGACACGATTCCTGTGGGAGCTGGCTTGCCTGCGATAGCGGTGTTGGATTCACCATCGCCATCGCAGGCAAGCCAGCTCCCACACTGACCGAGTACCGGCAGGGATTTTCGTCGTTTTCAAGGCTGCGAATCCAATGACCACTCAAACCCTCGACCTCGCCGCCGCCAGCCAGGGCTATCGCCGCCTGCTCGCGCGCCGTTGCTGGCTGCTGGCCCTGCTGGGAGGCGCGCTGGTTTGCGCGATCCTCGTGGACCTGGCCAGCGGCCCGTCGGGCATGGGCCTTGGCGCCCTGCTCGATGGTTTGCTGCACCCGGCGCACTTGAGCGCCACCGACCAGGTGATTATCTGGAACGTGCGCCTGCCCTACGCGCTGATGGCAGTGTTGGTGGGCTGCGCGCTGTCCCTGGCGGGTGCCGAGATGCAGGCGATCCTGAACAACCCGTTGGCCAGTCCGTTCACTCTGGGGGTTTCTTCGGCCGCGGCATTGGGCGCGTCCCTGGTGATTGTGTTTCCAGTGACGACGCTGTGGGTGTCGGCCAATACGGCGATTTCCATTTCGGCGTTTGTGTTCGCTGCCGCCTCGGTATTTTTGCTGCAAGCCATGTCGCGCCTGCGGGGTGCCGGGGTGGAAAGCCTGGTGCTGTTCGGCATCGCCCTGGTCTTCAGTTGCAACGCGGTGGTCGCGCTGTTGCAACTGGTGGCCACCGAGGACGTGCTGCAACAACTGGTGTTCTGGACCTTGGGCAGCGTGACCCGAGCCAACTGGGACAAGCTTGGCATCCTCGCGTTTGTGGTCGCCGTGGTAATGCCCTTTTCCTTCGCCGCCGCCCCGCGCCTGACCCTGCTGCGCATGGGCGAAGACCGTGCGCAAAGCTTTGGTGTCGACGTGAAACGCCTGCGGTTTTTCTCGTTGTTGCGCATCAGCCTGCTGTCGGCCACCGCCGTGGCGTTTGTGGGAACCATCGGATTTATCGGTCTGGTGGGTCCGCATATCGCGCGGATCCTGGTGGGTGAAGACCAGCGCTTCCTGCTGCCGGCCAGCGCCCTTGTCGGCGCTTTGCTGCTGTCGCTGTCGTCCATCGCCAGCAAGCTGATCATGCCCGGCGTGATTGTGCCGGTGGGCATCGTCACCGCACTGGTGGGCGTGCCGATTTTCGTGTTGCTGGTGTTCAAGCGTGGGAGACAGTTATGAGCAGCGGGTTGTCGATTCAGAACGCCCACGTCAGTTATGGACGGCGCCAGATCGTGCACGACCTGAGTTTGCCGACCCTGGCCCATGGCAGCCTGACCGCGCTGATCGGGCCGAACGGTGCGGGCAAGTCGACGTTGTTGCGGGCCATAGCCGGCCTGGAAAAGATGCAGGGCGTCGTAAGACTGGGTGACCTGGACCTGACGAAAATGTCGGTTGGCGAGCGCGCCCGGCGCGTGACCTACATGCCGCAGAACCTTCCGCCGGGGTTGAGCCTGAGCGTGATGGAAAGTGTGATCGCCGCGTTACGGGTGGCGAACCTCGATGGCATTCCGCATTCAAGCGACGCGTGCATGCGCGAGGCGTTCGATGCGTTGCAAAGGATTGGCATCGCTCATCTGGCGGACCAGCTGTTGAGTACGTTATCCGGCGGCCAGCGGCAACTGGTCAGCCTGGCGCAACTGATTGCGCGCCGCCCGCAGGTGATGCTGCTGGATGAACCCACCAGTGCGCTGGACTTGAACTACCAGTTGAAGGTCATGGATTGCGTACGTGACCTGGTGCGGGAGCACAACCTGATTGCAGTGGTGGTGCTGCACGACATCAACCTCGCAGCGCGCTACGCCGACCATATCGCGGTGCTGCGACAGGGCCGGCTGTATGCCAGTGGCGCGGCGGATGAGGTGCTGGATGCGGCGCTGTTTGCCGAAGTCTATGGCGTGCGGGTACGCATCGAGCGGTGCTCACAGCAGACGTTGCAGGTGTTGGTGGATGGTGCCGTGGCTTAAACCCCGCCGTAGCAGCTGTCGAGCTTCAGCGAGGCTGCGTCGGGCGCGACGCGGTGCAGTGCCTGGCCTGGAAGCGGCGGTGCGGCCAACGCAGCCTCGCTAAGGCTCGACAGCTGCTACGGGGAGGAGGGTTTCAGAGGAAATGACGGTGGCGTACTCACCGTGCAGGTTGCCCAACGACATGGCGTGCACCGTCTCGGCCGAATGCATCTGACCGAAAAAGTCGGCCTTGTCGAAGGTGTAGCAGGCATCTTCGATAACCCACGTCTCAAACCCCAGGTTACCGGCAGTGCGGGCCGTGGCCTCCACCGAGTTATGGGTGGCCACGCCCACCAGCACCATTTGCTGAATCCCCGCCTCACGCAAATTCGCTTCCAGCCCCGTGCCACAAAACGCATCCGGCACCCGCTTCTGGATCAACTGCTCGCCCGCCTGGGGAACAAACGCGTCCTGAAACTCCACCCCCGCCTGTTCCGGCCAGAACACCGACTCCGGCGAATGCGACAAATGCTGCACATGAACCACCGGCCAGCCTTGCCGCCGCCAATGCCCCAGCAACGCCAGCATACGTTCCTCCGCCTGCGGGTTATTACGCCGCCCCAGCCTGGGATGGTGAATGCCTTTTTGCTGATCAATCAGCACCAACACCGCGCCCGCACGGATTTCCATATCGATAGACCCAAATGTTTCATTGAATTTTCGTCACCCTAACATTACCTATACCTACAGGCATTCGCTCAAGCGTCACCACCCTTGGAGAGCTTCATGATCGACCTGTATTACTGGACCACCCCCAACGGTCACAAAGTGTCGTTGTTCCTGGAAGAAGCCGGTCTGCCTTACGAGGTGCACCCGATCAACATCGGCCAGGGCGACCAGTTCAAGCCCGACTTCCTGAAAATCGCCCCCAACAACCGCATCCCGGCCATCGTCGATCAGAACCCGACGGACGGCGGCGCACCGATTTCCCTGTTCGAATCCGGCGCGATCCTGCTGTACCTCGCGGAAAAAACCGGCAAGTTCATTCCCCAGGACCTGCGCGGTCGTCAGGAAGCATTGCAATGGCTGTTCTGGCAAATGGGTGGCCTGGGCCCGATGGCCGGGCAGAATCATCACTTCAGCCAGTTCGCCCCGGAGAAGATTCCCTACGCGATCAAACGCTATGTGGATGAGACCGCCCGCTTGTATGGGGTGCTGGACCGCCGCCTGGCCGACCGCAAGTTTGTGGCCGGCGAGGAATACAGCATTGCCGACATGGCGATCTACCCTTGGATCGTTTCCCACAAGTGGCAGAGCCAGAAGCTGGAAGACTTCCCACACGTAGAACGCTGGTTCAATCACATCAAGCAACGCCCTGCTACGGTGCGTGCTTATGAGCTGGTGCAGAAGGTCAATCCACCGAAATCCTGACCCAAAGGTGCGTTTCACGCTCTGTGGGAGCTGGCTTGCCTGCGATTGCATCACCCTGGTGAATCAGACACACCAAGGTGCCAGCATCGCAGGCAAGCCAGCTCCCACAGGATTTTGTGCTGATCCATAAATCTATCTACAAATAAGCATCGCCTCCCGCTTGCGTCGTTTCGCCGCGCTCACTAACGTAGCGCCTTTACTGACGCTACCCCCCGCAGGAGCTTTGCCATGGCCTCGCCAGCCCTCTCACATTTTCTTCCCCGGTTCGGCGTTGCCGCGGCAATTGCCAGTGCCTTGGGCCTGGCCGGTTGCCAGTTACAGAGCACCCAAGACACCCTGCCTCCGGTTTCCGGCGTGCAGCCCATCAAGGGCCTGGCGCAGAACGTTTCCGTGCGCCGCAACAGCCAGGGCATCCCGCTGATTGAAAGCAGCACGTTCCATGACGCGCTGTTCACCCTGGGCTATGTGCACGCCAGCGACCGCATCACCCAGATGGTCACCCTGCGCCTGCTGGCCCAGGGCCGCCTGGCGGAAATGTCCGGGCCGGATGTGCTGGATGTCGACCGTTTCATGCGGGCGGTCAACCTGCGCAAGAGCGCCGGCGAGCTGTATAACGCCTCGTCGCCGCGCCTCAAGCGCTTCTTTGAAGTGTATGCGCGCGGGGTCAACGCCTACCTGTTCCGCTACCGCGACAAACTGCCGCCAGACCTGGCCCAGAGCGGCTACAAGCCCGAATACTGGAAGCCGGAAGATTCGGCGCTGCTGTTCTGCCTGCTGAATTTCAGCGAGTCGACCAACTTGCAGGAAGAGTTGTCGTCGCTGGTGCTGGCGCAAAAAGTCGGCGCCGACAAACTCGCCTGGCTGACCCCAAGCTACCCGGATGAACCGTTGCCGGTGGCCGAGTCCGACAAGCTCAAGGGCATCAACCTGGGCCAGATCCCGGGTCTCGCCGCGCTGACCAGCCTCAGCGAACACCTCGGCACCCTGAACACCCTGGGCACGTCCAGTTCCAGCAACTGGGCTATCGGCCCGCAGCGCAGTCGCAGCAACAAGAGCCTGCTGGCCAATGACCTGTCGACCTCGATGCAGGCGCCATCGCTGTGGAACTACGTACAGATCCGCTCGCCGAAATACCAGGCCGCCGGTGTGTCGATCGCCGGCTTGCCAACCCTGCTTTCCGGGTTCAACGGCAAGGTGGCCTGGAGCATGAGCCAGGTCGCGGGCGATACCCAGGATGTGTTCCTGGAGAAGGTCAAGCGCCAGGGCAACGCGCTGTACTACGAGAACAACGGCAAATGGCTGCCGGCCATCGTGCGTAACGAAACCTACTTCGCCAAGGGCCAGCGGCCGATTCGCGAAGCGGTGTACGAAACCCGCCACGGGCCATTGCTCAACAGCGCCCAGTCGCTGAACAGCGGCTACGGCCTGGCCTTGCAGACCGCCGACTTCAAGGACGACAAGAGCCTGGACGCGTTCTTCGACCTGTCCCGTGCGCAAACCGCCGGTAAAGCGTCTGACGCCACCCGGGAAATTCGCGCAATTGCCTTGAACATGGTCTTCGCCGACGCCAGCAGCATCGGCTGGCAAGTCACCGGGCGCTTCCCCAACCGTCGTGAAGGCGAAGGCCTGGTGCCATCGCCGGGCTGGGACGGGCGTTTCGACTGGGACGGCTACGCCGACGCGATGCTGCACCCTTACGATCAGGACCCGACCCAGGGTTGGATCGGCACTGCCAACCAGCGCACCATTCCCCGCGGCTACGGCATGCAACTGTCCAACTCGTGGGCCGCGCCGGAACGTGCCGAACGCATCGCGCAGCTGGCGGGCAGCGGCAAGCATGACAGCCGTAGCATGATCGCCATGCAGTACGACCAGACCACCACGTTTGCCGCCAAGCTCAAGAGCATGTTCCAGGCGCCGGGCATGGCCCAGCCGCTGAAACAGGCGATCGATGGATTACCGGTGGCCGAACAGGCCAAGGCGCGGGAAGCACTGGGCCGCCTGATGGCCTTTGATGGCCGCCTGGCAGCTACCTCCGCCGACGCGGCGATTTATGAGTTGTTCCTGCAGGAAAGCGCCAAGCAGATTTTCCTCGACGAACTCGGCCCGGAAAACAGCGCCACCTGGAAAGCCTTTATCGGCAACGCCAACCTGTCGTACTCGGCGGTGGCCGACCACCTGCTGGGGCGCGAAGACAGCCCGTTCTGGAATGATGCCCGCACCGGGCAGAAAACCGACAAGCCGGCGATCCTCGCCCGCAGCCTGGCCGCCGCGATTACTGCCGGCGACAGCGCATTGGGCGCCGATCACAAGGCCTGGCAGTGGGGCAAATTGCACAGCTACACCTGGAAGGACACCAGCGGCAAGACCATTCGCGGGCCACTGGCGGCAGGCGGCGATCACAACACGCTGAACAGCGCGCCATATAGCTGGGGCCAGAGTTTCGACACAACCCAGGTACCGGCGCTGCGGATGATCGTCGACTTCGGGCAGGCGGAACCGATGATGGGCCAGAGCGGCATCGGCCAATCCGGCAACCCGGCCAGCCCGAACTACGCCAACGGCATCGACCCGTGGCTGAAGGCGCAATACCTGAGCTTCCCGATGCAGCCGCAGAACTTTGACGGGGTGTATGGGAAGACGCGGTTGACGTTGGTGCCGGGCAAATAACCCGGTACCCCTGACTCAACCGAATCTTTGTAGGAGCTGGCTTGCCAGCGATGGCTTCAACTCGGTCTGACTGCAAGACCGAGTCGCCAGCATCGCCGGCAAGCCAGCTCCTACAGTTGATTGCATGCATTCCGATAGAACTTCTCCACCCGCCCCCGCCTCATAATTAACAAGCCCACCTCCACGGCACGCCCATGGACCTTGTTATCGCCCGGCCCGAAGGCCTCTACTGCCCCGCCGGGGATTTCTACATCGACCCCTGGCGCCCGGTGGAGCGCTCGGTGATCACTCACGCCCACGGCGATCACGCCCGCACCGGCAATCAGCACTACCTGGCCGCCGCTCCCGGCGAAGGCATCCTGCGCTCGCGCCTGGGCCAGGACATCAACCTGCAAACCCTGGCGTACGGCGAAACCCTGCTCCATCACGGCGTCACCTTGAGTTTCCACCCCGCCGGCCACGTGCTCGGCTCCGCCCAGGTACGCCTCGAATACCAGGGCGAAATCTGGGTGGCCTCCGGCGACTATAAAGTCGAACCCGACGGCACCTGCGCGCCGTTCGAACCGGTGCGTTGCCATACCTTTATTACCGAGTCGACCTTCGGCCTGCCGATCTATCGCTGGCAGCCCCAGGCGCAGATTTTTGCCGGGATCAACGACTGGTGGCAGGCGAATATCGCCGCCGGCAAGGCCAGCGTGTTGTTCTGTTACTCCTTTGGCAAGGCCCAACGAATCCTCCACGGGATCGACGCCAGCATCGGCCCGATCCTCAGCCATGGCGCGGTAGAACCCCTTAACCGGGTGTACCGCGAAGCCGGCATCTACATCCCCGAAACCCTATACGCCGGTGATTTCAAAAAGACCGATCCCCTACTGCGCCAAGCTCTGATCATCGCCCCGCCCTCGGCCGGCGGCAGTACCTGGATACGCCGTTTCGGCGACTACAGCGACGCCTTCGCCAGCGGCTGGATGCGCCTGCGCGGCACCCGGCGGCGGCGCGGGGTAGATCGCGGGTTTGTGCTTTCGGACCACGCCGATTGGCCCGGGCTGTTGTGGGCCATCGAGCAAACCGGCGCCGAGCGGGTGATGGTCACTCACGGTTCTGTGGGCGTGTTGGTCCGGCACCTGCGGGAAAAGGGCCTGGACGCCCAGGGCTTCACCACCGAATACGGCGATGACGAAGAGGAAGTCGCGTCATGAAAGCCTTCGCCGAGCTGTACGCCAACCTCGACGCCACCACCTCCAGCAACGCCAAGCTCGCCGCGTTGCAGGCCTATTTTCTCCAGGCGCCCGCGGAAGACGCGGCGTGGGCGGTGTACTTTTTATCCGGCGGGCGGCCCCGGCAACTGGTGCCGACCCAACTGCTGCGGGACATGGCCACCGAAGCCGCCGGCATCGAGCCGTGGTTGTTCGAAGAGAGTTATCAGTCGGTAGGCGACCTGGCGGAAACCATTTCCCTGCTGCTGCCGGAATCGCCCCACACCTCGGACGACGGCCTGGCGGTGTGGCTGGAAGAAAAACTCCTGCCCCTGCGTGGCCTGCCGCCCGAAGAACTGGCCGCACGCCTGCCCGCCTTGTGGACACAACTGGATCAACCGAGCCTGATGCTCTGCATCAAGCTGATCACCGGCAGCTTCCGGGTCGGCGTATCAAAACTGTTGGTGACCCGCGCCCTCGCCGCCATGGCCGGGCTGGACAGCAAGCGCGTGGCCCAGCGTCTGGTGGGCTACACCGACCTGTCCAACCGTCCGACGGCCGAAGGCTATTTAAAGCTGATTGCCGCCGAATCGTGCGACGAACATGCGCAACGTGGCGGGCAGCCGTATCCGTTTTTTCTCGCCCATGGCCTGGCGCAACCGGTGGAGCAATTCGATGCCTTGCTCGGTGCTCCCGCAGACTGGCAAGTGGAATGGAAGTGGGACGGCATCCGCGCCCAACTGGTCAAGCGCGAAGGTCGCTTGTGGATCTGGTCCAGGGGTGAAGAGCTGGTCACCGACCGCTTCCCCGAACTCCACGACCTGGAGCACCGCCTGCCAGATGGCACGGTGATCGACGGCGAAATCGTGGTGTGGAAGGAGTCGGTACAACCCTTCGCCCTGCTGCAACAGCGCATTGGCCGCAAAACCCTGAGCAAGAAGATCCTCGAAGACGCCCCGGTCGCGGTGCTGGCCTATGACCTGCTGGAACACCATGGTGAAGACTGGCGCAACCACACCCAGGCCGAACGCCGGGCGCAGCTGGAGCAGGTGATTGCCGATTGCGAGCAGCCCACGCTGCGGGCCTCGCCATTGCTGACCGCCGATAGCTGGCAAGCGTTGGCAGAGCAACGTGAAGCCTCCCGCAGCCTGGGCGTGGAAGGCATGATGCTCAAGGCCCGCGATGGCTTCTACGGCGTGGGTCGGACCAAGGACATGGGCGTGTGGTGGAAATGGAAAGTCGACCCGTTCAGTGTCGACGCGGTGCTGATCTACGCCCAGCGCGGCCATGGCCGGCGCGCCAGCCTGTACAGCGACTACACCTTCGCCGTGTGGGACGGCCCGCCCGGCAGCGAGCGCACGCTGGTGCCGTTCGCCAAGGCGTATTCGGGGCTGACCGATGAAGAAATGCGCAAGGTCGACGGGATTATCCGCAAGACCACCGTGGAAAAATTCGGCCCGGTGAGCAGTGTGACGCCCAGTCTGGTGTTTGAGTTGGGTTTCGAGGGGATTGCCCTGTCCAAGCGCCACAAGAGCGGGATTGCCGTGCGTTTCCCGAGGATGTTGCGGTGGCGCCAGGATAAGTCGGTCGAGGAAGCGGACAACCTGGCGACGTTGCAGGATTTACTCACCTGACACTTCTCTGAGGAACGCCACCGACCAATGTGGGAGCTGGCTTGCCTGCGATGCAGACGCCTCGGACTATCAGCTACACCGAGATGATGCTATCGCAGGCAAGCCAGCTCCCACACAAGTGCTCCATTTGAAATCTTCCAGCGCCCCAAAATAGCGCTCAGAATTATCTATGCCCATTTTCGGGCATTTCCTACTGGCACAACTTCTTAATCTCACCTTTTAAAACGACCATTCGGAACTATGGTGCAGAAATTGCTACTTGAGTTCGGTCTGACACCGTTCAGTAACAGTCCTAACCGCGCCACAAGCGCTTATCTTGGTTTCCAGGGATTACATAATGAAAAAAGCATTGCTGACCCTTTCTGCACTGGCTCTGTGCATGGCCGCCGGTTCCGCGCTGGCCAAGGAATACAAGGAATTGCGTTTTGGTGTCGATCCGTCCTACGCGCCGTTTGAGTCAAAAGCCGCTGACGGCAGCCTGGTGGGCTTCGATATCGACCTGGGCAATGCCATCTGTGCCGAGCTGAAGGTCAAGTGCAAATGGGTCGAAAGTGACTTCGACGGCATGATTCCAGGCCTCAACGCCAACAAGTTCGACGGCGTGATTTCCTCGATGACCGTGACCGAAGCCCGTGAAAAGGCGATCGACTTCTCCAACGAGCTGTTCTCCGGCCCGACTTCCCTGGTGTTCAAAAAAGGCGCGAACTACTCCACGCCTGAGTCCCTCAAGGGCAAGAGCGTTGGCTACGAGCAAGGCACCATCCAGGAAGCCTACGCCAAGGCCGTACTGGACAAGGCCGGTGTGACCACCAAGGCCTATGCCAACCAGGACCAGGTTTATGCTGACCTGACTTCCGGCCGTCTGGACGCTTCCGTACAAGACATGCTGCAAGCCGAACTGGGCTTTTTGAAGTCGCCAGCCGGTGCTGACTATGAAGTCAGCAAGGCCATCGACGATCCACTGCTGCCGTCCAAAACTGCGGTCGGTATCAAAAAAGGTAACAAAGACCTCAAGGCCTTGTTGGATAAAGGTATCAAAGCGTTACACGATGATGGCACCTACGCCACCATCCAGAAGAAACACTTTGGCGATCTGAACCTGTACAGCGGCAAATAATGCCTGGGGCGCCCTTCCTCTGGAGGGGCGCTTTTTTATCGCCATAGGTCCTGATTTATGTTCGAAGATCTGTTGCAAACCCTGGGCCTCAGCGCCTTTAGCTTGAAGGGTTTCGGCCCGCTGTTGCTGCAAGGCACCTGGATGACCATCAAGTTGTCGGTGTTCTCCCTGGCCGTCAGCGTGTTGCTGGGCTTGCTCGGCGCCACCGCCAAACTGTCCAGCCTGCCGTTCCTGCGGATTCCCGCGCAAATCTATACCACCTTGATTCGCGGCGTGCCCGACCTGGTGCTGATGCTGCTGATTTTCTACAGCCTGCAAATCTGGCTGACCGGCTTTACCGACTTTATGGAATGGGACTACATCGAGATCGACCCATTCAGCGCCGGGGTCATCACCCTGGGCTTTATCTACGGTGCCTATTTCACCGAGACCTTTCGCGGCGCGATCCTCGCCGTGCCCCGTGGCCAACTGGAGGCCGCCACGGCCTACGGGCTCACCCGTGGCCAGCGGTTTCGCTTCGTGACCTTCCCGCAGATGATGCGCTTCGCCCTGCCGGGCATCGGCAATAACTGGATGGTGATGCTCAAGGCCACGGCCCTGGTGTCGATCATCGGCCTGGCCGACCTGGTCAAGGCTGCCCAGGACGCAGGCAAGAGCACCTATCAGCTGTTCTATTTCCTGGTGATCGCCGCGTTTATCTACCTGCTGATCACCAGCGCATCCAACTTCGTCCTGCGCCGCCTCGAGCGGCGCTACTCCGCAGGCTCACGGGAGGCAGTGCGATGATCGAACTGATCCAGCAATACTGGCGCCCCTTCCTTTATAGCGACGGCCAGCACATCACCGGCCTGGCCATGACCATGTGGCTGCTCAGCGCCTCTATCTTCATTGGCTTTCTGGTATCGATCCCGCTGTCCATCGCCCGGGTGTCGCGCAACCGCTGGGTGCGCTGGCCGGTGCAGTTCTACACCTACCTGTTTCGCGGCACGCCGCTGTATATCCAGTTGCTGATTTGCTACACCGGGATCTACAGCATCGCGGCGGTTCGTGCGCAGCCGGTGCTGGATGCGTTCTTTCGTGATGCGATGAACTGCACCCTCCTCGCCTTCGCCCTCAACACCTGCGGCTACACCACGGAGATTTTCGCCGGGGCGATCCGCAGCATGGCCCACGGCGAAGTGGAAGCGGCGAAAGCCTACGGCCTGAGCGGCTGGAAGCTGTATGCCTACGTGATCATGCCGTCGGCCCTGCGCCGCTCGTTGCCGTACTACAGTAATGAAGTGATCCTGATGCTGCACTCGACCACGGTGGCCTTCACCGCAACCATCCCGGATATTTTGAAAGTCGCCCGGGACGCCAACTCGGCCACTTACATGACGTTTCAATCATTCGGTATCGCTGCGCTGATCTACCTGACCGTGACCTTTGCCCTGGTGGGTCTGTTTCGTCTGGCGGAGCGCCGCTGGCTGGCCTTTCTCGGGCCCAGCCACTAAGGAGCCTTCATGCGTCATCAGATTCATCCACTCGTGGCGCCGGTGCCGGGCACGGCGCGGCAGATCCACAGTTTCCACTTCGGGCCCGAGCAGGCAGAAGGCAAGGTCTACATCCAGTCGTCGCTGCATGCCGACGAGTTGCCGGGCATGCTGGTGGCCTGGCATCTCAAGGCTCGCCTGGCACAACTGGCTGCGGCCGGCCGCCTGCGCAGCGAGATCGTGCTGGTGCCCATCGCCAACCCCACCGGCCTGGAACAGGTGTTGATGGACATCCCCCTGGGCCGCTACGAGCTGGAAAGCGGGCAGAACTTCAATCGCCTGTTTGTCGACCTGAGCGACGAAGTCGGCAATCAGATTGAAGAACTGCTGGGAGACGATCCGCAGCACAACGTCGAGTTGATCCGCGACGCTCTGGTCATGGCCCTTGGGGCGCAAACACCCGCCACTCAATTGGAGTCCCAGCGCCTGGTGCTGCAACGCCTGGCATGCGATGCCGACATGGTGCTGGACCTGCACTGCGACTTCGAAGCCGTGGCGCACCTGTACACCACCCCCGAAGCGTGGCCCCAGGTGGAGCCGTTGGCGCGCTATATCGGGTCGGAAGCCAGCCTGCTGGCCACCGACTCTGGCGGGCAATCGTTCGATGAATGCTTCACTTTGGTGTGGTGGCAATTGCAGCAACGGTTTGGCGAGCGTTTCCCGATCCCGATGGGCAGCTTTTCGGTGACCGTCGAGCTGCGCGGCCAGGGCGACGTCAACCACGGCCTGGCCAGCCTCGACTGCCAGGCGATCATTGATTACCTGATTCACTTCGGCGCGATCAGCGGCGAGCCTGCACCGCTGCCGCAATTGCCCTACCCCGCCACACCACTGGCGGGCGTCGAGCCGGTGGCCACGCCCGTGGGCGGCTTGCTGGTGTTCAGCGCCCTGCCCGGGGAATACGTGGAAGCCGGGCAACTGATCGCCGAAATCATCGACCCCATTTCTGACCGCGTAACGCCGGTGCATTGCCGCAATGCCGGCCTGCTTTACGCCCGTTCGCTGCGGCGCATGGCCACTGCCGGGATGGTCATCGCCCATGTCGCAGGCCTTGAAGCCTATCGCAGCGGCTACCTACTTTCGCCTTGAGGATGCATGCCCCATGTACAAATTGACCGTTGAAGGCCTGCATAAAAGCTATGGCGACAATGAGGTGCTCAAAGGTGTCTCGCTCAAGGCCAAGACCGGTGATGTGATCAGCTTGATCGGCGCCAGCGGCTCGGGCAAAAGCACCTTTTTGCGTTGTATCAACTTTCTTGAACAGCCGAATGATGGGGCCATGACCCTGGACGGGCAGCAGATTCGTATGGTCAGCGACCGCCATGGCATGCGTGTGGCTGATGACGCTGAGTTGCAGCGCCTGCGTACGCGGTTGGCGATGGTGTTTCAGCATTTCAACTTGTGGAGCCACATGAGTGTGCTGGAGAACATCACCATGGCTCCGCGCCGGGTCTTGGGCTGCAGCAAGAAGGACGCCGAGGACCGGGCTCGTCGTTACCTGGACAAGGTTGGGCTGCCGGCGCGGGTGGCGGGTCAATACCCGGCGTTTTTGTCGGGTGGTCAGCAACAGCGGGTGGCGATTGCCCGGGCGCTGGCGATGGAGCCGGAGGTGATGCTGTTTGACGAGCCGACTTCGGCGCTGGATCCGGAATTGGTGGGTGAGGTGTTGAAGGTGATTCAGGGGCTGGCTGAGGAAGGCCGGACCATGATCATGGTGACCCACGAGATGAGCTTTGCCCGGAAGGTGTCGAGCCAGGTGCTGTTTTTGCACAAGGGGTTGGTGGAGGAACAAGGTGCGCCGGAGGATGTGCTGGGTAATCCGAAGAGCGAGCGGTTGCAGCAGTTTTTGAGTGGGAATTTGAAGTAGGGCTGGGGGGGCATATCCGTTATTTAGGTGATGGCTGATATGGGTTCCGCTCTTACAGCGGCTCACTTTTGAACAGCGCCAACCACTCGGCACCTCGCTGCGGGCCGCCTAAGATCAAGATCAACAGCACAGCAGCCTACAGGCCGGCTTGAGTGGTAGAAGCAAAATCAAAATCTAAAGCGACCACGATCCCCTGTAGGAGCTGGCTTGCCGGCGATGGTCGTTAACGATGACGTTGGCGTCCTGAATGAACGCGGCGTTCTCAGGTTCTTCGCCGGCAAGCCGGCTCCTACAGAAAAGCGGCTTTTGATCTGGCTTTTGATTTTGATTTGCGGGCCCCGTCAACCACGATGGCCGGCATTCCGGGCGTTTGCCAAAAGTGACCCGCTGTAAGAGCGAAACCATAGGATGCCGTTACCGCAACAACGGATATGCCCCCAATATTCGTTAAACCTTTCCCCCACAACAAAGGTCTCTGAAATACCCCCCCAGAGCCCCAAGCATGGCCAAATCCAGCAACTTCGCCAAAGACTGGTTCACCGCCAAAAACTGGAAACCGTTCGCCTTCCAGAAAGATGTATGGAACGCAGTCAAGCAAGGCCAGTCGGGACTGCTCCACGCCAGCACCGGCGCCGGGAAAACCTACGCCCTGTGGTTCGCCGCCCTCAACCGCTTCGCCATCACCGAAGACACTCCCCGCAAACGCAAAGCCCCCGCCGAACCGCTGACCGTCCTGTGGATCACCCCCATGCGCGCCCTGGCCGCAGACACTGCCCGTGCCCTTGAAGCACCGCTCCAATCCCTGAGCATCCCCTGGACCGTCGGCCTGCGCACCGGCGACACCAGCAGCAGCGAACGCGCCCGACAAAGCCGCCGCCTGCCCACCACCCTGATCACCACCCCGGAAAGCCTCACGCTGATGCTCGCCCGCGCCGACAGCGAGGTCAGCCTGTCCCATCTGCGCATGGTAGTCGTGGACGAATGGCACGAACTGATCGGCAACAAACGCGGCGTACAACTGCAACTGGCCCTCGCCCGCCTGCGGCAATGGCATCCAGAGCTGATTGTGTGGGGCATTTCCGCAACTTTGGGTAACCAGGCTCACGCGCTGGAGGTGTTGATCCCACAGGGCGGCGGGATCAACGTGCAGGGGCAAACCGCCAAGCTGTTGCAGGTCGATACGCTGTTGCCACCAGTGATCGAGCGTTTTCCATGGGCCGGCCATATCGGCCTGAAGATGCTGCCGCAAGTGGTGGCCGAGGTCGACGCCAGCAGCAGTTGCCTGGTGTTTACCAACACCCGGGCGCAATCGGAAATCTGGTACCAGGCGTTACTCGAGGCTCGTCCCGATTGGGCCGGGCTGATTGCTCTGCACCACGGTTCGCTATCCCGGGAAACCCGCGATTGGGTAGAGCGAGCCCTGAAAGACGGGCAACTGAAGGCCGTGGTGTGTACGTCGAGCCTGGACCTGGGGGTGGATTTCCTGCCAGTGGAACGGGTGCTGCAGATTGGCTCGGCCAAAGGCGTAGCCCGCCTGATGCAACGCGCCGGGCGCTCCGGTCATGCCCCTGGCCGGCCGTCGCGAGTGACGCTGGTGCCGACCCACAGCCTGGAGCTGGTGGAAGCCGCGGCCGCCCAGGACGCCATCGCTGAACGGCGCATCGAAGCCCGTCAGTCGCCCCACAAGCCGCTGGATGTGCTGGTACAACATTTGGTGAGCATGGCGCTGGGCGGCGGTTTTGTGCCGGATGCGTTGCTGGAGGAAGTCCGCAGCGCCTGGGCCTATCGCGACCTGAGCGACGCGGATTGGGCCTGGGCCCTGGGTTTCGTGCGCCATGGTGGCCTGTCGCTGACGGCCTACCCGGATTACCGCCGGGTCGAGCCGGACGAACACGGCATCTGGCGCGTCCCCGATGCCCGGCTGGCCCGGCGCCATCGGATGAGCGTGGGGACGATCGTCAGCGACGCCAGTATCCAGCTGAAATTCTGGAGCAAGGGCGGCGGTGGCAAGACCCTGGGCAGTGTCGAGGAAGGGTTTATTGCGCGATTGAAGCCGGGGGATGGCTTCCTGTTCGCTGGGCGCTTGCTGGAATTGGTACGGGTGGAAAACATGACCGCTTATGTGAAGCGCAGTACCGCAAAAAAGGCCGCCGTACCACGCTGGAACGGCGGGCGCATGCCACTTTCCAACGAGCTGGCCCAGGCGGTGGTCGAGCGCTTTGATGCGGCCGCCCACGGGCGTTTCCTCGGCCCGGAGATGCACGCGGTGCAACCGTTGCTGGAAACCCAGTTGCGCTGGTCCGGGCTGCCCACTCGCGAGCATCTGCTGGCCGAGGCGCTCAAGTCCCGGGAGGGCTGGCACCTGTTCCTGTACCCGTTCGCCGGGCGCCAGGTGCATCTGGGGCTGGCAAGCCTGCTGGCGTGGCGGGTCAGCCGGCAGCAGGCGGTGACGTTTTCGATCGCGGTGAATGACTATGGGTTGGAGCTACTGAGTGCAACCGAGGTGGATTGGCCGGCGCTATTAAGCGGGGAATTGCTCACGGCGGACCATCTGCTGGATGACGTCGTGGCGAGCCTGAATGCCGGTGAACTGGCGCTGCGGCGCTTTCGTGAGATCGCGCGGATCGCCGGGCTGGTGTTCGCCGGCTACCCGGGCGCGCCGAAAAGTACCCGCCAGGTGCAGGCTTCCAGCGGGTTGTTCTTTGAAGTATTCAAGCAATACGACCCGCAGAACCTGTTGCTGGCCCAGGCCGGGGAAGAAGTCCTGCGCGAAGAGCTGGATATTCGTCGGCTGGAAGAGACGTTGCGCCACTTGTCAGGGTTGAAACTGGACCTGCATCAGATCAAACGGCCTACGCCACTGGCGTTCCCGCTATTGGTAGAGCGTTTTCGGGAAAGCCTGAGCTCGGAAAAACTCTCGGAGCGCATCGCACGGATGGTCAAGGATCTGGAAAAAGTCGCCGATAACGGGAAAAACTGATGCCCGTTCATTACCCGATACATCTGGCGGAAGAAACGCTGTGGTTGCTGGCGGACAAGGCTGTGTATTGGCCCGCGAGAAAGTGCCTGCTGATCGCCGATGCGCATTTTGGCAAGGCGTCGGCCTATCGCAGCCTGGGCCAGCCGGTGCCGCAGGGCACGACGACGGACAACCTGCAACGCCTGGACCGACTGTTGGCAGCCTATCCATGTGAGCAGGTGATCTTTCTCGGCGACTTTCTCCACGGGCCCGGCTCCCACGCCAGCGGCACCCTGAACGCCCTGAGAGCTTGGCGTGAGCGTCATTCCGGCCTGGCGCTGACGCTGATTCGCGGCAACCACGACAAACGCGCTGGCGACCCGCCTGGCGATCTGAACATGGAGGTGGTCACCGAGCCCCTGCTGATGGGCCCGTTTGCGCTGCAACACGAACCGCAGGTCCATGCCAGCCACCATGTACTGGCCGGGCACGTGCACCCGGTCTATCGCTTGCGGGGCAAGGGCCGGCAAAGCTTGCGCCTGCCGTGCTTCCAACTCGGCGCCGAGGTCAGCCTGTTGCCGGCGTTCGGCGCGTTTACAGGGGGTTATTGCGTGAAGATGGAGGAAGACAGCCAGATCTTTGTGATCGGGGACCATGAAGTATGGCCAGTGCATTGAGCCACTGACCATCGGGCAACGGCTGCAGGAAATCAGGCCACAGGGGCGGGAGGCGGTTCGTCAGGGAGGGTTGGCTCACCGGGTTCTTCAGGCTGGTTGGGCCAGGGATCATCGGGGCCGGGCTGGCCGGGAATGCCGCCTGCGGCGGGATCGGCCATCAAGGACCAGGCCATCACGCCAATCTGATTGGGTTCAAGCCGGGCGAGTTCGGCGCTGATTCGCGGATCGAGCTTCATAGGGGACTCCTCAAGCGTGGCCCGGCGCGTTGTGCACGCGACGGGGCAGTACACCCAATAGAGTGTCTGCCCGCTGACAAATTCCCTTAGCCTGTAAGACGATTCGATCAGGTGCGTGGGAGAGTGACGCCACGCTGGCCCTGATACTTGCCGCCACGGTCCTTATAGGACACTTCGCACTCTTCGTCGGATTCGAAGAACAGCATCTGTGCCACGCCTTCGTTGGCGTAGATTTTTGCCGGCAAGGTGGTGGTGTTGGAGAACTCGAGGGTGACGTGCCCTTCCCATTCCGGTTCGAGCGGCGTCACGTTGACGATGATGCCGCAGCGCGCGTAGGTGCTTTTACCGAGGCAGATAGTCAGGACGTTGCGCGGGATACGGAAGAACTCGACGGTGCGCGCCAGGGCAAAGGAGTTTGGCGGGATGATGCAGACGTCGCTCTTGACGTCGACGAAGCTTTTTTCGTCGAAGTTTTTCGGATCGACGGTTGCCGAGTTGATGTTGGTAAACACCTTGAACTCATCGGCGCAACGTACATCGTAGCCGTAGCTGGAAACCCCGAACGAGATCAGCCGCTCAGCGCCTTCGCCGCGCATCTGGCGCTCCACGAAGGGCTCGATCATGCCGTGCTCTTGCGCCATGCGGCGAATCCACTTGTCCGATTTGATGCTCATGGCGGGTGTCCTGAATAGCGAGGTGAAAAAATTCTGTTGGGCATCTTACCGGGGCTGGCCCCGTGGTTCAAAGGGGCGGCTGTTTTTCTTGGTGCCGTGCAGCCCCTGCTGGGCGGGGCGCACCTTCAATTGTGGAGCGTTGGTGCGGTATCAGGCTGCCGCCAGTCACGAAAATAGAGAAACCTTCGGAAATACCATTGGCACGTTCCGGAAAAAGGGTTAAGGTGGCGCCACTGTGCTGCTTGTGTCACTGAGAATCTCTACACGATATGTTGAATTTCGATCCAACCATCTCCAAGAATTTTTCCTGCTCTTTGCACTCAGTCTCGGCCAGGGCTTTTCCTGAGTCGCAGTTAACTTTGTCCAAGGAGATACACCATGTCTAATCGCCAAACTGGTACCGTTAAGTGGTTCAACGATGAAAAAGGCTTCGGCTTCATCACTCCACAATCCGGTGACGACCTGTTCGTTCACTTCAAAGCTATCCAATCCGACGGCTTCAAAAGCCTGAAAGAAGGCCAACAGGTTTCTTTCATCGCTACCCGCGGTCAGAAAGGCATGCAAGCTGAAGAAGTTCAAGTTATCTAACTTGTACTGATTTAGTCGAAAAGCCCCGCCCTTAAAAGCGGGGCTTTTTTGTGCCTGGGATTTGGCTATCGTAGCAGCTGTCGAGCGCCAGCTAGGCTGCGTAGGGCGCGACACCGAGTTGAGGCCGGACGCAGCCTCGCTGGCGCTCGACAGCTGCTACGCGCGCCCCCAAAGCAAAACGCCCGGCGCATTCACATGCACCGGGCGTTTTTTATAGCTGCCTTACAGGCCGTTATTGAAACAACGACTCACTCGACAAGCCATTCTTCTCCAGGATCTCGCGCAAGCGCTTGAGGCCCTCTACCTGGATCTGCCGAACCCGCTCACGGGTCAGGCCGATCTCCAGGCCAACATCCTCCAGGGTACTGCTTTCGTGGCCGCGCAGCCCGAAGCGGCGAATCACCACCTCACGCTGTTTGTCCGTCAACTCCGAAAGCCACTGGTCGATGCTTTGCGACAGATCGTCGTCCTGCAGCAACTCACAAGGGTCTGTAGGGCGATCATCGGTGAGGGTGTCCAGCAGGGTTTTATCCGAATCCGGACCCAGCGAGACATCGACTGAAGACACCCGCTCATTGAGGCCGAGCATACGCTTGACCTCTCCCACCGGTTTTTCCAGCAGGTTGGCGATTTCTTCAGGCGAAGGTTCATGATCGAGTTTTTGTGTCAGCTCACGCGCCGCCCGCAGGTAGACGTTGAGCTCCTTGACCACATGGATCGGCAACCGGATCGTACGGGTTTGATTCATGATCGCCCGTTCGATGGTTTGACGAATCCACCAGGTGGCGTAGGTTGAAAAGCGGAAACCCCGCTCAGGGTCAAACTTCTCCACCGCTCGGATCAGGCCGAGATTGCCCTCCTCGATCAAGTCCAACAGGGACAACCCACGATTGACGTAGCGTCGGGCGATTTTCACCACCAGTCGCAGGTTGCTTTCAATCATGCGCTTGCGCCCAGCCGGATCACCCTTTTGCGACAAGCGCGCAAAATGGACTTCTTCTTCGGGAGTGAGCAGAGGGGAAAAGCCGATTTCATTGAGGTACAGCTGGGTCGCGTCGAGCGCCCGCGTGTAATCAATATATTTGTGTTGCTTTAACGCGGTGGAGTTTTTGGACTTGGTGCGAACTGAAGGTACAGCAGGTCCCTCATTCGACATCGATTCCGTATCGATGACAGTCTCCATAAGGAGAACCTCATCGTCGATGTCAAACTCCGGCGCTTCTTTACTGAGAGCCATTGTTATAGTCCTTTGGTGAGTTCGACCTCAAGCTCAAGCGACGCCTTTATCCTTGGCAACGCTGGAGCCTGTTCCTTCTACGTGAGGGAACAGGCTGTGCAACACATCAACGACGGGGAAGGAATTGCAGCGGATCAACAGGCTTCCCTTGGCGGCGAATCTCAAAGTGCAGTTTCACCCGGTCTGTACCAGTTGACCCCATTTCGGCAATTGTCTGTCCGACTTTGACCTGCTGCCCCTCCCGAACCAACAGCCTGCGGTTATGACCGTAGGCACTGACGTAGGTATCGCTGTGTTTGATGATGACCAGCTCGCCGTAGCCCCGTAAACCACTCCCGGCGTACACCACTGTCCCATCAGACGCAGCTAAAACAGGCTGTCCCAAATCCCCGGCGATATCAATGCCTTTATTCAAACTACCGTTTGAAGAGAATTTTCCAATAAGGATGCCATTTGAGGGCCATCCCCAACCGGTAGGAGCAGGCCCGGCAGGCGGCATCGGCGCGGGTGCCGGTTTGCTCGCAACCCCAGGCGCGGCGGTGCCTGCAGGCCGGGTGATGATTGTAGTTTTGCTTGAAGAAGACGGCGACGAGGCCGTATTTGTGACGACAGCAGTCGGTGCTGAACCGGTTCGCCCATCGAAACGGATGGTCTGGCCCGGATGTATCGTATAGGGCACAGGAATATTGTTACGAGCCGCGAGCGCCTTGTAATCCCACCCATAACGGAAGGCAATCGAGAACATCGTATCGCCCTTGCGCACCACATATTGCCCGGTGGTAACGGTAGGTTTTTGCGGGACCGCATTATTGCGGTCGACCACTCGGGCACCACCGGATGGCGTGCTTGAGCAAGCCGCCAGCAAGGAACTCAAGACAAGGCCAATCACCAGTCGCTGAAAGCTTGTTTGACTCATACGCTGTGCAATGACCGTGAGACTCACCCGCCGCTCCCTTTGTGGTGGCTGACTATGAACGCCTGTATCAGGCTTGAAATATGACGCAAGTATAACTGCCCGTTGGACTTTTACTGGAAACACGATTCTAAAGAAAATTTCATCATGCCAAGTCCCGGCGGCTGACTATGTTGACTCCATAGACCCCGCTGTAAGACACATAGCCGGCAATAGAATTCAGTACGCAGGAATAATTGATCAGGCCAGCGGACCGTTAAGCAACGGAACAAAACGCACCGCACCGAGCACATGCCGGGAAAAGCCTTCTTCCTCACGAATGATCAACATTAATTGTTGCACTTCGCCGGAGCCCACCGGAATCACCAGGCGCCCGCCGGGAGCCAATTGGTCGAGTAAAGCCTGGGGCACGTCGGTCGCCACGGCGGTGACGATGATGCCGTTGTACGGCGCCAGCGCCGGCCAGCCTTCCCAGCCATCGCCCCAGCGGAACACCACGTTGCGCAGGTTCAGCTCCACCAGGCGCTCCTTGGCCCGGTCCTGCAGAACCTTGATGCGCTCCACGGAAAACACCCGCTCTACCAGTTGTGACAACACGGCCGTCTGGTAGCCGGAACCGGTGCCGATTTCCAGCACCTTGTCCAGCGGGCCGGCCGCCAGCAGCAACTCACTCATCCGCGCCACCATATAAGGCTGGGAGATGGTCTGGTTGTGGCCAATTGGCAGCGCCGTGTCTTCATAAGCGCGGTGCGCCAGGGCTTCATCGACAAACAGGTGCCGTGGGGTACGCCGGATCACCTCCAGCACCTGGGCGTTGGACAGCCCCTCTTCATACAGGCGCTGGATCAAACGCTCGCGGGTGCGCTGGGAGGTCATCCCGATGCCCCGGCGCAGCAGGTCGTCTTGTTCACGAGCCATCAGCGCAGCCCCTCCAGCCAGCCATCGAGGCTACTGAAGGCATCACTGAAGGTGCGATCGAGTTGCAACGGGGTAATCGAGACATAGCCTTGCATCACCGCATGAAAGTCCGTGCCCTCGCCACCGTCCTCGGCATCGCCGGCAGCGGCGATCCAATAACCTTCACGGCCACGCGGATCGACCACCTTCAACGGCGCTGCCGCACGGGCGCGATGGCCCAGGCGGGTCAACTGGATGCCGCGAATGTGGTCCAGGGGCAGGTTGGGGATATTGACGTTGAGCACCGTACGCGGCGGCAACACCAGGGTGTCATGGGCTTCCACCAGCTTGCGGGCGAAATACGCCGCGGTTGCCAGGTTGTCCAATTGACGGGAAGCAAACGAAAAGGCGAACGAAGTCCGACCGAGGAAGCGCCCCTCAAGGGCTGCTGCCACAGTGCCGGAGTACAACACGTCATCTCCCAGGTTGGCCCCCAGGTTGATCCCGGAAACCACCAGGTCAGGCTCACGCTCCAGCAGGCTGTTGATCGCCAGGTGCACGCAATCCGTCGGCGTGCCGTTCACGCTGATAAAGCCGTTGGGCAACGTCTGTACGTGCAACGGACGGTCGAGCGTCAGCGAGCTGCTGGCGCCGCTTTTGTCCTGGTCGGGGGCAACCACCACACACTCGGCGTAATCCGCCAGCGCAGCATGAAGCGCGGCAAGGCCGGGTGCAGTGACCCCGTCGTCGTTAGATATCAGAATACGCATGGGCTGTCCGTCTGCCCCACCGGCACCAGATCTACAAGCTCGCGCACCAATACGGTAGCGAAGCATCCAGCCGGCAGGACGAATTCCAATTGCAGAATGTCAGACTCGGGATAATGCCACGTCAACCCGCCAATGGGCAGTCGAAGAATGCGACGTTCCTGGCTCATGCCGGCATTCACCAACCAATCCCGCAGGTCGGCTTCACCGTCGGCAATCGCCTGTTCCAGCGCGAAGGTCGCCCCCGACGCCGGCGAATCACCTTCGCCCCATTG
Organism: Pseudomonas sp. BIGb0558; assembly: GCF_024807515.1. Taxonomy (NCBI): domain Bacteria; kingdom Pseudomonadati; phylum Pseudomonadota; class Gammaproteobacteria; order Pseudomonadales; family Pseudomonadaceae; genus Pseudomonas; species Pseudomonas sp. BIGb0558. The sequence goes on from NZ_JANUEW010000019.1 coordinate 58,724, forward strand.
CGGGCCGGTGGGATGCAGGTCGAGGATGGCCAGGCGCGGGTCGCTGCATTCAGTCTCCCCGGCCGGGAAAAAGCTGCGGCTGTCGGTAAACGCCAGCAGATCGCCGACCTGGGCGCGCTGCCAGGAACCGTCGGCCACTCGCGCCGCCAGCACTTTATTGAACAGGAAGCTGCGCGCCGTCGAGAGCAGCCGCGAACGCACGTTGCGCTGCTCCGGCAAGGCCTTGCGCGCCGCCCAGTCGCGGGCATCGACGACGTTGCCGCCGTTATGGCCGAAACGCTGGGCGCCGAAATAGTTGGGAATGCCCTGCTTGGCGATCAGTTGCAGGCGCGCGTCGATGGCCGCGGCATCACCGGCAAACTGGGTCAGGCGCAAGGTAAAGCCGTTGGCCGAATGGGCGCCGCGCTGCAGCTTGCGCTTGTGGCGGCCGGTCTTGAGGATCTTCAGGGTGTCGTTTTCCGCCCCACTCAGGTCCGGATCAGCCTTGCCCGGCAATTGCACGCTGAACCACTGGCGGGTCAGCGCCTGGCGGTCCTTGAGCCCGGCGTAGCTGACGGTGCGCAACGGCACGCCCGCCGCCTTGGCAATCCGCCGCGCCGCTTCCTCGGTATTCAGGCCGCGCTTTTCCACCCATAACCACAGGTGTTCACCCTCGCCGCTCAGCGGGATGTCCAGCACTTCATCCACCTGGAAGTCTTCGGCGGTGGCCTTCAGGACGGCGCTGCCCAAGGCGTCGCCATAGGCACGCGGGCCCAGCAGTTGCAGATCATTCATGCGCGCAGCAACAAGGCAACGGAATGCACCGCAATGCCCTCTTCGCGACCGGTAAACCCGAGCTTTTCGGTGGTGGTGGCTTTTACGTTCACTTGATCCAACTCAACTTGAAGATCCGCGGCAATCAGCGCGCGCATCGATTCGATATGCGGGGCCATTTTCGGCGCCTGGGCAACGATGGTGTTGTCGACGTTGCCGACCTTCCAGCCCTTGGCGTGGATCAAGCCAACCACATGACGCAGCAGCACGCGGCTGTCCGCGCCCTTGAAAGTGGGGTCGGTGTCCGGAAAGTGTTTGCCGATGTCGCCCAACGCAGCGGCGCCGAGCAAGGCATCGCTCAAGGCATGCAGCACAACGTCGCCGTCGGAATGAGCCAGCAACCCATGGTGGTGCGCGATCCGCACGCCGCCCAGGGTGATGAAATCGCCTTCGGCGAAACGGTGCACATCATAGCCGTGGCCAATACGCATAAAAAAACGCCCCGATTTAATTCAGGGCGTGATTCTACCTACTTTTGCCTCACATTAACCGAGCAAAGCGCGTGCGTGATGGCGTAAATGGTCTTCGATAAAGCTGGCGATAAAGAAGTAGCTGTGGTCATAGCCCGGTTGCAGGCGCAGCTCCAGCGGATGGTTGGCCGCCTTGGCCGCTTGCTGCAAGGCTTGCGGCTTGAGCTGCACCGCGAGGAAATCGTCGCGATCGCCCTGGTCCACCAGCAGCGGCAGCTTTTCCGAGGCTTCGCTGATCAACACGCAGGCATCCCATTCGCGCCACTTCGAGCGCTCTTCGCCGAGGTAGCGGGAGAACGCCTTCTGGCCCCACGGGCAATCCATCGGGTTGTTGATCGGCGAGAAGGCCGACACCGACTGATAACGCCCCGGGTTGCGCAAGGCACACACCAGCGCGCCGTGACCGCCCATGGAGTGGCCGCTGATCCCGCGCTTGGCCGAAGCCGGGAAATGCGCTTCGACCAATGCCGGCAATTCCTGCACCACGTAGTCATGCATCCGATAGTGCTGGGCCCAGGGTTCCTGGGTGGCATTCAGGTAAAAGCCGGCGCCGAGGCCGAAGTCCCAGGCGTTGTCCGGGTCACCCGGCACCCCGGGCCCGCGCGGGCTGGTGTCCGGCGCCACGATGATCAACCCCAATTCGGCCGCCATGCGCTGGGCGCCGGCCTTCTGCATGAAGTTCTCATCGGTGCAGGTCAGCCCCGACAGCCAGTACAGCACCGGCAATTTGCCGCCCTGCTCCGCTTGCGGCGGCAGGTACACGGCGAAGGTCATGTCGCAGCCCAGCACATCGGAATGGTGCTTGTAGCGTTTGTGCCAGCCGCCGAAGCTTTTCTGGCATGACAGGTTTTCCAGACTCATGGCCGACCTCAGAAGTGAATGACGGTACGGATGCTCTTGCCTTCATGCATCAGGTCAAACGCCTTGTTGATATCTTCCAGGCCCATGGTGTGGGTGATGAAGGTATCCAACGGGATTTCGCCGGTCTGGGCCATTTCCACGTAGCTTGGCAATTCGCTGCGACCGCGCACACCACCAAACGCCGAACCGCGCCAGACGCGACCGGTCACCAGCTGGAACGGACGGGTAGCGATTTCCTGGCCGGCACCGGCCACGCCGATGATCACCGACTCGCCCCAACCCTTGTGGCAGCACTCCAGGGCCGCACGCATCAGTTGGACATTGCCGATGCATTCGAAGGAAAAGTCGACGCCGCCGTCGGTCAGATCAACGATCACGTCCTGGATCGGGCGGTCGTAGTCTTTCGGGTTGATGCAGTCGGTGGCGCCCAGTTGCTTGGCGATTTCAAACTTGGCCGGGTTGATGTCGATGGCGATGATGCGGCCGGCCTTGGCTTTTACCGCGCCGATCACCGCCGACAGGCCGATACCGCCCAGGCCGAAGATGGCCACGGTGTCGCCCGGCTTGACCTTGGCGGTGTTGATCACCGCACCGATGCCGGTGGTGACGCCACAGCCCAGCAGGCAGACTTTTTCCAGCGGCGCTTCTTTGGGGATCTTGGCTACGGAGATTTCCGGCAGCACGGTGTATTCGGAGAAGGTCGAGGTGCCCATGTAGTGGAAAATCGGCTGGCCCTTGTAGGAAAAGCGCGAAGTACCGTCGGGCATCAGGCCTTTGCCCTGGGTGGCGCGAATCGCCTGGCAGAGGTTGGTCTTGCCCGACAGGCAGAATTTGCATTTGCCGCATTCCGGGGTGTACAGCGGGATCACATGGTCGCCCACCGCCACCGAGGTCACGCCTTCACCGATGGCTTCCACCACCGCACCACCTTCATGGCCGAGGATCGACGGGAAGATGCCTTCCGGGTCGGCGCCCGACAGGGTGTAGGCGTCGGTATGGCAGACACCGGAGGCCACCACCCGCAGCAACACTTCGCCAGCCTTGGGCATGGCCACATCCACTTCAACGATCTCAAGGGGCTTCTTGGCTTCGAAGGCTACGGCCGCGCGGGACTTGATCATCCGGTTTCTCCATGGATTAAAAACGTAAGACCGACAGTGTAAAACATGGCTGGTTGATTAATAATCCAGACCAAAGCAAAACATTATTGCCGTACAGGGATAATCCTCATGCTGGAAAACCGCTGGGAAGGCATCGACGAATTCGTCGCCGTGGCTGAATGCTGCCAATTCACGGCGGCAGCGGAGCGTCTCGGGGTTTCGTCCTCCCATATCAGCCGCCAGGTGGCACGGCTGGAAGAGCGACTGCAAACGCGACTGCTGTATCGCAGTACCCGTCGGGTGACGCTGACGGAGGCCGGCCAGACGTTTTTGCAGCACTGCCAGCGCCTGCAGGATGGCCGCGAGGAGGCCCTGCGCGCCGTGGGCGACCTGGCCAGCGAGCCCAAAGGCATGCTGCGCATGACCTGCGCAGTGGCGTATGGCGAACGGTTTATCGTGCCGCTGGTAACGCGCTTCATGGGGCTGTATCCGCAACTGCGGGTGGACGTGGAACTGAGTAACCGCCAGCTGGACCTGGTGCATGAAGGCCTGGACCTGGCCATCCGTCTGGGGCGGCTTTCCGACTCACGCATGGTGGCCAGCCGCCTGGCGCCACGGCGCATGTACCTGTGCGCATCGCCCTCCTACCTTGAACGGTATGGTCGCCCACACAGCCTGTCGGAATTGAGCCGGCATAACTGCCTGATCGGCAGCTCCGACATCTGGCAACTGGAACAGGACGGGCGGGAATTTTCCCAACGCGTACAGGGCAATTGGCGCTGCAACAGTGGGCAAGCGGTGCTCGATGCCGCGTTACAAGGTGTGGGGTTGTGTCAGTTGCCCGACTACTACGTGCTGGAGCATCTGAACAGCGGCGCCCTGGTGTCGTTGCTTGAGGCTCACCAGCCGCCGAATACCGCCGTGTGGGCGCTGTATCCGCAACAGCGTCATCTGTCGCCAAAAGTGCGAAAGCTAGTGGATTTCCTTAAGGACGGGCTCGCTAAAAACCCGGTGTACACCCCCAGATAAGTAACACCCGACCAGTACCCGCTTGCCTGCAAATACCCGCAGTTTCCACTGCCACAAGGCAAGCAGATGAGCACTAACACCCCGCAGATCCAACGCACCAACCACTTTATTCACAAAGTACTGGCCGACTTCCCGGTTCCCGGCGAAATTGCCGCCAACCTGATTCGCGAACGGGCCCAGCCGTTCTGCAGCGAAGAACTGGACCCGGACAACACCCTGCTGACCACAATCGAATACAACACCGACAACCCCGACGCGCCATTCACCGGCGCGATTGTGCAGTCAATGACGTTGACCGAGGCGCTGATCACCAATGCGCCAGTGGCCCCCGGCGGGCTGGTCAACATCACCGAGTACTCCATGACCGCGCCGTATTTCAACATCGTTCCCGAGTTGCCGCGCCTGATGGATAACCGGATCCCGGCGGTATTCAACGACGAGTTCATCACCAGCGGCTGGATCCCCCCGCAACGTTATGAAGCCATTTACCTGCGCAGCCTGCCGCAGGTGTATGGCCCGGATACACAGCTGGACATCTCGCCTCAAACCTTTCGCGTCGCCGTGCAATCGAGCAATTTTGAAGAGGCTTACAACAATGCCATCCTGGCTTTCTGGGACAAGCATCAGGAAAACTATAAAACCCTGATGCGCATCGCCTTTATCGAGGCCTACCTGATTCAGTTCGAAGAGTTCAGCCTTACCGTTGAAGAGCGCCAACTGGCAGCACGGGCGGCCGGCGTAGCGGTCGAGAAAGACTTCAGCAACCTGACCCTCGAGGACATGCAGGCGCCCTACGTCCCGGACGCCGGCATCTCCCTGCGGCTGCTGCGCATTCACAACAGCGAAGCCACCGACATCCTCACCATCACCGACAACCAGAGCCAAATCACCCTGCTCTACATTCCGGGCAACTCGTCGCCCTTCCACGGCTATACCCATCCGGCCTCCATGCGTGCAAAGGTGGTGAGCGTGGCCAAAAACGCCACTCAGCGAAAAGCCCTGACCAACCATTTCGACCCCGACACCGTCGACTCCGGCCTGATCTACAACGGTGTCGAGGAAGCGTTGATCGGCATGAGCGCTTTTCCCGGCCCGGCCCCGGCGTCCGGGCTGTTCAACAAACTGCTGCCGGACGCCTATTGGGATCCCGCGCAATACATCAACAACCCCACGTACCCGCCACTCAGCGGCGACCCGTTCGACTACGTGACTCGCCAGGTGAAAGCACGCATCAGCAAGCTGATGGCGAACACCATCGTGTCCCCCCTCGACACCCGCAAGGCCAACACCCTCGACAGCCTGGAAAAAGGCTGCCTGCTGGCACTCCCCCTGGCACTGGCAATGCGCTCGGCACTGTTGGCGGAATTCTGCTTTCTGACACAAGGCCTCACCGAGATGGCGATTGGCGCCGACGACGTGCTCAGAGACAAACCAAAAGGCACGGAACGCATCATCTTCGGCGCCCTGAATGCGATGCCGGTGACGATTCATGGCCTCACGACCCAGGCAGCCAGCCTCAACAGCCTGCGCAGGCAACTGGGCAAGGCGTCCAGAGAGAGCAACGGCAACATCAGGGTCAGTATCACCACCACCGGCTCAACACCTGCAACAGATGAAGGATGGGCACCGGCCAAACTGCCTCCGCCGGCGCCCACAGGCCTGCAGACGGTAAAGATCAATGGCGACCCGTTCTTGACCTACAGCACTCCCAATGAGGGCGGTTTTTTCGAACTGTTCATGACCGATCCTGTGCTCCCCGGAAAAATCCATGCGACCGGGCTCTACGCCATACAAAGTGCCGACCGGCGATGGCGGCGCGCGGGATTGAGCGGAGGCGGTGCGTTTCGCAATGGCTGGCAACGCATCTACCGGTTTTTTGGCGGCCCCGACCATTCCACCTTTTTCAACACCTATGAAATGCCAGCACCGTTGCGCGATGCCGTGGCGAACATGATGAGCGACAACAATTCGTTCTCCGCAGACTTCGAACCCCTTGGAAGCCAGCAACAAGCGCTACGGGATACCCGCAGCCTGTTCTTTGAAAAGAGAGGTAAATTGGCCCAGGACTCTACCGAGTTTTTTAATAACCGAATGCTCTCCCCTCTCCGGCCGGTACTGCCGACGTTCAGCCTCGACGAAGCCCAGACCAGCATCATCCACAAACTGTTCGGTGCCAGCGATGGCCTGGTGGTGGGCGAAACCCACGGCGCGGTGTCGAGCAAGGCGTTTCTGATCGATAACATGCAGGAGCTGGCGCGAGTCGGGGTAAAGCGGATCTATTTCGAGCATTTGCTGACGGACATTCATACGCCGTTGCTCAAGCTGTTCTACCGCTCCAGGTCGGCGCGCATGCCCGATGAGCTGAAAAATTACCTGAAGGGCATCTACCCACCTTTGCGCGATAGCTATTACACGTTTCAAAATATCGTAATCAAAGCCAGGGAGGCCGGCATCAAGGTACAACCCATCGATTGCACCGTCAGTTACATGATCCGGGACATGCCTGATGCCAGTGGCACACTTCGCCAGCAGATGATGAATTTCTACGCAACCGAAGTGATTCAATGGATCCAGACCACCAAGCGCCATCCGGGAAAGTGGATCGCATTCGTGGGTGACAGCCATACCAACAATTATCGGGGAGTCCCGGGGCTGGCAGAGTTGACGGGCAGCATCGGTCTGCGGATAGAGGATGCCCGTCCCGGGCAACAATTGGGGATTGAGGCCGACCCCGGGCAGACCTCCAGCATGGGAATCGGCCGGGGCGACGCGACGGTCAAGGCGAATTTTGTATTGCGGGTTGATACCGCGTCATTGCGCAGGCCAGCCCAAGAAACGCCAGGGCCGTCACACAGCCTAGTGCTGAGAGACCCTGAGAAACAACTGACAAAACCGGGGCAGTTCCTGCTCACGGCGGCCACGCCCACAACGTCGGCGCAGATTCTCTACCGGTCCCGACGGGGCAACATCCAGACCATCACGGTCAATCAAACAGGCACGCGTTTTTTCATCAGTGCGGCGGGCTGGTCAATCGATCAGAAATATTTCGACAGCCAGCAGGCGCTGGTTGATGCACTGAAAGCCCGGCCCGGTGTGGAGCAGGTATCCGGCTGAATCATCTGGGCTGGCTGGCTCGGCGCTGGCGCAGCCATTCAAGGTCCTCGGGGCGAGTGACCTTGATATTGTCGGAACGGCCTTCGATCAGGCGCGGCGCGTGGCCGGCCCATTCCATGGCAGAGGCTTCGTCGGTGATGACCACGTCCGACACCAGGCTGTCGGCCAGGGCCCGATGCAGGGCGCCCAGGCGAAACATCTGCGGTGTGTAGGCCTGCCAGATTTCGCTGCGATCAACGGTTTCCAGCACCCGGCCATGCTTGTCGGCGCGCTTGAGGGTATCCCGCGCCGGCACCGCCAGCAGACCGCCGACGGGATCGTTGGCGAGCTCAAACAGCAGTTTGTCGAGGTCGTCGCGGCTGAGGTTGGGCCGGGCCGCATCGTGCACCAGCACCCAGTCATCATCGCCGGCGCCCTGGCCATGCAGGTACAGCAAGGCGTTAAGTACAGACCCCGAGCGCTCTTCACCGCCGTCCACACGCACGATACGCGGGTCGGTGGCGCAGGCCAGGGTTGGCCAGTAAGGGTCGTCGACAGCAACACTGACCACCAGCCCCTTGAGGTCAGGGTGGTCGAGGAAACAGCCAAGGCTGTGTTCAAGAATAGTCCGGCCGCCCAGTTGCAGGTACTGCTTGGGACGGTCCGCGGCCATACGGGCACCAACGCCCGCGGCAGGAATCACGGCCCAGAAGGCCGGTGACGAAATACTCATTGGGCCAACTGGTAGAGGGTCTCGCCCTCCTTGACCATGCCCAACTCGTGACGAGCCCGTTCTTCAACGGTCTCCATGCCTTTCTTCAGTTCAAGTACTTCGGCATCGAGCACGCGATTGCGCTCCAGCAGCACCTCGTTTTCGGCGTGCTGTGCGGCAATTTGCTGGGTCAGTTCGGTGACCTGCGCCAAGCTGCCATTCCCCACCCAAAGGCGGTACTGCAGGCCAGCCAGCAGCAAGAGCAAGACGAGGAACAACCAATTGGGACTGCGCATCGAATATCGGGTATCCAGTGAAAAAAGACAGCCATGCAAAACTTTTGCAGCAACTGATAGCACGAAGCCTGGAAAAACCAGGCTTGTGCTTGTTAGTCATGAGATTAGCGTCGAAATTCACGCTATTGTGATTTTTCCGACGTAATCCGCTGACCTTTTACCATTTAACAATCAGCCGCGAAACTCGCTGCGACCGTTGTATTTGGCTTTGCCGCCCAGTTGCTCTTCGATACGCAGCAATTGGTTGTACTTGGAAACGCGATCGGAACGGCACAGGGAACCGGTCTTGATCTGCCCGGCCGAAGTGCCCACGGCCAGGTCGGCAATGGTCGAATCTTCGGTTTCGCCGGAGCGGTGGGAGATCACGGCGGTGTAGCCCGCTGCCTTGGCCATCTGGATAGCTTCCAGGGTTTCGGTCAGGGTGCCGATCTGGTTGAACTTGATCAGGATCGAGTTGGCGATCTTTTTGTCGATGCCTTCTTTCAGTATCTTGGTGTTGGTCACGAACAGGTCGTCGCCCACCAGTTGGATTTTCTCGCCGATCTTGTCGGTGAGGATTTTCCAGCCAGCCCAGTCGGACTCGTCCAGGCCATCTTCAACGGAGATGATCGGGTAGCGTTCAGTCAGGCCCTTCAGGTAGTCGGCAAAACCTTCGGAGGTGAACACGTGGCCTTCACCGGACAGGTTGTACTTGCCGTCTTCGTAGAATTCGCTGGCCGCGCAGTCCAGGGCCAGGGTCACGTCGGTGCCCAGCTTGTAGCCAGCGTTGGCCACGGCTTCGGAGATCACTTTCAGTGCATCTTCGTTGGACGCCAGGTTCGGTGCGAAACCACCTTCGTCACCCACCGCAGTGCTCAGGCCACGGGCCTTCAGCACAGCCTTGAGGTGGTGGAAAATCTCGGTGCCCATGCGCAGGCCTTCGGAGAAGGTCTTGGCGCCAACCGGCTGCACCATGAATTCCTGGATGTCGACGTTGTTATCGGCGTGCTCGCCACCGTTGATGATGTTCATCATCGGCACCGGCATCGAATAGACACCCGGAGTGCCGTTCAGGTTGGCGATGTGGGCGTACAGCGGCAGGTCCTGGTCCTGTGCAGCGGCCTTGGCAGCGGCCAGGGACACGGCGAGGATGGCGTTGGCGCCCAGGCTGCCTTTGTTTTCGGTACCGTCGAGCTTGATCATCGCGTGATCGAGGGCTTTCTGGTCAAGCGGGTCCTTGCCCAGCAGCAGGTCACGGATCGGGCCATTGATGTTGGCGACTGCCTTGAGTACACCCTTGCCCAGGTAACGGCTCTTGTCGCCATCACGCAGTTCCAGCGCTTCGCGGGAACCTGTGGAAGCACCGGACGGCGCGCAGGCGCTGCCGATGATGCCGTTATCGAGAAGCACGTCGGCTTCGACGGTAGGGTTGCCACGGGAGTCGAGAACTTCACGACCTTTGATGTCGACGATTTTTGCCATTGTTGTAAACACTCCAAAGTTGACGAAAACGCTCTATACCGCTCGATTTAACTTGTCGCGCACATTGCTGCTTTGTAGGAGCCGGCTTGCCGGCGATGGCGTTTTTGAGGATGCCATCGCCGGCAAGCCGGCTCCTACAGAATTAGGTTCGCCGATATTACGCGGTTTCGACGACTGGAAAACTCTTGACCAGGTCGTCCAACTGCTTCAACTGGGCCAGGAATGGCTCAAGCTTGTCCAGGCGCAGGGCGCATGGGCCGTCGCACTTGGCGTTGTCCGGGTCCGGATGGGCTTCCAGGAACAGGCCCGCCAGGGACTGGCTGATGCCGGCCTTGGCCAGGTCCAGTACCTGGGCACGGCGCCCGCCAGCGGAATCGGCACGACCACCGGGCATTTGCAGCGCGTGGGTCACGTCGAAGAACACCGGGTATTCGAACTGTTTCATGATGCCGAAACCGAGCATGTCCACCACGAGGTTGTTGTAGCCGAAGCTCGAACCACGCTCGCAGAGGATCAACTGGTCGTTACCCGCTTCCACGCACTTGTTCAGGATGTGTTTCATTTCCTGGGGCGCGAGGAACTGGGCCTTCTTGATATTGATCACAGCGCCGGTCTTGGCCATGGCGACCACGAGGTCGGTCTGGCGCGACAGGAAGGCCGGCAGCTGGATGATGTCGCACACCTCGGCGACCACGGCAGCCTGTTCCGGCTCGTGGACGTCGGTGATGATCGGCACGCCGAAGGCTTGCTTGATGTCCTGGAAGATCCGCATGCCTTCTTCAAGGCCCGGGCCGCGGTAGGAGGTCACGGACGAACGGTTGGCCTTGTCGAAGCTGGCCTTGAACACGTAAGGGATACCGAGTTTCTCGGTCACCTTCACGTACTCTTCGCAGACCTGCATCGCCATGTCGCGGCTTTCCAGCACGTTCATGCCGCCGAACAGCACCATGGGCTTGTCGTTGGCAATCTCGATGTCGCCTACGCGAATGATCTTCTGGGCCATCAGGTTTACGCCTTCTTCTGATGTTGCGTCAGTGCTGCTTTGACGAAGCCGCTGAACAACGGGTGACCGTCGCGCGGGGTCGATGTGAACTCCGGGTGGAACTGGCACGCCACGAACCATGGATGATCCGGTGCTTCAACCACTTCAACCAGCGCGCCATCACCGGAACGACCGGAGATTTTCAGGCCGGCTTCCATGATTTTCGGCAGCAGGTTGTTGTTCACTTCATAGCGGTGACGGTGACGCTCGACGATCACGTCCTTGCCGTAGCAATCGTGAACCAGCGAGCCCGGCTCCAGCAGGCAATCCTGCGCGCCGAGGCGCATGGTGCCGCCCAGGTCGGAGGTTTCGGTACGGGTTTCGACCGCGCCGGTGGCATCTTCCCACTCGGTGATCAGGCCCACGACCGGGTGACCGCTGGTGCGATCGAACTCGGTGGAGTTGGCGTCTTTCCAGCCCATCACGTTACGGGCGAACTCGATGACCGCCACTTGCATGCCCAGGCAGATGCCCAGGTACGGCACCTTGTTCTCACGAGCGTACTGGACGGCAGTGATCTTGCCTTCCACGCCACGCAGGCCGAAGCCGCCCGGAACCAGGATGGCGTCAACGCCTTCCAGCAGCGCAGTGCCCTGGTTCTCGATGTCTTCGGAGTCGATGTAGCGCAGGTTGACCTTGGTACGGTTGCTGATGCCCGCGTGGCTCATCGCTTCGATCAGCGACTTGTAGGCGTCCAGCAGTTCCATGTACTTGCCGACCATGGCGATGGTGACTTCATGCTCAGGGTTGAGCTTGGCGTCGACCACGGCTTCCCACTCGGACAGATCGGCGCCGCCACACTGCAGGCCGAAACGCTCGACAACAAAATCATCCAGGCCCTGGGAATGCAGGATGCCCGGGATCTTGTAGATGGTGTCGGCGTCTTCCAGGGCGATCACCGCACGTTCTTCAACGTTGGTGAACTGGGCGATCTTGCGACGGGACGCGATGTCGATCGCGTGGTCGGAGCGGCATACCAGCACGTCCGGCTGCAGGCCGATGGAACGCAGTTCCTTGACCGAGTGCTGGGTAGGCTTGGTTTTGGTTTCGCCGGCGGTGGCGATGTACGGCACCAGTGTCAGGTGCATCAGCATCGCGCGCTTGGCGCCGACTTCGAAACGCAACTGGCGGATGGCTTCGAGGAACGGCTGGGATTCGATGTCACCCACGGTGCCACCGATCTCGACCATTGCCACGTCGGCATCGCCTGCACCCTTGATGATGCGGCGCTTGATTTCGTCGGTGATGTGCGGGATCACCTGGATGGTTGCACCCAGGTAGTCACCACGGCGCTCCTTGCGCAGCACGTGCTCGTAGACACGGCCGGTGGTGAAGTTGTTGTTCTGGGTCATGGTCGTGCGGATGAACCGCTCGTAGTGGCCCAGGTCCAGGTCGGTCTCGGCGCCGTCGTGGGTGACGAACACTTCACCGTGCTGGAACGGGCTCATGGTGCCCGGGTCAACGTTGATGTACGGGTCCAGCTTGAGCATGGTGACCTTAAGTCCCCGCGCCTCCAGGATGGCCGCCAATGAAGCGGAGGCAATGCCTTTCCCCAATGAAGAAACAACACCGCCCGTGACGAATATGTAGCGCGTCATGAAAAACCCTAGAAGTCTGCGTTAAAGCGGTCCGAGCCGCCGGGGAAAGCGAAGGAAGGCCGAAGCCCCCGATCACCTGCATTAATCACAGTGCACCTTTCAAAAAAACCGCCGCGTTGTGACAGACCAGCAATGAAACACCGGTACGTTGATCGCTACACATTTTTTGGAATCGCCCAGCAAAGACTGCTTGGTAATCGGCAACTCCTGCGATTCAGGCGAATCCACAGAAGTTGTATCAAGAAGGGAGCGTAGTCTACCGGAAAGGCTCTATCAGCTCAAACCTTGATCGCAGGTTGGTGGTATCCAATGTAATTGCCAGCCGGTACCGCCACCTGTCGCAAGCCCCGGCAGGTTGGCCACAACCAGCAATTGTTGGCCCTGATACAGCAGCGGCAATCTGCCACGGATGAAGCCTGGTATCGCACTTTCGTTAAGCAACCGCTTCAGGTCACGCCGGCCCCGGCCTGGCAATTCCAAGATTTCGCCGCCCTGGCGATAACGGATGCTCAAGGGGCCCTCAGGTGCGCTGCCACTGAAATGCAGTTGGCCGTTACCGGGTAACTGTAGTGGGTTTTGCGGGTGCGACCAGTTCACCGCCGCGTCAGAAAATTCCGACCAACTGGCGGGTAACCACCAGATCTGCCCGGCACAGCGGTGCAATTCACCGTCGGCCAGGCGCCACAGGGGCTGTGCGTCTTCCCTGGCGTCGCGCAAGGTCGACCAACCGGCCCAGTGTTCGCTGTCGGGCAAGCGTGTCAGCGGTGTCAGCCAGTGCATGAGTGCGTTGCGCTGGCGGGCCTCGGAGAGCGCGGCAAGCGGCTCAAGGGCCAGCGAGGGCAACGCCAGCCAGGGAAACGCCGAGGGTCGGCTCGCGGCAAGCAGGTCTATTTGTGCGAGTTCGTCGAGCAGGCCCTGGGCTTCGCTCAAGTGTTCGGCGCTGCGGGCCATGGTGCTGACGGCCTGAGGCCAACGCTTGGCAAGCTGCGGGAAAACATGGTGGCGCAGGTAATTGCGCGAGAAACGCGGATCGGCGTTGGACGGGTCTTCGATCCAGGTTAAGTCCTGCTCGCGGGCGTAGGCTTCCAGATCGGCGCGGGATACCGCCAGCAAGGGGCGAACCAGATATCCGCCCGCCAACGGACGTTGCGCGGGCATTGCCGCCAGCCCACGTACACCAGCCCCACGTAACAAGCGAAACAGCAAGGTTTCGGCCTGATCGTCGCGGTGCTGGCCGGTGATCAGCAACTCCCCTGCCCCGGTGACCTCGGCAAACGCCTGATACCGCGCCTCACGGGCGGCACGCTCCAGGCTTGCGCCTTGTTGCACCTGCACACGGATCACCCGCAGGGGCACGCCCAGGGCGTCACACACGGCCTGGCAATGAGCCGGCCACGCGTCAGCCGCAGCTTGCAGCCCATGATGAACATGCAGCGCACTGAGTGGCGGAAGTTTGTCAGTTTTGGCCAGAGTGGCCAGAAGGTGCAGCAGGACGGTGGAGTCGAGACCGCCGGAGAAGGCGATATGCCAGGCCGGGGCGTTGCGCCAGGGGGCAAGGGTTTGCAGAAGTTTGGCGGTTAAGGTGGGCTTCATAGCAAAGGACGCCATCAATCTGGAATGCGACAACCCAGCATACACAAAGCAAATGTGGGAGCTGGCTTGTGTGGGAGCCGGGCTTGCCCGCGATGCAAACAACTCGGTTTATCTATTGCACCGAGTTGATGCCATCGCAGGCAAGCCAGCTCCCACACAAGCCAGCTCCCACATTTAATACGGCGTCGACTTAGAGACCGTAGCTCATCAGTCGCTCGTAACGACGGGCCAGCAGCGCCTCGTTGTCGAACTTCTTGAGCATCGCCAGTTGCGAGCCGAGTTCGGCACGAATGGTCGCGGCCGCGGCAGCCGGGTCACGGTGGGCGCCGCCCAATGGCTCGGCGATCACTTTGTCCACAATACCCAGGCCTTTCAGGCGATCAGCGGTGATGCCCATGGCTTCGGCAGCGTCCGGCGCTTTCTCGGCGGTTTTCCACAGGATCGAGGCGCAACCTTCCGGCGAGATCACCGCATAGGTCGAATATTGCAGCATGTTCAACTGGTCGCAGACGCCAATGGCCAGTGCGCCGCCGGAACCGCCTTCACCGATCACGGTCGCGATGATCGGCGTCTTCAGACGCGCCATCACTCGCAGGTTCCAGGCAATCGCTTCGCTCTGGTTGCGCTCTTCAGCGTCAATACCTGGGTAGGCGCCCGGGGTGTCGATGAAGGTCAGGATCGGCATCTTGAAGCGCTCGGCCATTTCCATCAGGCGGCAAGCCTTGCGGTAGCCTTCGGGGCGCGGCATGCCGAAGTTGCGGCGAACCTTCTCGCGCACTTCACGGCCTTTCTGGTGACCGATCACCATCACGGGCTGGTCGTCCAGGCGGGCGATACCGCCCACGATGGCCGCGTCGTCGGAGAAATGACGGTCGCCGTGCAGCTCATCGAACTCGGTGAAAATGTGCTCGATGTAGTCCAGGGTGTACGGACGGCGCGGGTGGCGGGCCAGGCGCGCGATCTGCCAACTGGTCAGCTTGCCGAAGATGTCTTCGGTGAGCGTGCTGCTCTTGTCTTGCAGGCGAGCGATTTCATCGCCGATATTCAGCGAATTGTCATTGCCGACCAGGCGCAGTTCTTCGATCTTGGCTTGCAGGTCAGCGATCGGCTGTTCGAAATCAAGAAAATTCGGGTTCATAAGCGTCCGTCTTGGGTCGACGGCCAGGGAGTGCCTGGCCAGCCGGTTGTCTATTCGCGCCCTACCTTAAGGGAGAGGCGTGTTTAGGTCGAGATTAAATATTGGGTCGAGATCAGGCGTTCTTGGTACCGCCTGACCCATCAACGGTATTGGAGGAAGACGTTGTCACGCCCGAACTGGTCACGCAATGCTTGAATCAAGCCATCAGCGGGATCAATTCGCCACGTCTCACCAAACTGCAACATCGCCTTGGCATCGTCGCGGGTGTACTCCATGGTCACCGGGCAGGCGCCACGGTGGCGTTTAAGCAAGTCGCCCAACCAGCGTAGCTGATCGCCTTTGAGCGCATCGGTCTTGACCTTCAAGCGCAGGCTTTCGGCCAGGTTGGTGCGGGCATCTTCCATGCTCATCACGCGTTTGATCCGCAGGCGCAGGCCGCCGGAGAAGTCGTCGTTGCTGACCTCCCCTTCCACCACCACCATGGCGTCGGTCTGCAGCAGCGACTGGGCGGAGTGGAACGCATCGGCGAACAACGAAGCTTCGATCCGGCCCGAGCGGTCGTCAAGGGTGATGAACCCCAT
The DNA here is from genome assembly GCF_024807515.1 of Pseudomonas sp. BIGb0558. Classification (NCBI taxonomy): domain Bacteria; kingdom Pseudomonadati; phylum Pseudomonadota; class Gammaproteobacteria; order Pseudomonadales; family Pseudomonadaceae; genus Pseudomonas; species Pseudomonas sp. BIGb0558. The sequence continues at coordinate 74,511 of NZ_JANUEW010000019.1, forward strand.
CTTGTCGCCCTTTTTGTTCTTCATCACCCGCAGGGCGATGATCATACCCGCGACGGTCTGGGTATCCCGCGCCGGCTTCAGGTCAATGATGCGCTGACGGGCGAACCGCCGGATTTCACCTTCATACTCGTCAATCGGGTGACCGGTGAGGTACAGGCCCAGGGTGTCTTTCTCACCCTTGAGGCGTTCCTTGAGGGTCAGGTCCTTGGCCTTGCGATGGTTGGCGTAGACGTCGGCGTCTGCTTCGACGAACAGCCCGCCAAACAGGTCGGCGTGGCCACTGTCGTGGGTGCGGGCAGTCTGCTCGGCAGCCTTGATCGCTTCTTCCATGGCAGTCAGCAATACCGCGCGGTTGCGGTCGATGTTGGCCTGGTATGCCTTCGGCTCATCATGGAAGTACGGGCCCAGGCGATCCAGGGCGCCGCTGCGGATCAAGCCATCCAGGGTACGTTTGTTGATGCGCTTGAGGTCGACCCGGGCGCAGAAGTCGAACAGGTCCTTGAACGGCCCGTCCTGGCGCGCTTCGGTAATCGCCTCCACCGGGCCTTCGCCCACGCCCTTGATCGCGCCGAGGCCATAAATGATGCGGCCTTCGTCGTTCACCGTGAACTTGAACTCGGAGGTGTTCACGTCCGGCGCGTCGAGGCGCAGCTTCATGGTGCGCACTTCCTCGATCAAGGTCACGACCTTGTCGGTGTTGTGCATATCCGCAGACAGTACCGCGGCCATGAACGGCGCCGGGTAGTGAGCCTTCAGCCACGCGGTCTGGTAGGAAACCAGGCCATAGGCGGCGGAGTGGGACTTGTTGAAGCCGTAACCGGCGAATTTCTCCACCAGGTCGAAGATGTTACCGGCAAGGTCAGCGTCGATATTGTTGGTGGCGCAACCTTCAATGAAACCGCCGCGCTGCTTGGCCATTTCCTCGGGCTTTTTCTTACCCATGGCCCGACGCAGCATGTCGGCGCCACCCAGGGTGTAGCCGGCCATCACCTGGGCAATCTGCATCACCTGTTCTTGATACAGGATGATGCCGTAGGTCGGTGCCAGTACGGGCTTGAGGCCTTCGTACTGGTAATCGGAGTGCGGGTAAGCCAGCTCGGCACGCCCGTGCTTACGGTTGATGAAGTCATCCACCATGCCCGATTGCAACGGGCCCGGACGGAACAGGGCCACCAGTGCGATCAAGTCTTCCAGGCAGTCGGGCTTGAGCTTTTTGATCAGCTCTTTCATGCCGCGGGATTCAAGCTGGAACACGGCCGTGGTTTCGGCTTTTTGCAGCAACTGGTACGTCGGCTTGTCGTCCAGCGGGATAAACGCGATATCCAGCGGCGGCTCATCGATCTTGGCGCGCTCGCGGTTGATGGTCTTCAGCGCCCAGTCGATGATCGTCAGGGTACGCAGGCCGAGGAAGTCGAACTTCACCAGGCCGGCCGCCTCCACGTCGTCCTTGTCGAACTGGGTTACCAGGCCGTCGCCTTCTTCATCGCAATAGATCGGCGAAAAGTCCGTCAGCTTGGTAGGAGCGATTACTACACCACCGGCGTGTTTACCGACGTTCCGCACCACGCCTTCAAGTTTGCGCGCCATGTCCCAGATTTCAGCCGCTTCTTCATCGACCTTGATGAAGTCCCGCAGGATTTCTTCTTGCTCGTAGGCTTTTTCCAGGGTCATGCCGACTTCAAACGGGATCATCTTCGACAGGCGGTCAGCCAGGCCGTAGGACTTGCCCTGCACCCGGGCCACGTCGCGGATTACCGCTTTGGCCGCCATGGAACCGAAGGTGATGATCTGGCTTACAGCGTTGCGGCCGTATTTCTCGGCTACGTATTCGATAACCCGGTCGCGACCGTCCATGCAGAAGTCGACGTCGAAGTCGGGCATCGATACCCGTTCCGGGTTAAGGAACCGTTCGAACAGCAGGTCATATTCCAGCGGGTCGAGGTCGGTGATCTTCTGCACATAGGCCACCAGCGACCCGGCACCCGATCCACGGCCTGGGCCCACCGGCACGCCGTTGCTTTTGGCCCACTGGATAAAGTCCATTACGATCAGGAAGTAACCGGGGAACCCCATCTGGATGATGATATCCAGCTCGAAATTCAGCCGATCGACGTAGACCTGGCGCTTGGCTTCATAATCTTCAGTGGTGTCCTTGGGCAGCAGGACGCTCAGGCGCTCCTCCAGACCGTCGAAGGACACCTTGCGGAAATACTCGTCGATGGTCATGCCATCGGGAATCGGGAAGTTGGGCAGGAAGTGTTTGCCCAGCTTCACTTCAATGTTGCAGCGCTTGGCGATTTCGACGGAGTTTTCCAGGGCCTCGGGCAGGTCACTGAACAACTCGGCCATTTCATCGGCGCTTTTGAGGTACTGCTCTTCGCTGTAGTTTTTCGAGCGGCGCGGATCGTCCAGCGCCCGCCCTTCGCCAATACAGACGCGAGTTTCGTGGGCCTCGAAGTCTTCCTTCTTGATAAAGCGCACATCGTTGGTCGCCACCAGCGGCGCGCCGAGCTTTTCAGCCAGGGCCACGGCGGCGTGCAACTGCTCTTCATCATTGGGGCGATTGGTACGCTGGATTTCCAGGTAGAAGCGGTCGGGGAACACGTCCATCCATTCACGGGCGAGCACTTCGGCCTCGTGAGGGTTGCCGCCCAACAACGCGATACCGATTTCACCCTCTTTGGCCGCCGAGAGCATGATCAGCCCTTCGCTGGCTTCGGCCACCCATTCACGCTCGATGATGATCGAGCCGTTGCGCTGGCCGTCGATAAAACCGCGGGAAATCAGTTCGGTGAGGTTGCGATAACCAACGCCGTTCATCGCCAGCAGGCTGATGCGGCTCAGTGGGTTATCCGGGTCTTTGTTGGACAGCCACAGGTCGGCGCCGCAGATCGGCTTGATGCCGGCGCCCATGGCGGCCTTGTAGAACTTGACCAGGGAACACATGTTGTTCTGGTCGGTCACCGCCACGGCGGGCATGTTCATGCCCACCAGGGTCTTGACCAGGGGTTTGATCCGTACCAGGCCGTCGACCAGGGAGTATTCAGTGTGCAGGCGCAGGTGAACGAATGAAGCCGGCATAGTGATCCTGTCTAAAAACGTGGAGACAACAAGGCCCGGATTGTACCGGGCCTTGGCAAAAACATCAGCCTTGCTGCTAAACCTCGATCAGGCTTTCCCGCGCCTCGTAAGCCTGGCGAACCGGGGCGAACGAGCGTCGGTGGATCGGGGTCGGGCCAAGACGAGCCAGAGCTTCCAGATGAACGGGCGTCGGGTAGCCCTTATGTCCACCCATCCCGTAGCCGGGATAGATCAATTCGAACGCTGCCATTTCACGATCACGGCTGACTTTGGCGAGGATCGAGGCGGCGGCAATCGCCGGCACCTTGCTGTCACCCTTGACCACCGCTTCCGCCGGCATGGTCAGCTTGGGGCAGCGGTTGCCGTCGATCATCGCCATTTTTGGCGTGATGTGCAGGCCCTCAATGGCGCGCTGCATGGCCAGCATGGTGGCGTGCAGGATATTCAATTTGTCGATTTCTTCGACTTCAGCCCGGGCGATGTGCCAGCTCAGGGCTTTCTCACAGATCTCGTCAAAGAGCTTTTCGCGACGGGCTTCGGTGAGTTTCTTCGAGTCGTTGAGGCCGAGGATCGGGCGGTTCGGATCGAGAATCACCGCAGCCGTGACGACCGCGCCACACAGCGGGCCACGACCGACTTCGTCAACACCGGCCACCAGATCAAGGGCATCGGCTACCAGGCTGAAATCCAGGCCCATCTGCGTCTTCATAGGGCTTCCTGTTTATGGCCGATCAAGGTCAGCACCGCATCCGCCGCCTGGTTCGACGCATCGCGGCGCAAGGTACGGTGAATCTCGTCGAAACCACGGGTCTGTTCTTCGCCGCCGTCGATCAGCGGGAAAAGGGTTTGTGCCAGGGCTTCAGGCGTCGCATCGTCCTGCAGCAATTCGGGCACCAGCAGGCGCTGGGCCAGCAAATTGGGCAGGGAGATGTAGGGGCTTTTGACCATACGCTTGAGAATCCAGTAGGTCAGCGGCGCCAGGCGATAGGCCACGACCATCGGGCGCTTGTAGAGCAAGGCCTCCAGGGTCGCGGTGCCGGAGGCGATCAACACTGCATCGCACGCCGCCAGGGCCAGGTGCGAGCCGCCGTCGAGCAGGGTCAACGGCAAGTTGCGCCCTACCAACAATTCTTCAATTTGCACACGGCGCTGAGGGCTCGCGCACGGCAATACGAAGCGTACGCCCGGCTTCAAGGCTTGCAGGCGTTCGGCGGCATCAAAAAACAGTGCGCCAAGACGACCGACTTCACCGCCACGGCTACCCGGCATCAAGGCCACCAACGGCCCGTCAGGCAAGCCCAGCTCGGCGCGAGCGGCAGCGCGGTCGGCCTGGAGCGGAATGGTGTCGGCCAGGGTATGGCCGACAAACCGCACCGGTACGCCCTTCTCTTCGTAGAACCGGGCCTCGAACGGCAGCAGGGTCAGCATCAGGTCGCAGCCTTCGCGGATCTTCAGCACGCGCTTTTGCCGCCACGCCCACACGGACGGGCTGACGTAATGCACGGTCTTGATCCCGGCCTGACGCAACTTGAGTTCGATATTGAGGGTGAAGTCCGGAGCGTCGATTCCGATAAAGACGTCGGGCTTTTCTTCGATCAGGGTCTGGATCAGTTTCTTGCGGCGGGCCAGCAGCTCGCGCAAGCGGCCCAGTACCTCCACCAGCCCCATGACCGACAAGCGTTCCATGGGAAAGTAGGACGTCAGGCCTTCAGCCTGCATCAGCGGACCGCCGACACCGATGAATTCAACCGCAGGATGCTGGGCCTTGAGGGCTCGCATCAGGCCTGCACCGAGAATATCGCCGGAAGCTTCTCCGGCCACCAACGCTATACGCAGCTTGGCCATGATCAGCGGGTGATGCCGCGAGTCGACGACTGGATCGAGTCACGGAATGTCGCAACTTCGGGAAACAGCGCGGCCGGCTCCGTCAGTTCGGTCAAGGCCTGGTCCACCGTCAGCCCCTGGCGGTAAACCACTTTGTAGGCACGGCGCAGGGCATGGATCGCGTCTTCGCTGAAGCCACGACGGCGCATGCCTTCGAAGTTCATGCTGCGGGCTTCTGCCGGGTTGCCGAATACCGTGACAAACGCCGGAACGTCCTTGCCAATGGCGGTACCCATGCCTGAAAAGCTGTGGGCGCCGATATGGCAGTACTGATGCACTAGGGTGAATCCGGACAGAATCGCCCAGTCATCAACGTGCACGTGGCCAGCCAACGCAGTGTTGTTGACCAGGATGCAGTGGTTGCCGATCACGCTGTCATGGCCGATGTGCGCATAGGCCATCACCAGGTTGTGATCGCCCAGGGTGGTCTCTGCGCGGTCCTGGACGGTGCCGCGGTGAATGGTCACGCCTTCACGGATGATGTTGTGATCACCGATTACCAGGCGCGTCTCTTCACCCTTGTACTTCATGTCCGGGGTGTCTTCGCCTATCGATGAAAACTGATAGATGCGGTTGTGTTTGCCAATCCGCGTCGGGCCTTTGAGGATCACGTGCGGCCCGATGACTGTCCCCTCGCCGATTTCCACACCTGCGCCGACGATCGACCAAGGGCCGACCTCAACGTCGGCGGCCAACACGGCCGTCGGATCGATGATTGCGCGAGGGTCAATCAAACTCATAGTTTGCGTTCCGCACAGATGATTTCAGCCGAGCACACCGGCTTGCCGTCGACCGAGGCCTGGCATTCGAACTTCCAGATCTGGCGCTTGCAGCTGATGAACTTGGCTTCCAGGATCAACTGATCGCCCGGGGTGACCGGGTTGCGGAAGCGCAGTTTGTCGGAGCCCACGAAATAGTAAAGCGTGCCATCGGCAGGCTTCAGGTCGAGCATTTTGAAACCAAGGATACCGGCAGCCTGGGCCATTGCTTCGATGATCAAGACGCCTGGCATGATGGGATGCGCAGGGAAGTGACCGTTGAAGAACGGTTCGTTGATGCTGACATTCTTGTAGGCACGAATGCGCTTTTCCTCAACATTGAGGTCCGTCACCCGGTCCACCAGCAGGAACGGATAACGGTGAGGCAGGTATTCGCGAATCTCGTTGATGTCCATCATTTCGGGGGGAAGCCTGTAATAAAGATTGGGAGCGTGCGGACTAAGGCACGCCCCTCTAGCAAATCAAGGAGGCAGTCTAGCGGCTGTGCACACTTGATATGGAAATGGTATCAGCCATCTGATGAAGCATTACCGCCAGGGGTCACGTCCCCAACACGCTTTTCCAGATGTTTCAGGCGCCGAGCGATGTCGTCGAGCTGCCTCAGACGCGCCGCGCTCTTGCGCCATTCGGCCGCAGGCTGCATGGCCGTACCGGATGAATAGGCCCCAGGTTCGGTAATCGAATGGGTCACCATGGTCATGCCGGTGATGAATACGTTGTCGCACACTTCGATATGACCTACCAGGCCAACACCGCCGGCGAGCATGCAATGCTTGCCAATCTTGGTGCTACCGGAAATCCCTACGCAGGCTGCCATGGCAGTGTGATCGCCAATCTGTACGTTGTGAGCAATCTGAATCTGGTTATCCAGTTTCACGCCGTTACCTATGACGGTATCGGCCAAGGCGCCGCGGTCAACAGCGGTATTGACGCCAATTTCAACGTCATCGCCGATCAACACGCCGCCCACCTGGGCAATCTTGTTCCATACACCTTTGGAATTGGCGAAGCCGAAGCCCTCGCCACCGATCACGGCACCCGACTGAATCACTACACGTTCGCCAATGCGTACGTCGTGGTACAGGGTCACACGCGGGGCCAGCCAGCCACCGGCACCAATCTCGCTACGGGCACCGATAAAGCTTTGCGCGCCGATCGTCACGTCCGCCCCGATGCGCGCACCACTTTCGATCACCACAAAAGCACCGATGCTCGCGGCAGGATCGACCTGCGCGTCATCGGCGATCACCGCCGTAGGATGGATACCGGCAGCAGCCTTGGGTTTTGGATCGAACAGGTGCGAAACCCGGGCATACGCCAGGTACGGGTCGGCAACAACCAACGCATCCCCGGCAAACCCTTCGGCATCAGCGGCCTTCAGCAACACGGCTGCGGCACGGCTGTCGCCCAGGTATTTACGGTATTGTGGGTTTGCCAGGAAGCTCAACTGAGCTGGGCCAGCCTCCTGCAAGGTGGCTAGCCCAGTGATTTCCTTCTCCGGGGAGCCACGCAAGGTGGCCCCCAGGAACTCGGCCAATTGACCGAGCTTGATAGTCGCAGTCATGGCTTACTTCAGCTGATTCATGCGCTCGATCACCTGACGGGTGATGTCGTACTGAGGTTTAACGTCGATGACGGCACCGCGTTCGAATACCAGGTCAAAGGCACCTTTCTTGATGACTTCTTCCACAGCGCTGTCGAGTTTCGGCTTGAGCTGCTTGAGCATTTCACGGTCAGCAACAGCTTTGGCTTCGTTCAGCTCCTTGGACTGGAACTGGTAGTCACGGGCCTTTTGCTTGAATTCAAGCTCCAGACGCTCGCGCTCACCTTGCTGCATCTTGTCACCACCGGCAACCAGACGGTCCTGGATACCCTTGGCGCTGCTTTCCAGAGTCTTCAGCTTGGTCAGTTGCGGACCGAATTTCTTCTCGGCATCCACGGCGTATTTCTTGGCCGCATCGGATTCCAGCAAAGCCATCTGATAGTTCAGAACAGCAATCTTCATTTCGGCAAAGGCCGGGGTCGCTACCAGGACAGTCGCCAGGAGAACCAATTGAGTCAACTTACGCACGATGCACTCCTACAGAATCCGTTGTCGTTATCTTGGGTCAGACGCTTAGAACGTCTGGCCGAGGGAGAATTGGAAAATCTGGGTTTCAGCGTTATCCGGTTTCTTGATCGGCATGGCCAGAGCAAAGCTCAACGGGCCCAGCGCCGTCACCCAGGTCACGCCCACACCGACAGAACTCGCCAGGTTGCTCAGACTTACGTCGTTGCACTGCGTGTTGGACTTCGAGCCATTGGGGTTGGTGACCTGTTCGCACTTGGAGTCGAACACGTTACCCACATCCCAGAAGACCGAAGTACGCAGGGAACGTTGATCTTTCACGAATGGCAGCGGGAACAGGATCTCCGCACCACCCTGGATCAGAACGTTACCACCGAATGGCAGCGGGTCGTTGTCCGAGTCAGCCACAGTACCTTGGTTACCGGTCACACCCACGCCACGGCTTGGAGTACCACGAGGACCCAGGGTGCTGTCCTTGAAGCCACGTACCGAGTTGAAACCACCAGCATAGTAGTTCTCATAGAACGGCAAGCCGCTGGTCGAACCATAACCATCGCCATAACCCAGCTCGGTGTGCAGGCGCATGGTGTAGTTTTCGCTCAATGGCTGGAACAACTGGCCACGGTAGTCGAGTTTGAAGAACGACAGGTCGCTGCCCGGCGTGGTTGCTTCCAGAGTCAGGCTCTGGGAATGGCCACGGGTTGCCAGCACACCTTTGTTCAGGGTCGATTCCGACCAACCGGCCGAAGCCTTGAAGTTCAGGAACTGGTCGCCTTCTTTACGCACGAAGTTGAAGATTTCATCCACGGTGTACACACCGGTCTTGATCTTGTCTTGTTGCGCGGTCAGGCCGAAGGTCAGACGCGAGGTCTCACTGATCGGGTAACCAATGTTGGCGCCAACACCCAGGCTGTCGATTGCATAGCTTGCAACGTCGACGTCGAGGTCTTTGTAGTCGGTTGTGCGGTAGAAGGCGTTGTAGCCCAGGCTCACACCGTCAGCAGTCCAGTAGGGGTCGACATAACCGAAGTTATAGCGGCTCTGGTATTCGCTTCGGGTCAGGCCGATGGAAACCTTGTTACCGGTACCGAGGAAGTTGTTCTGGGTGATCGAACCACCGAGGATCAGGCCGGCACTCTGGGCGAAACCGACACTGGCGGTAATCGAACCGGAAGCCTGCTCTTCTACGGCGTAGTTCACGTCAACCTGGTCATCCACACCCGGTACAGCCGGGGTTTCGACGTTGACTTCTTTAAAGAAGCCCAGACGCTCAAGGCGAACCTTGGACTGGTCGATCAGGTAAGTCGACGCCCAGCCACCTTCCATCTGACGCATTTCACGGCGCAGCACTTCGTCGGCAGACTTGGTGTTGCCACGGAAGTTGATGCGGTTCACGTAGGCGCGCTTGCCCGGATCGACGACGAAGGTGATGTCCACGGTGTGGTCTTCATCATGCGGGGTCGGTACGCCGTTGACGTTGGCGAAGGTATAGCCTTCGTTACCCAGGCGACGGGTGATCAGCTCGGACGTGGTGGTCATCAGCTTGCGCGAGAACACCTGGTCTTTCTGCACCAGCAACAGGGACTTGACCTGGTCTTCAGGCACTTTCAAGTCGCCGCTGAGCTTGACGTCACGAACCTTGTACTTCTCGCCTTCGTTGACGTTGACAGTGATATAGACGTGCTTCTTGTCCGGGGTGATGGACACCTGGGTCGAAGCAATATCCATGTTGATATAGCCACGGTCCAGGTAGTAGGAACGCAGGCGCTCCAGGTCACCGGACAGTTTTTCACGAGCGTACTTGTCATCGTTCTTGAAGAACGACAGCCAGTTGGTGGTCTTGAGCTCGAACAGGTCGATCAGGTCATCATCGGAGAACTTGGTGTTACCCACCACGTTGATGTGCTGGATGGCCGCCACGGTGCCTTCGTTGATGTTCACCTTCAGGCCGACGCGGTTACGCGGCTGCGGCACGACCTCGGTCTCGACAGTAGCCGAGTAACGCCCCTGCGCGACGTACTGGCGTTGCAGCTCGTTACGTACGCCTTCGAGGGTGGCACGCTGGAAGATCTCGCCTTCGGCAAGGCCCGATTGCTTCAGGCCTTTCATCAAGTCTTCAGTGGAGATCGCCTTGTTGCCTTCGATCTCGATACTGGCGACAGACGGCCGCTCGACGACAGTGATGACGAGGACGTTACCTTCGCGACCCAGTTGGATATCTTGAAAGAACCCGGTTTTGAACAGCGCACGAGTGGATTCCACCAGGCGACGGTCATCAGCCTGTTCCCCGACGTTCAACGGCAAGGCACCAAAGACGCTACCCGCGGAAACCCGCTGGAGGCCGTTGACGCGAATATCGGAGATGGTGAAGGACTCGGCGTGAACTTCGGCGATCATCAATACGGTGAGAACCGCAGTTAGCAGCAGACGTTTCATGAAGTCCTTTCTTATTCCAACTGGCAATAAACAAACTGCCGCAAAATGCGGCAGATTCGCAATTCAGCGAAGCGTTACAGTCGTCCCAGATCGTTGACCAAGGCTAACAACATCACCCCGACCACCAAACTGATACCGATCTGTATCCCCCAACCCTGCACCCGATCCGACAAGGGGCGACCACGCACCCACTCGACCAGATAAAACAACAGATGCCCCCCATCCAATACTGGAATGGGCAACAAATTCAGAACCCCAAGGCTAATACTCAGATAAGCCAGGAAATTCAGGAAATCTACAACGCCCGACTGGGCAGAAGCGCCCGCCACTTTAGCAATGGTTATCGGTCCACTCAAGTTTTTTACCGAGAGCTCGCCGAACAACATTTTCTTGAGGGAATCGAGGGTCAGCACACTCATGGTCCAGGTGCGTCTCGCGCCCTCGCCAATTGCCGCCAACGGCCCGAAACTGACCTCTCGCACCATCGAAGGTGGCCACTCGACACCCTTGACCCCTGCACCCAGGTAACCCCCGGCCGCCTTGGCTTCCCCACGAACCGCCAGGGTTACAGGGATGTCGATTTGAGCACCCTCGCGCTCAACTTTCAGCACAATTTTGGTATCAGGGCGTACACACACCAGGTCGACCACTTGCTGCCAATCGTTGAGCGCCTGGCCATCCAGCGCCAGCAGGCGATCACCGGTTTTCAGACCCGCGGCCTGGGCCGGCCCCTTCGGATCCAGCTCTGCCAGTACCGGCGGCAAGGCCGGGCGCCATGGGCGAATACCCAGGGACTTGATCGGATCAGGCTCATCGGAGCCCTTCAGCCAGTGGTCCAGGGTGAGCTCGCGCGGCGTTTCAGCCGTGGAGTCCGGCTCGCGCACCACCAACTTGACGATGCCGCTTTCACCCAGGCGACGCACCAACTGCAAATTGACCGCCCCCCAACCCGTGGTTGGCTCGCCATCAACTGCAACAATTTCTTGACCGGCAGTCAGGCCAGCCTTGGCCGCCATGCTGTCCGCCTCGACGGCACCAATGACCGGGCGCACCTGCTGGCTGCCCAACATGGCCAAGACCCAGAAAAACACCATGGCCAACAGAAAGTTGGCGATCGGGCCTGCCGCAACAATGGCAATACGCTGACGAACGGTCTTGCGATTAAAGGATTGGTCCAATTGATCAGCCGGCACTTCGCCTTCACGCTCATCGAGCATCTTGACGTAGCCGCCCAGCGGAATGGCAGCAATCACAAACTCGGTACCGCGACGGTCGTGCCAGCGCAGCAAGGGCATGCCGAAGCCTACGGAAAAGCGCAGTACCTTGACGCCGCAACGACGCGCGACCCAGAAATGGCCGAACTCGTGGAAGGTGACCAGCACACCCAGAGCAACCAGGGTGCCGACAATCATGTAGAGCGCACTCATCTAATTTCTCCGCATTTCAATCCAGTGCCTGAAGGCTCAAACACGCCAAAAGGCTAACGCGTATTGCGGTTCAACCATTGCTCGGCCAAGGCCCGGGCCTTGGCATCCGCCTCGAACACCGCGCCAAGGTCATTCACGGCGACGACGGGCTCAACGTTTAAAACGTCCTCGATGATACTCGCGATCTGCGGAAAGCGGACGCGCCGATCAAGAAACGCCGCCACGGCCACTTCGTTGGCCGCATTCAGCATCGCCGGTGCACTATTACCCGCATCCGCAGCTTGCCGCGCAAGACGCAGGCAAGGGAAGCGCTGCTCGTCAGGCGCTTCGAAATCCAGGCGGGCAATGGCAAACAGATCCAGGGGTGCAACACCCGAGTCAATGCGCTCCGGCCAGGCCAGTGCATTGGCGATCGGCGTGCGCATGTCCGGGTTGCCCAACTGGGCCAATACCGAACCGTCCACGTAATCCACCAGGGAATGAATCACACTTTGCGGGTGAATCACCACCTCGACCTGATCCGGCCGAGCGTCGAACAGCCAGCAGGCCTCGATCAACTCCAGGCCCTTGTTCATCATGCTTGCCGAGTCCACCGAGATCTTGCGCCCCATGGACCAGTTCGGATGAGCACAGGCCTGGTCAGGGGAAACATGCTCCAGCTCGGCCAGCGGCGTCTGCCGGAACGGGCCGCCAGAGGCTGTCAGCAGAATCCGACGCACACCCACCTGGCTCAGCCCACGGGCGAAGTCAGCGGGCATGCACTGGAAAATCGCGTTGTGTTCGCTGTCCAGCGGCAACAGCACGGCGCCGCTCTTGCGCACGGCCTGCATAAAGAGCGCGCCGGACATCACCAGGGCTTCTTTATTGGCCAGCAGAATCTTCTTGCCTGCATCAACGGCGGCCAGGGTCGGACGCAAACCGGCAGCGCCGACAATCGCGGCGACCACGGTGTCGACATCAGGATCAGCCGAAACCTGGCACAACCCCTCCTCCCCCACCAACACCCGGGTCGCCAGGCCCGCGGCGCGCAGGTCATCCTGCAAACCACGCGCAGCTGCCGCTTCCGGCACGACTGCGTATTGCGGCGTGTGCCGCACACACAGCGCCAACAGCTCGCTCAGGCGACTGAAGCCGGTCAATGCGAATACTTGATAACGCTCGGGATGACGAGCAATCACATCGAGTGTGCTGAGCCCCACCGAGCCGGTAGCCCCCAGCACGGTGACCTGTTGCAGGCGGCTCACGAGGCAGCCATCCACAACAGAACGGCAAAAATCGGGATCGCAGCCGTCAGGCTGTCGATACGGTCAAGCACACCACCGTGACCCGGCAGCAGGTTACTGCTGTCCTTGATCCCGGCCTGACGCTTGAACATGCTTTCGGTGAGGTCACCGACCACCGAGATGAACACGACCACCGCCGCACCCACCAGGGCCAGGAGCATTTCCTTGACGGTCCAGCCGCGCACCACACCGACCACAATCGTAATCACCAGGGTCAATGCCAGGCCGCCATACACGCCTTCCCAGCTTTTGCCCGGGCTGACAGCCGGCGCCAGCTTGCGCTTGCCGAAAGCACGGCCGGAGAAGTAGGCACCGATATCGGCGCCCCACACCAGCACCATCACCGCCATGATCAGCCAGTTACCCAACTGCATGTGCTTGATGTAGACCAGGCCTTGCCAGGCAGGCAGCAGAATCAAAAGGCCGATCACCAGCTTGCAGGCGACACTGGACCAGTGACTGCTGGTGCCTGGATAGGTCAGCACCAGATACGTCGCCAACGCCCACCACAACACCGCCGCACCCAGCACCCAAGGTGCCACGCCCGGCAGGATGTACATCAGGAACATCAACAGCGCCACGACAGCGGCGTATACCACACGAGGCAACTGCGCGGCGAAACCCGCCAGGCGCGCCCACTCCCATGCACCCAGCGTCACAACCAGGCCGATGAACAGCGCGAAATTCGCCCCTTCAAGCAGGAAAAACCCGCACAGGGCAATAGGCAGCAGGATCAGCGCCGTGATGATTCGTTGTTTAAGCATTAAACCCGGGCTCCAGCTTCGATCTGCTCGCTCGTTTTACCGAAGCGACGCTGACGGGAAGCGAAATCGGCCAGCGCGTTGCGCATGGCATCGTGTTTGAAGTCCGGCCAGAACAGGTCGGAGAAGTACAATTCGGTATAGGCCAACTGCCACAACAGGAAGTTGCTGATGCGGTGGTCGCCACCGGTACGAATGCACAGATCGGGCAGCGGCAGGTCGCCGGTCACCAGACAGGTTTGCAACAGTTCGGGCGTGATGTCTTCCGGACGCAAATGGCCGGCCTGCACTTCGCGCGCCAGACGCTGCGCAGCCTGGGCGATATCCCACTGGCCGCCGTAGTTGGCTGCAATCTGCAGCACAAAACGGTCACTGCCGGCAGTGATTGCCTCGGCTTCGCGCATCGCCGCCTGCAACTCTGGATGGAACCGCGAGCGGTCGCCGATGATGCGCAGGCTGATGTTGTTCTCGTTCAGGCGCTTGGCCTCACGACGCAGGGCCTTGAAGAACAGGTCCATCAAGGCACTGACCTCCTCGGCCGGGCGCTGCCAGTTTTCACTGGAGAACGCGAACAAGGTCAACACTTCGACCTTGGCCTCGGCACACACCTCGATCACGGCACGCACAGCATCGACACCCGCTTTATGCCCGGCAACACCCGGCATAAAGCGCTTCTTCGCCCAGCGATTATTCCCATCCATGATGATCGCGACATGGCGCGGCACCACGGAGGGCACAGTCTGCTTGGTCTTTTCCATGAAGGCGTCCTGACCCTTTATACGGCCATCAGGTCCTTTTCTTTATCTTCCGTGGCCTTGGTGATCTGGGCCTCGGCGTCTTTCGTCAGCTTGTCGATATCAGCAACGGCACGGCGCTCTTCGTCTTCGCTGATTTCCTTGTCCTTGACCAGTTTCTTCAGGTCACCCAAGGCATCACGACGGATGTTGCGCACTGCAACACGTGCATCTTCAGCGGCGCTGCGGGCCTGCTTGGTGAAGCCCTTGCGGGTTTCCTCGGTCAGGGCCGGCATGGAGATCAGCAGCAATTCGCCCAGGTTGGTCGGATTGAGGTTCAAGCCGGCGCTCTGGATGGCCTTGTCGACAGCGCCGAGCATGTTGCGCTCGAACGCCACGACCTGGAGGGTACGGGAGTCTTTTACAGTGATGTTGGCCACTTGGGTGATGGAGGTATCAGTGCCGTAGTACGGCACCATCACACTGCCCAGAATGCTTGGGTGCGCCTTGCCGGTACGAATCTGGCCAAATGCATGGTTCAGAGACTCCAGGGATTTGTGCATGCGCTCTTGAGCGTCTTTTTTGATTTCGTTGATCATTGTTCGATTTCCTCGATCAGAGTCCCTTCCGCGCCGCCGTGTACGATGTTCAGCAGGGCGCCGGGCTTGTTCATGTTAAATACGCGCAACGGCATCTTGTGGTCGCGGCACAAGCAAATTGCCGTCAGGTCCATCACGCCCAGCTTGCGATCCAGTACTTCATCATAAGTCAGATGATCGAACTTCTCGGCATGCGGGTCTTTGAATGGGTCTGCAGTGTAAACACCGTCAACCTTGGTGGCTTTGAGCACCACGTCCGCGTTGATCTCGATACCACGCAGGCACGCAGCCGAATCGGTGGTGAAGAACGGATTACCGGTACCGGCAGCAAAAATCACTACCTCCTTGGCATCCAGATGACGCATGGCTTTGCGACGATCATAGTGATCGGTTACGCCAACCATGGAAATAGCCGACATCACGATCGCGGTGATATTGGCGCGCTCCAGGGCGTCACGCATGGCCAGGGCGTTCATCACAGTGGCCAGCATGCCCATGTGATCGCCTGTCACCCGATCCATGCCAGCGGCGCTCAGTGCCGCACCACGGAACAGGTTGCCGCCGCCGATCACCAGACCGACCTGAACACCGATACCGACCAGTTGGCCGACTTCCAGTGCCATGCGGTCGAGTACTTTGGGATCAATCCCAAACTCTTCCGACCCCATCAGGGCCTCGCCGCTAAGCTTGAGTAGAATGCGTTTATAGCGAGCCTGATGACCACTGCCCTGCTGAGCCATTGCGAATCTCTCCTGCGGCGTATTTTTGAAAATTCTTGGCAAGCCGTTTACGGCCTGCGTTCACTCTAGCTTGACGCTGTCACAGCGCCATCGGAACACGGCTTTGTAAGCCAGTTCCAAAGGGAAACCAATAAAAATTGATCACCCCATTTGAAAAGAGGCTGCGCGCGTAAGCGGGCAGCCTCTTTTGGGCGACAGTTGAAAACTGTCTTACTGCTTGGCGGCAGCCAGCTGGGCGGCAACTTCTTCAGCAAAGTTGTCGACCGGCTTCTCGATACCGTCGCCTACTTTGTAGTAGGTGAAGGAAACGATTTCAGCACCGGCTTTCTTGGCCAGCTCGCCAACCTTGATTTCAGGGTTCTTGACGAACGCCTGCTCAACCAGGGAAGCCTCAGCCAGGAACTTGCTGATACGGCCCTTGATCATGTTTTCAACGATGTTTTCCGGCTTGCCGGCGATTTTGTCAGCGTTGAGGCTCAGGAACACGGCTTTTTCGCGTTCGATTGCTTCAGCGGACACTTCCGATGGCAGCAGGAATTCAGGGTTGCTGGCCGCTACGTGCATAGCGATGTCTTTGGCCAGTTCAACGTTGCCGCCTTTAAGGGCAACCACAACGCCGATCTTGTTACCGTGCAGGTAACCACCGACAACATCACCTTCAACGCGAGCCAGGCGACGGATGTTGACGTTTTCGCCAACCTTGCCGACCAGTACCAGGCGAGCAGCTTCTTGAGCTTCGATCAGCGGAGCGACGTCAGTCAGCTTGTCAGCGAACGCTTTTTCAACGCTTGCAGCAACAAATGCCTTGAAGTCGTCCTGCAGAGCCAGGAAGTCGGTCTGCGAGTTCACTTCCAGCAGAACGGCGGTCTTACCGTCTTCTTTAAGAGCGATAGCGCCTTCAGCAGCAACGTTGCCTGCTTTCTTGGCAGCCTTGATGGCGCCCGAAGCACGCATGTCATCAATGGCTTTTTCGATGTCGCCGCCGGCCTTGGTCAAGGCCTTTTTGCAATCCATCATGCCTTCGCCGGTACGCTCACGCAGTTCTTTAACCAACGCTGCAGTAATCTCTGCCATTTTCAAAATCCTCTTGGATAGGTTTTCAACCATTCCACCCGATTGAACGGGCGATCAATTCTTCCCGAACCACCCTTGTAGGCCGCTGCACGTTACAGATGTTGTAGCTGCGCTGCAGACAAATGGTTTTCGAGGTGGCAAAAAGGGGGCCAAGCCCCCTTTTTGCTTACTGAGTCAACGCCAAGGCGTCAGTTACTCAGCTGCTGCTACCGGAGCTTCTTCAACGAACTGCTCGGTGCCGCCAGCAACGTGGTTGCGGCCACGGATTACAGCGTCAGCCATCGAACCCATGTACAGCTGGATAGCGCGGATTGCGTCATCGTTGCCTGGGATGATGTAGTCAACGCCTTCCGGGCTGCTGTTGGTATCGACTACGCCGATAACCGGGATGCCCAGCTTGTTGGCTTCGGTGATCGCGATGCGCTCGTGATCAACGTCGATAACGAACAGTGCGTCAGGCAGACCGCCCATGTCCTTGATACCACCCAGGGAACGATCGAGCTTTTCCAGGTCGCGAGTGCGCATCAGCGCCTCTTTCTTGGTCAGCTTGGCGAAAGTACCGTCTTCGGCTTGCACTTCAAGGTCACGCAGACGCTTGATGGAAGCACGGATGGTTTTGAAGTTGGTCAGCATGCCGCCCAACCAGCGGTGATCGACGTACGGCGAACCGCAACGTGCTGCTTCTTCAGCAACGATCTTGCCAGCGGAACGCTTGGTGCCGACGAACAGAATCTTGTTTTTGCCCTGGGCCAGACGCTCTACGAAAGTCAGAGCTTCGTTGAACATTGGCAGGGTTTTTTCAAGGTTGATGATGTGGATCTTGTTACGCGCGCCGAAAATGTATTTACCCATTTTCGGGTTCCAGTAACGGGTCTGGTGACCGAAGTGCACACCGGCCTTCAGCATATCGCGCATGTTGACTTGGGACATGATAGTTCCTTAATAAGTCGGGTTTGGCCTCCACGTATCCCAATGACCAACCAGCGGCATTCGCCTCCGGCACCCAGGTCATCGTGTCGACACGTGTGTGGATTTAAGCTTTGCGGGGTATCCCCGGAAAGCGGCGCATTTTATACCACACAGCTTGCAAAAACGAAACCCGCAATCACATTTGCCGCCTGTCGCTTTTGCCTAAGCCTTTGAATAAAGCCAGAATGCCCCCATCCTTATAGACAGAAGCGATCGCCAGACGCTCATGGTTTCACCCCTGCGTCTGCTAGAATCGCGTTTTTTGGGCTTGTGCGAATTCTGCAACCTTTTGTCGCACACCCGTAAACCGTATTGATTTCAGCGCGTCGCGCTAGAGAGAGCCTGTATGACCGTCACCCTCAAAACCGCCGAAGACATCGCTGGCATGCGCGTTGCCGGCAAACTGGCTGCCGACGTGCTGGAAATGATTGCCGAACACGTCAAGCCCGGCGTCACCACCGAAGCGCTGGACCGCATCTGCCACGACTATATTGTCGATGTGCAAAAAGCCATCCCGGCGCCACTGAACTACAAGGGCTTCCCCAAGTCGATCTGCACCTCGATCAACCACGTGGTGTGCCACGGGATTCCCGGCGACAAGCCCCTGAAAGACGGTGACACCCTGAACATCGACGTTACTGTGATCAAGGACGGCTACCACGGCGACACCAGCCGCATGTTCCACGTCGGCACCGTGCCAGTGTGGGCTGAGCGCCTGTCGCAAGTGACCCAGGAATGCATGTACAAGGCCATCGAAATCGTCAAGCCCGGCTGCCGCCTGGGCGACATCGGTGAAATCATCCAGAAGCACGCCGAAAAGAACGGCTTCTCGGTGGTCCGTGAGTTCTGCGGCCACGGCATCGGCAAGGTGTTCCATGAAGAGCCACAGATCCTGCACTACGGCCGCGCCGGCACCGGCATGGAGCTCAAGGCAGGCATGACCTTCACCATCGAGCCGATGATCAACCAGGGCAAGGCCGACACCAAGGTGCTGGGCGACGGCTGGACCGCCATCACCAAGGACCGCAAGCTCTCAGCCCAGTGGGAACACACCCTGCTGGTGACCGACACCGGCTACGAGATCTTCACCCTGCGCGCCGATGACACGATTCCTCGCGTTTCGGCGTAATGTTTGCACCGGTTTTCTGATTAGCAACGCTGTGCCCCATAGATAGATAGGAAAACCGATCGATGCCCCAGGTGGATCCCGAACTGTTTGACCGCGGCCAGTTCCAGGCGGAGCTGGCGCTGAAGGCAAGCCCCATCGCCGCCTTCAAGAAGGCCATCCGTCAGGCCCGCGAGGTGCTCGACGAGCGCTTTCGCACTGGCCGGGACATTCGCCGGCTGATCGAGGACCGCGCCTGGTTCGTCGACAACATCCTGCAAAAGGCCTGGGAACAGTTCAGCTGGAGCGAAGACGCCGATATCGCCCTGGTGGCCGTCGGCGGCTATGGCCGGGGCGAACTGCACCCCTACTCCGACATCGACCTGCTGATTTTGCTGGACAGCGCCGACCACGAGATCTTTCGCGACTCCATCGAGCGTTTTCTGACGCTGCTGTGGGACATCGGCCTGGAGGTCGGCCAAAGCGTGCGCTCGGTGGACGAATGCGCCCAGGAAGCCCGCGCCGACCTGACGGTGATCACCAACCTGATGGAAAGCCGCACCATCGCCGGCCCCGAGCACCTGCGCCAGCGCATGCTGGAAGTCACCAGCACCGCGCACATGTGGCCGAGCAAGGAGTTCTTCCTGGCCAAGCGCGCCGAGCAGAAGGCCCGGCACCACAAGTACAACGACACCGAATACAACCTGGAACCCAACGTCAAAGGTTCCCCGGGCGGCCTGCGGGATATCCAGACGATCCTGTGGGTTGCCCGTCGCCAGTACGGCACCCTGAACCTGCGGGCCCTGGCCGGGGAAGGCTTTCTGGTAGAGAGCGAAAACGCCCTGCTGGCCTCCTCCCAGGAATTCCTCTGGAAAGTGCGCTACGCGCTGCACATGCTGGCCGGCCGCTCCGAAGACCGCCTGCTGTTCGATCACCAGCGCTCCATCGCGACCTTGCTGGGGTTTGAAGGTGAAGACGCGAAGACCAGCATCGAAAGCTTCATGCAGCAGTATTACCGGGTGGTGATGAGCATTGCCCAGCTCAGCGACCTGATCATCCAGCACTTCGAAGAAGTGATCCTGGCCCCGGAAGACGAAGCACCGCCGCAGCCGATCAACTCGCGCTTCCAGTTGCACGATGGCTACATCGAAGCCCGCAACGACAACGTGTTCAAACGCACGCCGTTCGCCATGCTGGAAATCTTCGTGCTGATGGCCCAACAGCCGGAAATCAAGGGTGTGCGCGCCGACACCATTCGCCTGCTGCGGGAAAACCGCCACCTGATCGACGACGATTTCCGCCACGACATCCGCAACACCAGCCTGTTTATCGAACTGTTCAAGTGCAAGATCGGTATCCACCGCAACCTGCGGCGTATGAACCGTTACGGGATCCTGGGGCGTTACCTGCCGGAGTTCGGCTTTATCGTCGGGCAGATGCAACACGACCTGTTCCACATCTATACCGTGGACGCCCACACCCTGAACCTGATCAAACACCTGCGTAAGTTGCAGTACACCCAGGTGTCAGAGAAATTCCCGCTGGCCAGCAAGCTCATGGCGCGCTTGCCCAAGCCTGAATTGATCTACCTCGCCGGCCTGTACCACGACATCGGCAAGGGCCGTCACGGCGATCACTCGGAAATTGGCGCCGTGGATGCCGAAGCGTTCTGCCAGCGTCACCAGTTGCCGCTGTGGGACAGCCGCCTGATCGTATGGCTGGTGCAAAACCACCTGGTGATGTCCACCACCGCCCAGCGCAAGGACTTGTCCGACCCGCAGGTGATCCATGATTTCGCCCAGGCCGTCGGCGACGAAACCCGTCTCGACTACCTGTACGTGCTCACGGTGTCCGACATCAACGCCACCAACCCGACGCTGTGGAACTCCTGGCGCGCCAGCCTGTTGCGCCAGCTCTACACCGAGACCAAGCGTGCCTTGCGTCGCGGCCTGGAGAACCCGGTGGACCGCGAGGAGCAGATCCGTCGCACCCAAAGCGCAGCCCTGGATATCCTGGTGCGTGGCGGCAACGACCCGGACGACGTCGAGCAACTCTGGTCGCAACTGGGGGACGACTACTTCCTGCGCCACACCGCCGGCGACGTGGCCTGGCACAGCGACGCGATCCTGCAGCAGCCGGCCGATGGCGGGCCGCTGGTGCTGATCAAGGAAACCACCCAGCGCGAGTTCGAGGGCGGCACGCAGATCTTCATCTACGCACCCGACCAGCACGACTTCTTCGCCGTGACCGTGGCCGCGATGGACCAGCTCAACCTGAACATTCACGACGCCCGGGTCATCACCTCCAGCAGCCAGTTCACCCTCGACACCTACATCGTGCTCGACACGGAAGGCGAGTCCATCGGTGACAACCCGGAGCGCGTGAAAAAGATCCGCAAAGGCCTCACCGACGCCCTGCGCAACCCCGACGACTACCCGACCATCATCCAGCGCCGGGTGCCGCGCCAGCTCAAACACTTTGCATTCGCCCCCGAGGTGACGATCCACAACGACGCCCAGCGCCCGGTGACCGTACTGGAGCTCAGCGCGCCGGACCGCCCGGGCCTGTTGGCGCGGATCGGCACGATCTTCCTGGAATTCGACCTGTCGTTGCAGAACGCCAAGATCGCGACCCTGGGCGAACGGGTGGAAGACGTGTTCTTTATTACCGATGCCGACAACCAGCCGCTTTCCGACCCTGAACTGTGCCGACGCTTGCAGGAAGCCATCGTCCAGCAGTTGAGCGTCAACCAGGAGACCGGCGTCGAGATGTCCAGACTGACGATTTGATTTTTAACTGTATAAATGCGGTTCCTGTAGGAGCTGGCTTGCCTGCGATGGCATCACCTCGGCGTACCTGATACACCGCGGTGCCTGCATCGCTGGCAAGACAGCTCCTACAGGGAGCCCCGTGATAGAGGCCCTCATGAACAACGCTCTGAACCAGCTGCAGCCTTACCCGTTCGAAAAACTGCGCGTCCTGCTGGGCAGCGTCACGCCGAACCCGGACAAACGCCCGATCGCCCTCTCCATCGGCGAGCCGAAGCACAAATCCCCGCAGTTCGTCGCCGATGCGCTGGCCAACAACCTGGACCAGATGGCGGTGTACCCGACCACCCTGGGCATCCCGGCCCTGCGCGAGGCCATTGGCACCTGGTGCGAACGCCGCTTCAGCGTGCCCAAGGGCTGGCTCGACCCGGCGCGCAATATCCTGCCGGTGAACGGCACCCGTGAAGCGCTGTTCGCCTTCACCCAGACCGTGGTCAACCGTGGTGACGACGCACTGGTGGTCAGCCCGAACCCGTTCTACCAAATCTACGAAGGCGCGGCCTTTCTTGCCGGCGCCAAGCCGCATTACCTGCCGTGCCTGGATGAAAACGGCTTCAACCCGGATTTCGACGCAGTCTCGCCAGACATCTGGAAACGCTGCCAGATCCTGTTCCTGTGCTCCCCTGGCAACCCGACCGGCGCACTGATTCCCGTCGACACCCTGAAAAAGCTGATCGCCCTGGCCGACGAATACGACTTCGTGATCGCCGCCGATGAGTGCTACAGCGAGCTGTACTTCGACGAACAAACCCCGCCGCCGGGCCTGCTCAGCGCCTGCGTGGAACTGGGCCGCCAGGACTTCAAGCGCTGCGTGGTGTTCCACAGCCTGTCCAAGCGCTCCAACCTGCCGGGCCTGCGTTCGGGTTTTGTGGCCGGTGATGCGGATATCCTCAAGGGCTTCCTGCTGTACCGCACCTACCACGGCTGCGCGATGCCGGTGCAAACCCAGCTGGCGAGCATTGCCGCCTGGCAGGACGAAGCCCACGTGCAGGCCAACCGTGACCTGTACCGGGAAAAGTTCGATGCCGTGCTGGCGATCCTGAAGCCGGTGCTGGACGTGCAAAACCCCGACGGCGGTTTCTACCTGTGGCCGAATATCAAAGGTGATGACGCCGCCTTCTGCCGCGACCTGTTCGTGCAAGAACACGTGACCGTGGTGCCGGGTTCGTACCTGTCCCGGGAAGTCGATGGCGTCAACCCGGGCGCCGGGCGTGTGCGCCTGGCGCTGGTTGCGCCGCTGGCCGAGTGCGTGGAAGCAGCCGAGCGGATTCGCGACTTCATCACCCGCAATAAATAACTGCTCTGAATGTGGCGAGGGTGCTTGCTCCCGCTCGGCTGCGCAGCAGTCGTAAACCGGCTGACGCTGTTTCCCTGCATGAATGAAGTCGCCAGCGTTGGGGCGACTTCGTCACCCAGCGGGAGCAAGCTCCCTCGCCACAAGTAAGCACCGCGGTGTTATTTGACGTGACCCAGGTTCGCCTCACTCATATCCAGATCCGCCAACACCTCCCGCAGCACGTCATCACCAATCTGGTGGTGACGACTCAGGCTATACAACTCCAAGCGCTGCGCCCTCAGGGCCTTGAGCCGTAACTTGCGCTCCAGTTGATCCATCTGAAACGCCAATGCCTGGGCTTCCGCCGAGTCGTTGAACACTTCCAGCTGATGACGATATTCCGACATCAACCGCGCCTTGAGCTCAGTGGCCAAGGCTGCCTGGGCGGCATCCTGGGGTGCCGCTTCAGCAGGTTCTTCGGCTTCCAGGGCATGGATCGCCGCTTCAGCGGTTTTCTTCCAGGCGTCACGCACCTCGCTGCGGCGCCTGTCGTCCGGGCTCTTTTCGATTCCCCGCAGCAGAAGCGGCAAGGCAATGCAGGCAGCGACCAGAGACAGCAAAATCACACCCGCGGCAATAAAGATCAGCAGATCACGCTCCGGGAACGCCTCACCGGGCGCCAACAGCAACGGCACCGACATCACACCCGCCAACGTCACCGCACCCCGCACCCCGCCCACGGTCAACAACCAGCAGGAACGGGCTGTGGGCACCAGCGTCAGCTCACTTTTGCCACGCAGACGGCGCAGTAAACCTGACAGGCGCCAGATGCTCTGCACCCAGATAAACCGCAATACCACCAGCACCAGGAAAATCGCGATCACGTCCAGGCAGCGGTACAGCAACGTCGGCCACAGTGTTGGCTCATGGCTGACTACGGCCTTGATGATGTCGGGCAATTGCAGGCCCAGCAGCAGGAAGATCAACCCGTTGAAGGCGAACTCCAGCAGCGACCACACGCTGCGATTGAGCAGCCGGGTGCTGGTCTGGCGCGGCAGCAGGTCCAGCCAGCTTTGCATCATCCCCGCGGCCACCGCTGACAAGATCCCCGATGCGCCTAGGCGTTCCGCCAGCACGTAGGCGGCAAACGGCAGCAACAACATGAACACCACGTGCGTCGCCGGGTCATCCCAGCCGCGGGCGATCATCCAGGACCGCAGGCGGCCCACCAGCCAGCTCAAGGCCACACCAATGGCCAGGCCACCGACCGCAACGAGCACAAAGGTCAGGCTGGCATCCGCCAGGGAAAACACCCCGGTCAGCGCCGCCGCCAGGGCGAACTTGAACGTCACCAAACCCGACGCGTCATTCATCAACGCCTCGCCCTGGAGCATATGCATCAACGGCGTCGGCAAGCGATTCTGGGAAATCGCCGACACCGCCACGGCATCCGTCGGCGACAATACCGCCGCCAGGGCGAAGGCCACCGGCAGCGGGATCGTAGGCAATATCCAATGGATGAAGTAACCGGCGCCCACTACCGTGAACAACACCAGCCCCACCGCCAGCGTCAGGATCGGCCCGCGCAGGCGCCACAGTTCACGCTTGGGCATACGCCAGCCATCGGAGAACAGCAGCGGCGGCAAAAACAGGAAGAGAAACAACTCAGGGTCCAGGGCCACATGCAGCCCCAGGGTCGGCCACGCCAGCAAGGCGCCGGCGGCAATCTGCACCAGCGGCAACGGCAGTGGGATAACACGCCCGACCAGACGCGAAACGCTGACCAGCATCAGCAGGATAAGTACGGTGTAGGCGGTTTGCATAAAGCGGGATTCCCAGACAATCAACTTGCAACAACACACATCAGGCAACAACTCGCCTTTGAAGTGCCATATTAGCCGCCTATGCTGCGCGATGGCCTTTGCACAAAAGTCGCACGTGGGCAAAACACGTTTGTGACGAGCGGCGCCGAAAGCTGCTGGCCATGGCATAATCCGTGACCTTTCATCTCCGTCAGCCCAAAGGGGGGCAATTCCTTGACCGCTTCAAGCAAAACGTTGCACCTTTTCGGCATCAAAGCCTGCGACACCATGAAAAAGGCGCGCACCTGGCTCGATGAACACGCTGTCAGCTATGAGTTTCATGACTACAAAACGGCCGGTATCGACCGCGAACACTTGACCCAATGGTGCAATGAGCACGGTTGGCAGGTGGTTTTGAACCGTGCGGGCACCACCTTTCGCAAACTCGAAGACGAACGCAAAGCCGATCTCGATCAGTCGAAAGCCATTGAATTGATGCTCGCACAACCCTCGATGATCAAGCGCCCGGTGCTTGATCTCGGTGACAGAACCCTGATTGGCTTCAAGCCAGATAGTTATTCGGCGGCCCTCAAGTAGGCCAGCCCACTTCATTTTTGTAGAGGTAATAGCATGTCCAATTCCCTGTTCAGCCTGGGCTTCGGCGTCGGCACTCAGAACCGCCAAGGTGCTTGGCTGGAAGTGTTTTACGCACAACCGCTGCTCAATCCATCGGCTGAAATCATCGCAGCCATCGCTCCAATCCTCGGTTACACCGAAGGCAACCAGGCGATCACCTTCACCGTCACCCAGGCCCTGCAACTGGCTGACGCGCTCAAGGGTGTCGACGCCGCCCAAGCCGCGCTGTTGAGCCGCCTGGCTGAAAGCCACACGCCGCTGGTCGCCACGCTGCTGGCCGAAGACGCCGCGCTGACCTCCACCCCCGAGGCCTACCTCAAGCTGCATTTGCTGTCCCATCGCCTGGTCAAGCCACACGGCCTGAGCCTGGCCGGTGTGTTCCCGCAACTGCCGAACGTGGCCTGGACCAGCCAGGGCGCCATCGACATCGCCGAGCTGGCCGAGCGTCAACTGGAAGCACGCCTGCGTGGCGAGCTGCTGGAAGTGTTCTCGGTGGACAAGTTCCCGAAAATGACCGACTACGTAGTGCCAAGCGGCGTGCGTATCGCTGATGCCGCGCGCATCCGCCTGGGCGCCTACGTGGGTGAAGGCACCACCGTGATGCACGAAGGTTTCGTCAACTTCAACGCCGGCACCGAAGGCCCGGGCATGATCGAAGGCCGTGTGTCGGCTGGCGTATTCGTCGGCAAGGGTTCCGACCTGGGCGGCGGTTGCTCCACCATGGGCACCCTGTCGGGCGGCGGCAACATCGTGATCAAGGTGGGCGAAGGCTGCCTGATCGGCGCCAACGCCGGTATCGGTATCCCGCTGGGCGACCGCAACACCGTGGAGTCGGGCCTGTACGTCACCGCCGGCACCAAGGTTGCGCTGCTGGACGAGGCCAACCAACTGGTCAAAGTGGTCAAGGCCCGTGAGCTGGCCGGCCAACCGGACCTGCTGTTCCGCCGCAACTCCGAGACCGGTGCCGTGGAGTGCAAAACCCACAAATCGGCCATCGAACTGAACGCAGCGCTGCACGCTCACAACTAAGCAGCGACTCGATGCCACTGACGGCCCTCACCTGACCGGTGCGGGCCGTTTATACGAGCCTTGATCACCATGCTTGTGCCCTCTCCCTGGCGCGCCGACTTTCCGGCCATCGCCACCCTGCAACGGCAAGACCAGACCTATCTGGACAACGCCGCTACCACGCAAAAACCTCAAGCCTTGCTGGACGCCATCAGCCATTACTACGCCAATGGCGCAGCCAATGTGCACCGTGCCCAGCATCTGCCGGGCGCTCACGCGACCCAGGCCTTCGAGGACAGTCGCAGCAAGGTGGCACAGTGGCTGAACGTCGGTGACGACGGGCAAATCATCTTTACCCACGGCGCGACTTCGGCGCTGAACCTGCTGGCTTATGGCCTTGAGCACCTATTCAATCCGGGCGACGAGATTGTCATCAGCGCCCTGGAGCACCACGCCAACCTGCTGCCGTGGCAGCAACTGGCCAAACGTCGCGGGCTGGAACTGGTGGTACTGCCGCTTGACGATGACGGCTTGATTGACCTGCAAGCCGCCGCACGTTTGATCGGCCCTCGCACCCGATTGCTGGCGGTGAGCCAACTGTCCAACGTGCTTGGCGCCTGGCAGCCATTGCCGCAATTGCTGGCGCTGGCCAAGGCCCAGCAAGCACTGACCGTTGTCGATGGCGCCCAGGGCATCGTCCATGGCCGCCATGACATGCAGGCCCTGGGCTGCGACTTCTATGTGTTTTCCAGCCACAAGCTCTACGGGCCGGACGGGGTCGGCGTGCTGTATGGCCGCACTGAAGCCCTGCATCACCTGCGTCACTGGCAGTTTGGTGGCGAGATGGTGCAACAGGCTGACTATCAAAGCGCCAGCTTCCGCCCCGCGCCCCTTGGCTTCGAAGCGGGAACACCCCCGATCGCCAGCGTGATCGGCCTGGGCGCAACCCTCGATTACCTGAGTTCCCTGGATCAACAGGCGGTGACGGCCCACGAAGCCGCCCTGCACGACTACCTGCTGCGTGGCCTGCAAGCGCGCAACGGCGTGCGCCTGCTGGGCTCTCCGCAAGTCGCCCTGGCCAGCTTTGTGGTGGAGGGCGTGCACAACGCCGACCTCGCCCACTTGCTGACCGAACAGGGGATTGCCGTGCGCGCCGGCCATCACTGTGCGATGCCGCTGCTCAAGCAGATGGGGCTCTCCGGGGCGATTCGGGTGTCGCTGGCGCTGTACAACGACTCCGACGACCTGGAGCGTTTTTTTGAAGCGCTGGATCAGGCCATGGATATGTTGCGATGAGCTTGCCGACGGACGCGGTTGTCGCGTTGGAAGCGTTCCAGGCGGTCGGCAGTTGGGAACAACGCGCCCGCCTGCTGATGCAATGGGGCGAGCGGTTGCCCGCCTTGCCGGCTGAAGACAAGGTCGACGCCAACCTGGTGCAGGGCTGTGAAAGCCTGGTGTGGCTGGTGGGGCGTTTGCAGGACGGCCACTGGCAGTTTGCCGCCAGCAGCGATGCACGGCTGATTCGCGGGTTGGTGGCGCTGTTGCTGGCGCGGGTTAATGGTTTATCGGCCGCCGAACTGCACTCCGTCGACTTGCCCGACTGGTTTGACCAACTGGCCTTATCGCGGCAGTTATCACCGTCGCGCAGCAATGGCCTGAATGCAGTCTTGCAGCGTATGCGCGACCTGAGCTCAAACACATAACTACTGTGGGAGCTGGCTTGCCTGCGATTGCGGTGTATCAGTCATCGTTGTAGTAACTGACAGACCGCCATCGCAGGCAAGCCAGCTCCCACATTTTTTGATTTGTGTAAGGTGCCAGAATTAAGGGGCCTTGACCCGATCCGAAGGCCGGCGCACCCCGGCCACAATCTTGTCCACCGCCTTGGTCGCCGCCACCATGCCGAAGGTCGCGGTGACCATCATCACCGCGCCAAACCCGCCGGCGCAGTCCAGCTTCACGCCATCCCCGACAAAACTTTTCTGCAAACAGATGCTGCCGTCCGGCTTCGGATAGCGCAGTTGTTCGGTGGAGAACACGCAAGGCACGCTGTAATGGCGGGTCACGGTGCGCGAGAAGCCATAGTCGCGGCGCAAGGTGGAGCGCACTTTCGACGCCAGCGGGTCATTGAACGTACGGTTCAAGTCACACACCTGGATCAGCGTCGGATCAATCTGCCCGCCCGCGCCGCCGGTGGTGATGATCTGGATCTTGCGCCGCTTGCACCAGGCGATCAGCGCCGCCTTGGCGTTCACGCTGTCGATGCAGTCGATCACGCAGTCAATGTTCGGCGTGATGTACTCGGCCATGGTCTCGCGGGTCACGAAGTCCGCCACCGCATGCACAGTGCAGTCGGGGTTGATGCCCTTCAGGCGCTCGGCCATGACCTCGACCTTGGCCTTGCCTACGGTGCTGTCCAGCGCATGTAACTGGCGGTTGCTGTTGCTGACGCACACGTCGTCCAGGTCAAACAGCGAAATCTCGCCTACGCCGCAACGGGCGATGGCTTCCGCCGCCCACGAGCCAACCCCGCCCACGCCGACGATGGCCACATGGGCCGCCTTCAGGCGCTCCAGGCCTTCAATGCCATATAAGCGGGCGACGCCGGCAAACCGTGGATCTTCTGTACTCATGACCATTACCCCAAAAACCGGCGCGCATTATAGGGCGTTGCCGCGACAAGTTCGACGCATCCAGCTACAAGTAAAGAACTTAGGTGAAGTTTCGCTGCCCAATGTCCGGTTTTTCTCGGCTTGCTGTACGGTCAGTGAAAGGCCGGTGTAGGATGCGCGCCGTTCGGCGTTGGCCGACACCTCTTTTCGTTCCACACCTTTTGGAACCCGAAACAGCCATGTCATCGCGTAAATTTGGACTCAACCTGGTGGTGGTGCTGGCAATTGCCGCGCTGTTCACCGGCTTCTGGGCGCTGATCAACCGCCCGGTCACTGCCCCTAACTGGCCTGAACAGATCTCCGGTTTTTCCTACTCGCCGTTCCAGCAAGGCCAGTTCCCACAGAAAGACCAGTATCCGACTGACGATCAAATGCGTCAGGACCTTGCGATCATGAGCAAGCTGACGGACAACATCCGTACCTACTCGGTCGACGGCACCCTGGGGGATATCCCCAAGCTGGCGGAAGAGTTCGGCCTGCGGGTGACCCTGGGGATCTGGATCAGCCCGGACCTTGCGCGCAACGAGCGCGAGATCCAGCGTGCCATCGAGATCGCCAACAGTTCCCGCAGCGTCGTGCGGGTGGTGGTGGGTAACGAAGCGCTGTTCCGTGAGGAAATCACCCCTGAAGCCCTGATTGTGCTGCTGGACCGGGTGCGCGCTGCCGTGAAAGTGCCAGTGACGACTTCCGAGCAATGGCACATCTGGGAAAAGAACCCGCAACTGGCCAAGCACGTCGACCTGATCGCCGCGCACATCCTGCCGTTCTGGGAATTTATCCCGATGGACAAGGCTGGCCAGTACGTACTCGACCGTGCCCGGGACCTGAAGAAACTGTTCCCGAAAAAGCCGCTGCTGCTGTCGGAGGTTGGCTGGCCGAGTAACGGACGCATGCGCGGTGGCAATGAAACGTCCCCGGCCGACCAGGCGATTTACCTGCGCACACTGGTAAACAAGCTCAATCGCCAGGGCTACAACTACTTCGTGATCGAGGCCTTCGACCAGCCTTGGAAAGTCAGCGACGAAGGCTCGGCGGGCGCCTACTGGGGCGTGTACAACGCCGCACGCCAGCAGAAATTCAACTTTGACGGCCCGGTTGTCGCGATCCCGCAATGGCGCGTGCTGGCCATCGGTTCGGTGGTGCTTGCGCTGCTGTCCCTGACCCTGCTGATGATCGACGGCTCGGCCCTGCGCCAGCGTGGCCGCACCTTCCTGACCTTTATCGCGTTCCTGTGCGGTTCGGTGCTGGTGTGGATCGGCTACGACTACAGCCAGCAATACAGCACCTGGTTCAGCGTCACCGTGGGCATCCTCCTGGCCCTCGGCGCCCTCGGCGTGTTTATCGTGCTGCTCACCGAAGCCCACGAACTGGCGGAAGCGGTCTGGACCCACAAACGCCGGCGCGAATTCCTGCCGGTTGAGGGGGATTCGGACTACCGCCCGAAAGTCTCGATCCATGTGCCGTGCTACAACGAGCCGCCGGAGATGGTCAAACAGACCCTCGACGCCCTGGCCGCCCTCGACTATCCGGACTACGAAGTCCTGATCATCGACAACAACACCAAGGACCCGGCCGTGTGGGAGCCCGTGCGCGACTACTGCGAAACCCTGGGCCCGCGCTTCAAGTTCTTCCACGTCTCGCCCCTGGCCGGTTTCAAGGGCGGTGCGCTGAACTACTTGATACCGCATACCGCCAAGGATGCCGAAGTTATCGCCGTGATCGACTCTGATTACTGCGTGTCGCCGAACTGGCTCAAGCACATGGTGCCGCACTTCGCCGACCCGAAAATCGCCGTGGTGCAGTCGCCACAGGATTATCGCGACCAGAACGAAAGCACCTTCAAAAAGCTCTGCTACGCGGAATACAAAGGCTTCTTCCATATCGGCATGGTCACCCGCAACGACCGTGACGCAATCATCCAGCACGGCACCATGACCATGACCCGTCGCTCGGTCCTGGAAGAACTGGGCTGGGCCGACTGGTGCATCTGTGAAGATGCCGAGCTGGGCCTGCGGGTCTTCGAGAAAGGCCTGTCGGCGGCGTACTACCACGACAGCTACGGCAAGGGCCTGATGCCCGATACCTTTATCGACTTCAAGAAACAGCGTTTCCGCTGGGCCTACGGTGCAATCCAGATCATCAAGCGTCACACCGCAAGCCTGTTGCGCGGCAAGGACACCGAGCTGACCCGTGGCCAGCGTTATCACTTCCTCGCAGGCTGGTTGCCGTGGGTGGCGGACGGCATGAACATCTTCTTCACCGTGGGCGCCCTGTTGTGGTCGGCGGCGATGATTATCGTGCCGACGCGGGTTGACCCGCCGCTGCTGATTTTCGCGATCCCGCCCCTGGCGTTGTTCGTGTTCAAGGTCGGCAAGATCATCTTCCTCTACCGTCGTGCGGTGGGTGTGAACCTCAAGGATGCGTTCTGCGCGGCATTGGCCGGGTTGGCGTTGTCCCACACCATCGCCAAGGCGGTGCTGTACGGTTTCTTCACCACCAGCATTCCGTTCTTTCGTACACCGAAGAACGCCGATAACCACGGTTTCTGGGTGGCGATTTCCGAAGCCCGGGAAGAGATGTTCATCATGCTGCTGTTGTGGGGCGCGGCACTGGGGATTTACCTGGTGCAGGGCCTGCCAAGCAATGACATACGCTTCTGGGTGGTGATGTTGCTGGTGCAGTCGCTGCCGTATGTGGCGGCGCTGATCATGGCGTTCCTGTCGTCGCTGCCGAAACCGGCGCCGGCGCAAGAGCCCGCAACCGCCGCTTAAATCCTGCGCAATGCACTAAACGGCGGCCTCTGGCCGCCGTTTTGCTATAAGATAACGGCCATTTTGCGCGCCCTGCACTGGAGTTTTTACATGACGGCCCACGCCGACCTTTCGCCGACCCTCCAACTTGCTA
This sequence comes from Pseudomonas sp. BIGb0558, assembly GCF_024807515.1. Classification (NCBI taxonomy): domain Bacteria; kingdom Pseudomonadati; phylum Pseudomonadota; class Gammaproteobacteria; order Pseudomonadales; family Pseudomonadaceae; genus Pseudomonas; species Pseudomonas sp. BIGb0558. Next base: position 106,577 of record NZ_JANUEW010000019.1, read on the forward strand.
TCGACCTGATCCGTCGCCCGTCGGTGACGCCGATCGACGCCGATTGCCAGAAGCTGATGATGCAGCGCCTGGGCGACGCCGGTTTTGCGCTTGAGCCGATGCGCATCGAGGATGTGGATAACTTCTGGGCCACCCACGGCAAACACGAAGGCCCGGTATTGTGCTTCGCCGGCCACACCGACGTGGTGCCAACCGGTCCGGTCAAGGCCTGGCAGAACGATCCGTTCGACGCGTTGATCGACGAAAACGGCATGCTCTGCGGCCGTGGCGCGGCGGACATGAAAGGCAGCCTCGCGGCGATGCTGGTCGCGTCCGAGCGTTTCGTCACCGACTACCCGGACCACAAGGGTTCGGTGGCTTTCCTGATCACCAGCGATGAAGAAGGCCCGGCGCACCACGGCACCAAGGCCGTGATCGAGCGCCTGGCGGCCCGCAAGGAGCGCCTGGACTGGTGCATCGTTGGCGAGCCGTCGAGCACCACTCTGGTGGGCGACGTGGTCAAGAACGGCCGTCGCGGCTCCCTCGGTGCCACCCTGACCGTGCGCGGCGTGCAAGGCCATGTGGCCTACCCGCACCTGGCAAAGAACCCGATCCACCTGGCCGCTCCGGCGCTGGCGGAACTGGCCGCCGAGCACTGGGACGATGGCAACACCTTCTTCCCGCCCACCAGCTTCCAGATTTCCAACCTCAATTCCGGCACCGGCGCCACCAACGTGATCCCGGGTGACCTGACGGCGGTGTTCAACTTCCGTTTCTCCACCGAGTCCACCGTCGAAGGCCTGCAGCAGCGGGTTGCGGCGATTCTCGACAAGCATGGCCTGGACTGGCATGTGGAATGGGCGCTGTCGGGCCTGCCGTTCCTTACCGAACCGGGCGCGTTGCTCGATGCCGTTTCCGCCAGCATCAAGGCCGTCACCGGCCGCGAGACCAAGGCCTCTACCAGCGGCGGCACCTCCGACGGGCGCTTCATCGCCACCCTCGGTACCCAGGTCGTGGAGCTGGGCCCGGTCAACGCGACGATCCATCAGGTCAACGAGCGCATCCTCGCCAGCGACCTCGACGTGCTGACCGAAATCTACTACCAGACCCTGATCAAGTTGCTCGCCTGATGCTTGCTTGCCCCATTTGCAGCGCACCGCTCCATGAAGTGGACAACGGCGTGGCCTGCCCGGTCGGGCACCGTTTCGACCGCGCGCGCCAGGGTTACCTGAACCTGCTGCCGGTGCAGCACAAGAACAGCCGCGACCCGGGGGATAACCTGGCGATGGTGGAAGCGCGCCGCGACTTCCTCAACGCCGGGCATTACGCCCCGGTGGCCAGGCGCCTGGCCGAACTGGCCGCTGAACGCAAACCCCAGCGCTGGCTGGACATCGGTTGTGGCGAGGGTTACTACACCGCGCAAATCGCCGATACCCTGCTGCGCGCCGATGGCTATGCGCTGGATATTTCCAAGGAAGCGGTCAAGCGCGCCTGCAAGCGCAACCCCACGGTGACCTGGTTGATCGCCAGCATGGCCCGGGTGCCGTTGGCCGATGCCAGCTGCCAGTTCCTGGCCAGCGTCTTCAGCCCGCTGGACTGGCTGGAGGCCAAGCGCCTGCTCAGCCCGGGCGGCGGCTTGATGAAGGTTGGCCCTACCAGCGGCCACCTGATGGAGCTGCGCGAGCGTTTGTACGACGAAGTGCGCGAGTACACCGACGACAAGCACCTGGCGCTGGTGCCGGACGGCATGAGCCTGCAACACAGCGAAACCCTGGAATTCAAGCTCAGCCTGGCCGACCCCCAGGATCGCGCCAACCTGCTGGCCATGACGCCCCACGGCTGGCGCGCCAGTGCCGAGCGCCGGGCCCAGGTGATCGAGGCCGCCGAACCGCTGCTGGTCACTGTGTCGATGCGCTACGACTATTTCGTGCTTCAATAACCCATTATTTTGTGGGCCTCTTGGGGCCCGCACCGAATCCGCGAATGGATTTTCAAAATCCCGCAATGAGGAACATCCATGCGCCAACCTGATATCGAGATTTACCTCAAGGACGCCGACGTCGACCACAAGGCCATCGCCGCCTGGCTGGGCGCCGCCCTGGGCTCGTGCACCGACTGGGTCCAGCGCGGCCAGACCTACAAGTGCACCGCCGGCAGCGTGCCGGTTACCTGGTTGCCCAAAGCCGTAGGCAAATGGAACAGCCTGTACCTGGAAAGCGACCAGACCCCGTGGGAAGACGACATCGCCTGCGCCCGTGCGGCCTTTGCCGCGCTGAACGTCGAAGTGCGTTGCGCGCCCGGTAGCTGGGTTGAGGAAGAAGGTGAAGAAAGCGCGGATACCTGGATTCGTATCAGCGAAGACGGTGAAGAGCAGATCATCTGGAAAACGGCATAAAGTCAGGCTAACAAAGCCTCGATGTGCAAACCCAATCAAATGTGGGAGCTGGCTTGCCTGCGATGGGCGCACCTCGGTCATTCAGCCAAACCGCGGCGATGCTATCGCGGGCAAGCCCGGCTCCCACATTCGGCCGGGCTCCCACATTTAAAGGTGTGTTGTGCCTATCGGGTTACAGGCCCACCACATCCTCAGCCTGCAAGCCCTTCTCGCCCGTCACCACGGCGTATTCCACCTGCTGGCCTTCAGCCAATGAACGATGCCCTTCACCGCGAATGGCGCGGTAGTGCACAAACACGTCCTTGCCATCTTCCCGCTGGATAAAGCCGTAGCCCTTTGCGTCGTTGAACCACTTCACATTGCCGGTTTCGCGCGTTGCCATCTGTTTTGCTCCCACATGCTTTTTATAAGTACGTTTATTGTTGAGTCGTCGCAGTTGAACTGCCGAGTATAAGACAGGCTCAAAAAGCTTCAACTCAAGATTACTTCGCCGCTTTTTTGCCGATTTTCGGCTAATACTGCACACTAGCGCCCCGAGCATCTGCTCGGTATTCCCCACTCAAAGCAGAAGCCGTATGACCCGTTCTCCTTTTCGCCGTCTGGTATTTGGCACCTTGCGCCGGCTGTTGTACCTCTGGGTTCGCTCAGAGACGATCAACCAGTCGTCCCTTACCCTGAACCTCGACCGCAGCCGCCCGGTGTTTTACGTCCTGCAATCCCCGTCCCTCACCGAATTGGCGGTGGTTGATACCGAATGTACCAAGGCCGGCCTGCCGCGCCCGGTGCTGCCGGTATCGGTCGGCCCGTTGATGGAACCCGCGGCCTTTTTCTACCTGACCCCCGAGCCAGACTGGCTCGGCCGCCAGGACAAGCGCGGCGCACCGCCCACCCTGACCCGCCTGGTGGACGTGCTCACCGAACACGCCGAAGAGAATGCACAGATCATTCCAGTCAGCGTGTTCTGGGGCCAGTCGCCCGACAGCGAGTCCAGCCCGTGGAAACTGCTGTTCGCCGACAGCTGGGCCGTGACCGGCCGCCTGCGCCGGCTGCTGAGCATCCTGATCCTGGGCCGCAAGACCCGGGTGCAATTCTCCGCGCCCATCAACCTGCGTGAATTGATCGAGCACAATAAAGGCCACGAACGCACCGTGCGCATGGCCCAACGCATCCTGCGGGTGCACTTTCGAAACCTGAAAACCGCAGTGATCGGCCCCGACCTGTCCCACCGGCGCAACCTGGTCAAAGGCCTGGTGAACATGCCGCTGGTGCGCCAGGCGATTCTCGACGAAGCCGAACGCGAGAAAATCACCCCGGAGAAAGCCAAGGCCCAGGCCCTGCGCTACGGCAACGAAATTGCTTCGGACTACACCTATACCGCCATCCGCTTCCTCGAAGTGGTGCTGAGCTGGTTCTGGAACAAGATTTACGACGGCATCAAGGTCAACAACATCGAAGGTGTGCAAAAGGTCGCCCAGGGTTACGAGGTGATTTATGTGCCGTGCCATCGCAGCCACATCGACTACCTGCTGCTGTCCTACCTGCTGTTCAAGAACGGCCTGACCCCGCCGCACATCGCCGCCGGGATCAACCTCAACATGCCGGTGATCGGCAGCCTGCTACGCCGTGGCGGGGCGTTTTTCATGCGCCGCACGTTCAAGGGCAACCCGCTGTACACCTCGGTGTTCAACGAATACCTGCACACCCTGTTCACCAAGGGTTTCCCGGTGGAGTATTTCGTCGAAGGCGGACGTTCGCGCACCGGGCGCATGCTGCAACCGAAGACCGGGATGCTGGCAATCACCCTGCGCAGTTTCCTGCGCTCCTCGCGCATGCCCATCGTGTTTGTGCCGGTGTACATCGGCTATGAGCGCGTGCTGGAAGGCCGTACTTACCTCGGCGAGCTGCGCGGTGCGAGCAAGAAAAAAGAGTCGATTTTCGATATTTTCAAAGTGGTCGGCGCCCTCAAGCAGCGCTTTGGCCAGGTGGCGGTGAACTTCGGCGAACCGATCAAGCTGGCGGAATTTCTCGACAGCGAGCAGCCCGACTGGCGTTCCCAGGAGCTGGGGCCGAACTACAAGCCGGCGTGGCTCAACGAAACCACCAATCGCCTCGGCGAGCGGGTGGCGCAACACCTGAACGAAGCGGCGGCGATCAACCCGGTGAACCTGGTGGCCCTGGCGCTGCTGTCCACCACGCGCCTGGCTTTGGACGAGCAAGCGATGGCACGCCAGCTCGATCTGTACCTGGCCTTGCTGCGCAAGGTGCCCTACTCGCCCCACACCACCTTGCCCGAAGGTGACGGCCTGGCGCTGATCAAGCACGTCAAGGACATGGACCTGCTGTCGGAACAGAGTGACGCCCTGGGCAAGATCCTCTATCTGGACGAGCAGAATGCCGTCCTGATGACCTACTACCGCAACAACGTGCTGCACATCTTTGCCTTGCCAGCGCTGCTGGCGAGTTTCTTCCAGAGCAGCTCGCGCATGAGCCGCGAACAGATCCTGCGCTACACCCGCGCGCTTTACCCGTACCTGCAATCAGAGCTGTTTATCCGCTGGTCCCTGGACGAGCTGGACGCGGTAGTCGACCAGTGGCTGGAAGCCTTCGTCGAACAAGGCCTGCTGCGTTTCGAGAACGAGGTGTACCTGCGCCCGGCCCCGAGCTCCAGGCACTTTGTACTGCTGACGCTGCTGTCCAAAAGCATCGCCCAGACCCTGCAACGCTTCTACATGGCCATCTCGCTGCTGCTCAACAGCGGCCAGCACAGCATCAGTGCCGAGGAGCTGGAAGACCTGTGTACCGTCATGGCCCAGCGCCTTTCGATCCTGCATGGTTTGAATGCACCGGAGTTCTTCGACAAGAGCCTTTTCCGACATTTTATCCAGACGTTGCTGGAGCAAGATGTGCTACGCCGCGACGAGGCCGGCAAGCTGAGCTATCACCCGTTGCTGGGTGAGCTGGCCGAAGGCGCGGCCAAGCGCGTGTTGCCGGCGGAGATTCGCCTGTCGATTCGCCAGGTGGCCCTGCATCGCAGTGAAGAGGCGGCAGACAAGCCCGTCGTCCCCGAAGAAACACACTAGAGTGACCAAGGCGCCAGGGTGTTTCTGGCGCCGTTGACAAGGAGCTGCACCATGAAAAAAATCATTCTCCTGGGCCTGACCGCCCTGCTGGGAGCCTGCCAGACCATGAGCCCCGCCCCCAAAGCCAGCCTTGATGGCGAAGTGTTCTACCTGCAACGCATCGCCCTGCCGCCCGCTGCCACCTTGAGTGTGACCCTGCAAGACGTGTCCTTGATGGACGCCCCGGCCGTGACCCTGGCCGAGCAGAAAGGCCCGGTGAAAGGCCAGGTGCCGCTGCCGTTTCACCTGAGCTACGACCCGGCCCAAGTCAAACCTGGCCATAGTTACTCGGTCAGCGCTCGCATCGAACTGGATGGCAAGCTACTGTTTATCACCACCGAACGGCACTCCGTGCAGTTGAACGGCCAGGATCCACAACCGCTGCGCGTACGCGTGGACGCGGTTGCACACTGATTAAGATATCGAACATAAGGAAGCGCCCATGCTCCGCAACTCCCTTCGCCTCACTGCCCTGTGTGCCGGCCTGCTGCTCGGTGCCAACGCCATGGCCTTGTCCCTTGGCAGCCTGTCCCAGGGCGACGCCACCGGCGGCCTCAAGGACGCACTGACCCAAGGCGCGCAGATTGCCGTCAAACAATTGGGGGTTCCCGGTGGTTTCAGTAACAACCCGGAAGTGAAAATCGGCCTGCCGGGCAAGTTGGGTAAAGTCGCCGACAAGCTGAAAATGTTCGGCATGGGTGACCAGGTCAACCAGCTTGAAGCCAGCATGAACAAGGCCGCCGAGTCTGCCGTGACCCAGGCCCAGCCGATCCTGGTAAACGCCGTGAAAAACATGAGCGTGACCGACGCCAAGGGCATCCTAACCGGCGGCCAGGACTCGGCCACCCAGTACCTGAACAAAAGCAGCCGTGACGAGATCCGGGCCAAGTTCCTGCCGATCGTCAAGGCGGCTACCGACAAGGTTGGCGTTGCCCAGCAGTACAACGCCCTCGCAGGCAAGGCGGCCAGCTTTGGTGCCATTGATGCCAAGAGCGCCAACGTCGAAAGCTACGTGACCGAGCAGGCGCTGGACGGGTTGTTCAAGATGATCGCCCAGCAGGAAGAGACGATTCGCAAGAACCCCGCAGCGGCTGCTACCAGCCTGGCGAAGAAGGTCTTCGGGGCGCTGTAAACCCGCGGCTTTGGCTGATCGTAAACATGCAAACGCCCCGCAATCTGCGGGGCGTTTGCATTGACTCGATATAAAATATAAACAAACACGCGCTCGATCTACGCACTCAGCGACTGACGAGGGTGTTGCTGTTATTAATCGTAATGCTGTTTCGCGGCTGCGAATGGCTGTATTGAACGGATTCAAGATTCGCCAGTCTTGCTTCAAGCACGCGCCGGCTTGCAGGCTCGCCGCGTTTGGATTTATCGCAATGCTGGTTTATTGGTTGGCTAGCAGAACCACCTCCCAACAACATGCCCACGCCCATGTAAAAGTTGCCTAACGCTTGTAAAAGCATCTTGTGTCGCCTCTATAAGTTTCCGACAGAAAAACACACCTGCCTATCAGGTAACTCTATGTGGCTCCCGTGAAAAAAAGGTTCCAGCCCGGCGAGGCTGAGACAGAGCCAGCATTTCATTGGCCTTCAGGATGTCATCGACTCAGCGGGAGAAGCCCATGGGATGGCCTGTAGGGCTGATGGATCTCGCTCACGGCAGGGAGATACTGGCGGTGCCCGTCTTGCAGCACAGGACGCAAGGTTGGCAGTGATGGGCGGTGCCGGTCAAAGCCGCGGCGTCCATGCCCCGGCTTTTGCGGGGGGCCCTTATCAGCGCCTTTCGGGGTGACCATATTGCCGAATAATGATCCCAGGAGGGCTCCTTTGAACGCAGCAATTCCAGCAATGGCAGACAAAATAAACAGATGACGCTCCATGAACTCATTATTGTTCATCGGAGCCGCTGCCTGCGGCTCCGACAACCATGCCTGTCAATCAGACAATTCTGAGTGGAGCACCACGTACAAACGTTCCACCGGCCAACACTGCACTTTGCGTCTACATGTGAATGACAAAAGGAACTTCCTTACAGGACATCCCTGCCGCTCGCAGACTTACACAGCGTCCTTCCTGACCCTGAACCACGCCGCATACAACGCCGGCAGGAACAACAGCGTCAACGCCGTCGCCACAATCAACCCGCCCATGATCGCCACAGCCATCGGCCCGAAGAACACGCTGCGTGACAACGGGATCATCGCCAGCACCGCCGCCAGCGCTGTCAGCACGATCGGCCGGAAGCGTCGCACCGTCGCCTCGATAATCGCCTGCCAGGGCGCCAGCCCGGCCTTGATGTCCTGTTCGATCTGGTCCACCAGGATCACCGAGTTGCGCATGATCATCCCCGACAGCGCGATGGTTCCCAGCATCGCCACGAACCCAAAGGGTTGGCGGAACACCAGCAGGAACAGCGTCACCCCGATCAACCCCAGTGGCGCCGTAAGAAAGACCATGGCCGTGCGTGAGAAACTGCGCAGCTGCAGCATCAGCAAGGTCAGCACCACCACGATAAACAGCGGCACGCCGGCCTTGACCGAGTTCTGTCCACGGGCGGAATCCTCCACCGTGCCGCCAACTTCCAGCAGGTAACCGTCGGGCAATTCAGCGCGCACGCCTTCCAGTGTCGGCAGGATCTGCTGCACCAGGGTTGCCGGTTGTTCCTTGCCATAGATATCGGCGCGGATGGTCACGGTCGGCAGGCGGTTGCGGTGCCAGATGATGCCTTCTTCAAAGCCGTATTCCAGGGTCGCGATCTGCGACAGCGCCACGCTTTTGCCGTTGTCGGTGGGCACTGCCAGGCTTGGCAGCAACGACAGCTCGGTACGCTCGTGGACGGTGCCGCGCAGCAGGATTTCGATCAACTCGTTGTCCTCGCGGTACTGGCTGACGCTGGAGCCGGTGAGGGAGCTCTGGAGGAATTTCGACAGGTTGGCGGTGCTCACACCAAGGGCGCGGGCGCGGTCCTGATCGACGTTGAGGTAGACGATCTTGCTCGGCTCTTCCCAGTCGAGATGTACGTTGACCACATGGGTGTTTTCGCGAACCTTGGCCGCCACTTTCCGCGCCAGGGCCCGGACTTCTTCGATGTGCTCGCCCGTCACCCGGAACTGCACGGGGTAGCCAACGGGCGGGCCGTTCTCAAGCCGCGTGACCCGCGAGCGCAGGTCCGGGAACTGTTCGTTGAGGGTCTCGATCAGCCAGGTGCGCAGGCTTTCGCGCTCCTCGATGGTCTTGGCCAACACCACAAACTGGGCAAAGCTGGCCGCGGGCAGTTGCTGGTCCAGGGGCAGGTAGAAACGTGGCGAGCCTGTGCCGACGTAGGCCACATAGTTCTCAATACCGGCATGTTCCTTGAGCAACGCTTCAAGGCGTTTGACCTGGTCTGCCGTGTTGCTCAGGGACGCACCTTCAGCCAGCTTGAGGTCGACCATCAGCTCCAGCCGCCCGGAAGCCGGGAAGAACTGCTGGGGCACAAAGCGGAACAGCGCCACCGAGCCGATAAACAGCAGCAAGGTCAGGACAATCACCGTCTTGCGCCGACGCACGCACCATTCCACCAGGCGTCTTACACGCTGATAGAACGGCGTCCCGTAGGGATCCGGCCCATCGGCGCCATGCTTGGCCGCATGAATCTTCGCCAGGTCCGGCAGGAGTTTTTCCCCCAGGTACGGCACGAACACCACCGCTGCGACCCAGGAGGCCAGCAGCGCGATGGTCACTACCTGGAAGATCGAACGCGTGTATTCGCCGGTGCTCGATTGCGCCGTGGCAATCGGCAGGAAACCCGCCGCAGTGATCAGCGTACCGGTGAGCATCGGGAACGCGGTACTGGTCCAGGCGAAACTGGCGGCCTTGAGCCGGTCGTAGCCCTGCTCCATCTTGATCGCCATCATTTCCACGGCGATGATCGCGTCGTCCACCAGCAGGCCCAGTGCGAGCACCAATGCACCGAGGGAAATCTTGTGCAGGCCGATGCCGAGGTAGTACATGGTGGCGAAGGTCATGGCCAACACCAGCGGGATTGCCAGGGCCACCACCATGCCGGTGCGTATGCCCAGGGAGAAGAAGCTCACCAGCAATACAATCGCCAAGGCTTCCGCCAGCACCTGGACGAATTCGCCGACACTGGTTTTCACCGCTGCCGGCTGGTCCGACACCTTGCGCAGCTCCATGCCGGCAGGAAGGTTCTTCTGCAGGCGTGCGAATTCGCTTTCCAGGGCCTTGCCCAGTACCAGGATGTCGCCACCATCGCGCATGGCCACGGCCAGGCCGATGGCATCGTCGCCCATGTAGCGCATGCGCGGTGCCGGCGGGTCGTTGAAGCCGCGGTGAATCTCGGCCACGTCACCGATACGGAACGTGCGGTCACCAACGCGGATAGGGAAGTCGCGGATTTCCTTAACGGTCTTGAAGTTGCCGGACACCCGTAACTGCACGCGCTCGCTCGGGGTTTCAAAGAAGCCGGCGGTCGATACCGCGTTCTGCTCCTGCAACGCCTGCTGCACCGCGGCCAGCGGCAGGCCGAGGGTGGCGAGCTTGAGGTTGGACAGTTCGATCCAGATCTTCTCGTCCTGCAAACCCTGCAGTTCGACCTTGCCCACATCCGGCACCCGTTGCAGCTGAATCTGGATGCGGTCGGCGTAGTCCTTGAGCACGGCATAGTCAAAGCCGTCGCCGGTCAGGGCGTAGATATTGCCAAAGGTGGTGCCGAACTCATCGTTGAAAAACGGGCCCTGGATATCCGGCGGCAAGGTCTGGCGAATATCGCTGATCTTCTTGCGCACCTGGTACCAGAGGTCCGGGATCTGCGCGGAATGCATCGAGTCCCGGGCCATGAAGGTGACCTGGGATTCGCCAGGGCGCGAGAACGACACGATGCGCTCGTAGTCACCGGTCTCCATCAGTTTCTTTTCAATACGTTCGGTGACCTGGCGCGAGACTTCCTGGGCAGTCGCCCCCGGCCAGTTGGTCTTGATCACCATGGCCTTGAAAGTAAACGGCGGGTCTTCGCTTTGTCCCAGCTTGGTGTAGGACAAGGTGCCTACCACTGCCAGCAGGATCATCAGAAACAATACGATCTGGCGATTGCGCAACGCCCATTCGGAAAGATTGAAACCCATCGGGGACTACTCCTTGGCCGCCAGGCTTACCACTCGGTTGGCCCGATCCACCGGGCGCACTTGCTGGCCCTCATGGAGTACATGCACGCCGGCGGCGATCACCCAATCGGTAGGGCTCAGGCCTTCCAGCACCGGTACGGTTTTCTCGCCAAAGGCACCGATCCGCACCGGTGTGCGCTTGAGGGTATTGTCGGGCTGCACCACCCAGACGTAGGACGCGCCGTTCTCCGCACTGAGGGCCGACAGTGGCACCGCCAGGGGAATCACGCCGTCGGCCTGTATGAATACGCGAGCGCTCTGCCCCAGCTCTGCAGGCACCTTGCCGCCGGTGAAAGCGACGCGGGCGGCAAAGGTTCGCGACTTGGGATCAGCGGCGGGTGATAGTTCGCGAATGCGGCCGTTGAAGCGCTGGTCCGGCTGGCTCCACAGTTCCACGGACACCGGCTGGCCAATCTTGAAGCGCCCGAAGCTTTGCTCCGGCAGGCTGATCAGCACCTCCCGCTCGCCATCGGTGGCCAGGGTAAATACGGTCTGGCCGGCCGATACCACCTGGCCCACTTCCACCGCACGCTTGGCCACCACGCCATCCTGGGGAGCGCGCAGCACGGCATACCCGGCCTGGTTATTGGCCACGTCGAATTCGGCCTTGATCTGCTTGAGACGGGCTTCACCTGAACGGTAGAGGTTTTCGGAATTGTCGTACTGGGAGCGGCTGACCATCTGACGGTCCATCAGGGTCTTGTAGCGGTCACGCTCGGCGCGCACCAGGCTCAGGTTGGCTTCGGCGGCGGCGACCTGGGCGCGGGTGGCTTCCAGTTGCAGGCGCACATCCTGCGGATCGAGTTCTGCCAGGGGCTGGTTGGCCTTGACGCGCTCGCCCTCCTCGACCAGTCGTCGGCTTACTTTGCCGCCGATGCGAAAGGCCAGGTCGGGTTCATAGCGGGCACGCACCTCACCCGGGTAGCTGTCGGAAGCCTGCGCCGAAGGCTCTGGCTGAACCACCATGGCCGGGCGGACGGTAGTCTGCGCCGCTTCTTCATGGCCACAGGCAGCCAACAGGAACAGCAAGCTGGCAGGCAACGCGAATGGCAGGAAATAGCTGCGCATGCTGAAGGACCTTTCGCTAATAGTTGTAGGAATAATTATACTGACCAGTATGTTATTAATACCAAACTCACCAGTCCAGTAATAAAGTGAAAATGTCCGACAATCCTGTGAACACCAATAGCCCCGGGCGTCCCAAGGACATGGCAAAACGCCAGGCGATCCTCGAAGCGGCGAAGATCCTGTTCTTGAGTAATGGGTATGCGAGCACCAGCATGGATGCGGTGGCGGTGGAGGCCGGGGTATCGAAGCTGACCGTGTACAGTCATTTCACCGACAAGGAGACGCTGTTCTCGGCGGCGGTGGTTGCCAAGTGCGAAGAGCAGTTACCGGTGATGTATTTCGAACTGCCGGCAGATGTGCCGGTGGAGAAGGTGCTGCTCAATATTGCGCGTGGGTTTCATGTGCTGATCAATAGCGAGGAGTCGGTGAACCTGCACCGGTTGATGATGACCTCCGGGAGTCAGGATCCGAAGTTGTCGCAGATCTTTTTCGAGGCGGGGCCGATGCGCATGTTGCAGGGGATGGAGCGGCTGCTGAGCAAGATCGACCAGAGTGGCGCGCTGAGTATTCCCAAGCCGCTCACTGCCGCTGAGCACTTTTTTTGCCTGCTGAAGGGTACGGCGAATTTTTGCTTGTTGTATGGGTGCGGGGGGCAGTTGAGTGCCGAAGCGGCTGAGGAGCATGTGCAGGAGGTGGTGGGGTTGTTTATGCGGGCTTATCGGGTTTGATGTACATATCCGTTGCTGCGGTAACGGCCGCTTAGGGTTCCGCTCTTACAGCGGCTCACTTTTGAACAGCGCAAAAGTAAGCAAAACGCTCTTGCCCCACCACTCGGCACCTCGCCTAGGCTCGGT
>NZ_JANUEW010000020.1:0-110693 GCF_024807515.1 Pseudomonas sp. BIGb0558
GTCGACATGGTTTCAACAATCAGCTGTCACCGATAGAGTTTGAAAAGCGTCACGCAATGAGCTTGCAAGGTGTCTAGAGAACCCGGGGCGATTCACACCGCTTCGCCAGACGCTACTCCGCATCACAAAAAAGCGGCCAGAGAATACTCTAACTCTCCTATCATGACGTCCGTCTTAATCATCAGATTTAGTCGATTTTGAAGCCCTTGAGTTCAATTGTGATCGCTCCTGAGCATTGAAGCCTCAATCGATTTTCTCGTAAGGAAGCCCAACGTAGTTCTCTGCCATACTTTTTTTGCCGACCTCCGATGAAACGAAGTAGTCCAACTCTGTCTGCTGTATCCGCTGGCTAAAATCGTCCGTTCCCGGAAAATTATGGAGCATCGACGTCATCCACCAAGAAAAACGCTCTGCCTTCCAGACGCGCTTCAGGCAGATTTGAGAGTATCGCTCGACAAACTCTGTGCGCCCTTCCTTATAAACTTTTAGAAGAATTCGATAGAGCGTACTAACATCGCTAGCCGCCAGGTTTAACCCTTTCGCGCCAGTTGGGGGGACGATATGTGCAGCATCGCCTAACAGAAATAACCGACCATACTGCATAGGCTCTACGACAAAGCTTCGCAGGGGAGCAATACTTTTTTCAATCGAAGGGCCAGTTTGCAAACGTGCTGCCACCTCTTCTGGCAGACGGCTTTTAAGCTCTGTCCAGAATCTCTCATCCGACCAATCCTCAACCTTTTCTTCCGCATCCACCTGAACGTAATAACGTGTCCGGGTGGGCGAGCGCATACTGCATAGAGCGAATCCACGTTCGTGTCGTGCATAGATGAGCTCATCATCAACCGGCGGGGTATCCGCAAGTACACCTAGCCAGCCAAATGGATAAACGCGCTCATAAATTTTTAAATTTTCTGCCGGAATTGACTGTCGAGATATACCGTGGAATCCATCACAACCAGCGATATAGTCACAATCAATTCTTACGACCTCTCCGTTCTTTATACAAGTAACATAGGGGCTGTCGGTTTTCATGTCATGCGGCGTTACTTCATCCGCGTCGTAAATTGTTATTCCACCGGCTTGACTACGAGCATCGATAAGGTCACGCGTGACTTCAGTTTGTCCATAGACCATTACGGTTTTCCCGCCGGTCAGTGACTTGAGATTGATGTGCTCACTACGACCATCGAACGCGATTTTAAAACCATCGTGGACTAACCCCTCCTTCTCCATGCGATCGCTCACTCCCGCCTCGTGCAGTAAATCCACGGTGCCTTGTTCCAACACCCCAGCGCGTATGCGGGACAGGATATATTCGGGGTTCTTGCGTTCGATAATGATGTTATCAATGCCGGCACGCTGGAGCAGCTGACCGAGAAGAAGGCCGGATGGCCCAGAGCCGATAATTGCGACTTGAGTTTTCATCGTGGTTTTCCGTCGTAAGCTCCCTGAAACCGCGGAGGCCTGGGAGTGTGATTATTTTTGTCTCCTGTATTTTTAGTGACAAAGGAGTGGATAAGAAGGCAATATTCGTTTCATTTTTTGGATTTTTGAATGATCCACCGAGGCGATCCTGATGGTAAAGACACCTGATGTTGGGATACCAGCTTTCAAGCTTTACGGTGAGACAGCCTCCTGGCCCACCCCGGATTTGATGCATTGTGAATCCATACCAGAGCGGAGCAAACTTCATGATTGGGAAATCAAGGCTCATCGACATGTCGATTTGATGCAGTTGCTATATGTACAGCGAGGTAATGCAGTACTCAAGGTTGAGGATGCTGTCGTCCACGTAGATCGTCCTACGCTCCAGGTAGTCCCTGCGATGAGCATTCACTCCTTTAAGTTCTCCCAAGACATACAGGGGCATATCCTGACATTTGCACAACCGTTGTTGCAGGGATTGTCCTCGGCGCTTGAGGGAGCTGACATATATAAAAACGTGTGCCATGAAGTGGGTGAGGATGCTGCGCACCTCGACATGCTGTTCAACGCAATCAGTACCGAATACCGGCAAAAACGCCGGGGCCGGCAACTTGCATTGCATTCATTGATCAATTTGCTGATGGTTTGGATTCTCCGTAAAAACTCCGAAGAAGCTGAGAGCCACCTGCATACGACTGAACGAGGCCTAGAACATCTCCAAAGTTTTGTATCAATGCTTGAGCATCGGTACCGGGAGCATTGGCCAATCTCACGATATGCCTCGGCATTGGGAATTAGCGCTAACCACTTAAACTCCTTGTGTCGGCGCTTGGGCGGGCAATCGGCCTTACAGATGATCAACGAAAGGCTTTCGCTCGAAGCAAAACGATGCCTCATATACACCGAAATGACTATAAATCAAGTTTCTGACAGTCTTGGCTTTTCCGAGCCCGCCTATTTCTCTAGATTCTTCAAACGCTCTTGCGGTGTTTCACCCAAAGAATTTCGCTCCGCGCGATGAAATCATTCGTTGATATTTATGACACAGAAAGCAGACGTGATTGCGTCCGCTCGTGAACTGAATGCCTAGCGGGCGATTGGTTCATGTTAGGAAGAAGGAAGGTTTTCCGTTCGTACAATAAACATTGCCATGGCTTGTTTGGCAATGCTGTTTTTCAATCGAGCACTGAGTGTTGGCTTTCCACAAAATACAGCCGGCGCAACCATTGGCAAAGAAATCGCCGATATCAACATACCAAAAAATAGTTCGTCGTTATGCGCGATGATTATTCCTGCTTCTCGCGCTTTTGAAATCAGAGGACGGCTTGCTGCTTTAAACGGCTCGATAAGCTCTTCATTCAATTTTTTAAGTCTTGGCCCAGGGTTGCTTGCCTCCAGCAGAAGAAAAGCAGGAAACTCTGGCATGTGGAAAGAAATATCAGCGAAGAGCTGAATAAATCGTTGCATGGCTTTTTCGGGATTTTTCTCCGCTTCGTCATCAAGATTGCGTATCTGCGCCAAATGATCAACTTGTCGCACTGCAAAACTATCGACAATATAGTCCCAGAGATCGGCCTTCGATCCGAAGATCCTGGCAACCAGTGCCATATCGACACCAGCGTCCGCGGCGATCGATCGCAGAGAAACACCTTCATAGCCGAACTTCGAAAATGCTTGTAAAGCTGACTCAAGCAGAACCTCTCGACCGCTTACCTCTCCACTACGTCTGCGACCACGTTGAGCCTTTTGAGGAGGGACGGGGCTTTCAGATTTCAAGCAAAATACCTCTGTATGCGAGATTGCTATGCCCCTGCTGCGGTTACCGGCCTTGGCTTACAGCCAAGGCCGGTACTGATGAGTCAGAGGGTAATCACTGGGATTAACAAGTGGCTATCATACCTACCGCCGAGGTGGAACACATGAGTTCCCTTGTTACGGCTTGTGGGAGTTGGAACCTTCTGGTCGCGGATGGCGCTCGGTGATGTGTTAGCACCGCCCCCCATGCTCTTCAATGCCCCAGGATTGCTCCTGTCATGTGTGAAATCCTGCTCGGATATTTCGATTTTAGCTGCGCCAAAACCCATGTCGAAGTCGGTGCTCATCGGGTGGTGAGCTGCAATCGTCAGGTAAAGTTCTTCTCCTGCCTTATAGCGCATTGCCATAGGCCAAATACCAATCTCCACTGGCACAATTTCCCCGGGCTTCAGCAGCTCTTCTCGTTCATGCTTCAGATAAGGCTCGAAATCGGTTGAGAGCTGTTCATTCAATTCGCGCTGGGATACGCGCAGCATCCCGGTCGAGGCCACCGGCCCGACCATGCCCTCACCCAACTCGCGATTGTAGGGATTTCCCGCAGCATCGCGTTTTTCGACGCTTACGGCTAGTTCCATATCGTTCGAGCCTTTCGCTTCTACCCAGAGGCGAAGCTTCATGTAACCGATCAGTTCAACGTCCTTATCGAATTTGTAGGTCAGCGAGATCTTACCGTTTGGCCCGACTTCGTAAGATATCTTGGCCTCTTTAGGCGGTGCTGCAGTATCTAGGTTGCCCTTGTCCGCCAAGAACAATTTCGTCGATTTTACTCGAGCTGGTGGCCACTGTTTTTCAACTCGATCAACCTCGTCGGTGCCGCTCGGATCAAGCACACAAATCCTCACCTGAGGCGTTTCCTGCCAACCGTTCTTCTCCCCCTTGAGGTAGTGGTTGAAGAATTTCAACAACTCCTGCTCATACTGCGGGGTGTAGAAGTCGAGCCATTCGTTCGTGTTGTTCACTCGCAACCACTTCTCTTTCGAAGCAATTTTTCGGAAACCATCAAACGTGCCATGGGTATGCGCAGCGTTGGTGTAGCTCGCGACGACATAGGCGGGAACCTGGATGCGTTCCAACCGGGCTTTCTTGTCAGCCCAATAGGGACTCATCACCTGCTGTTTAACAATCATGCGAGGCTGATCTTCGATGTACCCTTTGCCTGCAAAGGTCTGGATGATTGCCTCGGGGAATGCCGGAGCTGGAATGCCGCCGCGGTTACCGGTGTCACGGAAATGGTCGCTGAAGCCTTCCCAGGGGGCGATCGCGGCTAGGTGTGGGGGTTGTTCCGCCGCTATGAACCATTGCGACACTGCTAGCCATGAGTTACCAGCCATCCCAATCTTGCCAGAGCTCCAAGGCTGCTCAGCCGCCCACTCGATGAAGTCGTAGCCGTCTTCGGCTAACTGACGGCCCCAATAGCTGATATTGCCCTCTGAGTTATATGCGCCTCGAGGGTCAGGATTCAGCACCACATAGCCTTGTTCGACCCAAAATGCTGGATCCGGCCCTTCGAATTTCTGCAGCTCGGACACCCACTCTAAGGGCACACCAGCGCGACCATGTATGTCATCCAGCCATTGCCCCCCAATCTCCTTGCCGTAGGGACTCCATGCGACCAGCGAAGGAAATTTACCGCTCTTGGCCGGACGGAAAACATCAACATAGATGGTGACCCCATCGCGCATCTTAACCGCAACATCTCGCTCGAGAATTATGTCAACAGGAAGGGGTTTCGCACCCGCACGGCGAATAGAACCTTTCGGCAAGGTTACCTGCTCGGGCTTAAATCCTGTGTAACGTGCTCGAGGAGCCTCAGGTGGCAGAGCTTTGCGGTAAGGAATTTCTGCCGCATCGTCACCATAGATACGGGTCGGAAAATCTCGGGTCATCACGTCATCTCCTAGAGTGGTGGCGCGCGCCACGCCACCGAAGGTAGACATCAGAGCAGCGCCTACCGCACCCGCAAGCACAGTTCGACGCGACATTACGAGCAGGCCGGGCATTTCTTTACGATCCAATTTAGACCTCAGAAAATCATCAAATGATGATTTATCATGGATGCAATGCTCTGTCCTGTCAAAGAAGAAATGCTTCGTTTAAACCGAATATTGGCGCTGAGGCTCAAGCACGGGCTTCTTGCTCGCATAGCTTTTAGAAGGGTGCAAATGGTGAGGTATAGCTACCGGGATAGGCTTCAACACGAAGACGAACGTTCCTGGATTACCTGCGTCGCGAGGTCGAACAGAATTCGCGAGATCTCTTCCAGTCCGAAGCCGGAACCTAGCAGGCAGCCAGGTACGGAATTCAACAATCGAACGATGTCACCAGCTTTTTTAGTCGCGCAGCTCTTGAATTGTCCGTCTATGAGGGGATCAATCAACGTCAGGGTATACGCCTCATACTTGTCCGCGTGCGCTCTCAGCGCATCACCATAGACGTCTGTTAAATTTACCTTTTCCCTTTGGAGTAACTGGAATTGCAAAGGCATCGAGCTATAGATTTGTACATGATATTCAATGAATTTCTGCAAGCGCTCTACAGGGCTGAGCGCATAGGATGTTTGAAAACCTGGGACATTTAAAAAGTCATAAATTTCTTCTATAAATTCGAAAAGTAGCTGTTCTTTACTCTCTATGTAGTAGTAAATCGATCCAGGTTTCAAGCCGATATGCAGAGCCAAATCTCGCATGCTTATCTGGCGAAACCCATGTTGCGCAAAGAGTTTGAGCGCAGTGTGCCGGTGCCCATCAAAGGCGCCACGGTCGTTTCCCTCCCTGGAGGTAGTCACCCTCAATGAGTTATTCATAACAGCAAAACCCAATTTATTAATGCGGTTAAAGCATTTTGGAGAGCAGAAGGTGCAAATGGGCCTTCTCGTCATCACTAAGAGCTGAACAAACTACGTCGTCACTTCGTAAAGCGACGACCTTTAGCTTCTTAACCAGCTCTTGACCTTCTTCGCTCAAATGGAGGAAGTTTGCTCGCCTGTCCTGAAGTCCTCGCTGTCGGATTACAAGTGCTCGTCTCTCGAGCTTCGTAATCAGCTGGACAACCTGAGAAGGCTCCATGGCTAAGCTCCGAGCCAAATCCACTTGGGTGATTCCAGGAAACTGCTCCAATATGAGCATCGCGGAAAACTGTCCCGGTCTGAGTCTGAAGTCGGAAAACTGCTCAGTAAGATGCTGGCTCATTCGAATTTGTATTCGACGGAACGTATAGCCAAGCAGATCATCGAGACGTACATCGACATCTTGATCGGCACCTGGCGGAGCATTCACCATATTCATACGGCCTCCGAACTCAGCCCTAGTACCCGCATCGCGTTTTCTTTGAGGATGAGAGAGTGCACCTCCTCCTTAAATCCAGCTTCCTTAAAGTCCTTCATCCAGCGATCGGGCGTGATCAATGGAAAATCTGAACCGAAGAGCATTTTCTCTTTAAGCAAAGTATTCGCGTATTGAACGAGTTGCGGGGGAAAGTACTTTGGCGACCACCCTGAAAGGTCTATGTAAACGTTGGGTTTGTGAAGGCAGACGGACAACGCCTCATCCTGCCAAGGCCATGATGGGTGCGCGACGATGATTTTCATATCAGGAAAATCCGCGGCAACGTCGTCCAGGTGAATGGGATTAGAGTACTTTAGACGTAATCCGCCGCCGCCCGGCATGCCTGAGCCTACACCGGAATGACCACTATGGAAGATTGCTGGCAGGCCATGCTCAGCAATAACCTCGTACAGCTGATAAGCCATGCGGTCGTTCGGGAAGAACCCTTGGCAGGTAGGGTGAAACTTGAACCCCTTGATACCAAAATCGTCAATCAGCCGACGCATTTCACGGACACCCATCTTCCCTTTATGAGGATCGATGCTTGCAAACGCCATCATCATGTCCGCGTTGTCTTGCGCCGCAAGCGCTACCTCTTCATTGGGGATGCGGCGCCGGCCGATCTCAAATTCCCAATCGACTGTAAACATCACCAGACCGATTTTTCTTTCTCTGTAGTAAGCGATGGTTTCCGCAATGGATGGCGGGGCTCCAGATTTGAAATACTTGCGCTTAGCCTCTTCAAACTCAATCCTGTAGTCATCGTCCGGCGCATGACAGGAGACTTCTGCATGAGTATGAATATCGATAGCAATCAGGTCGGCAGCTTTCATATCAACCTCTCCGCTTGAACGGCAGCGCGGCTGCCTTTCGGATAATTTTGATCCTTAGATCGGCTTCTGGCAGGACGTAGTCAAAGTAAAACTGAGCCGTTTCAACTTTCACTTGGTAGAAGGGCTCGGCTCGCTCGAATGAGATTCGCCACGTTCGCGCCCACGCGTAGCCAAGCAGGACTAGGCCCATCAAGCGCAAAAAATCGGTAGCTATTCGATAGGGTTGCTCGGGATCTTTACTATCGTGCAGCGAACTCACCACTTCTCGTAACTCAGCGCAGAGAACCTCGAGCACGGCGCCATAACCAGAGACGTTGTGAGCGTCCTGTTGAGCCTCATTCAGAATTAGCTCTACCAGATTGCCAAACGCATTATGTTTGTCGCCAAGCACTTTTCGTAGAAGCAGATCGTTAGCCTGAATTTCATTGGTGCCCTCGTAGAGCATGACTACCCTGCTGTCCCTTAGTGTCTGCTCGATGCTGTAATCCTGTACATAACCGTATCCACCATGTACCTGCAAAGCTTCGCTAGCCAGCCGGAAACCTTGCTCGCTGAAGAAGGCTTTGATTATTGGTGTCAATAAACTCGCTTGCTGCTCTAGGCGGTGCCGTTCAGACCCTGAAGCGTCCTCTGCCATATCAAGCAGATGAGCAGCCCAATAACCAATAGCACGCATGCCCTCTGTATATGCTCGAAGCTCAAGAAGCTTGCGTCGCATCGCCGGGTGATACTCAATAGGATCAACAGGTGCAGCAGGCACGCCTTGTGGTCGACGTGGAGCGCGCATCTGAGTGCGCTCTGCGGCATAGCCTGTTGCTTCCTGCAATGCCATCTGTGCGTGCCCGAGGCCCTGCAAACCGACATGGAGACGCGCTGAATTCATCATGACGAACATGGCGTTCAGTCCGGCATCTTCCTGACCGACCAGCCACCCCTTAGCACCCTCGAATGCAATACTGCATGTCGGGCTGCCATGGATCCCCATCTTGTGTTCGATTCCAACGCAGCGAATACCGTTCTGCTCATCGCCCTGGGCGCCGCTGTAGTATTTAGGAACCAGAAAAAGCGAAATACCTCGGTTTCCAGCCGGAGCTCCCGGTACACGAGCCAAGACCAAGTGCAGAATGTTCTGAGTGAAATCGTGTTCTGCACCAGAAATGAAAATCTTGTTGCCAGTCAGCGTGTAGGAACCGTCGCTTTGCCGATCAGCCCTGGTACGCACTAATCCGACATCGCTGCCTGCTTGGGGCTCGGTCAGGCACATGGTTGGAAGGCATTCACCGGAGACGATTTGTTCAAGATATCTCGCACGCAGCTCCTCAGATCCGTGCGCGCGTAGGCATTCGTAAGCACCGTGCGCAATGCCTGTGTACATCGCCCACGCGTGATTAGCGCTGAAGAGCATTTCATGTAGCGCTGCGTTCAATAATTGAGGCAGTCCTTGGCCCCCATCTTCAGCTGCACATGCCAACGCTGGCCAGCCACCTTCAACATATTGTGCGTACGCCGCGGCAAACCCAGTCGGTGTGCGAACCTCCCCGTCGATCCACCTGCACCCTTCACGATCACCTATCGCATTGAGAGGAGCCAATTCGCCAGTTGCAAATTTCGCGGCCTCTTCGAGCACCTGTGAGGCAAGCTCAATGTCTAGGTCAGTGAACAACTGAGACTGTTGCCAAGCATTGGGAGCCTGGAGCCATTCTTCAATCACGAAGTTCATATCGCGTAGGGGTGCAGAGTATTCAGACATCTCGAGCTCCAGATGTGAGAGCACACGATGGGAGCATCGACCGTCGACAATCCCATCCGTACTTTTTTATTTAGTCTTGACTGGCCAGTAACCGGCTAGGATCGGTACCGTCATAGAGACTTTCGATTTTCTCCGCCCGATGCGTCAGCACAGCGCGTTGATTTACCGATCCCTTGTCAGTGATCTCGCCTTTATCTAGCGCTGGGGGTTCTGTAAGCCAGGCGGCCCAATCGATGCGAGTGGCAACGCCTGTAGCTTTTTCATTCAGTCGATTGATTAGAGCTAACAACCACTCACGTGCTACTGGACTATCCAAAATATCCTGGGCGCGCGCTGTAGCGTCTGCGCCAACGAGGCTTCGCATCTCTTCAATGTGAGGGAACACCAGTAGTCCAATACTCTGGCGATTCGGCGCGGCTACGACCACATCCATGATGTACGGGCCACCAGTTGCAATCACTTGCGCGCGCAGGGGGCCAACGCTGACAAATCCGCCTGAAGACAACTTGAAGTCCTCTGCAATTCGGCCGTCGAACATCAACCCCAACTCTGGGCATGCCGGGTCAGCAAAACGCACGGCGTCCCCTGAGCAATAAAAACCTTCTTCGTCGAAAGCGCTTGCGGTTTGCTCCGGAGACCGCCAGTAGCCAGGCATGACGTTTGGCCCACGGAAGCGAGCTTCGTACTTACCATCGACTGGCATCATCTTCACTTCGCAGCCTGGCGCTGGCAGACCCACGTAGCCGGACACGGACAGAGGCCCGGTTGTAAAAGTACAGCTGGGAGCAGTCTCGGTCATGCCAAGCCCGGCCATGATCTGGATGCGCTCACCACAATGTTCAGTAGAGATTTTCTCCAGACGATCCCATACCGATTGTGAAAGGCCTGCACCGGCGAAGAAGAAGAGTTTCATACGCGAGAAAAATCTTTCCCTGAGAACTGCATCCTTCTCCAGCGCGCAGACTAGCTCCTCCCAACCCTTTGGTACTGTTAGGTATGCGGTAGGGGAGATTTCGATGAGATTACGCAGCGTCTCCGCGAAATGCTGAGGCGTCGGTTTTCCATCATCGATATACAGCGTCCCGCCGTTATACAAAACGATACCGACGTTATGGCTGCCGCCGAAGGTATGGTTCCAGGGCAACCAGTCCACCAAGACGGGTGGCTCCTCGATAAACTCCGGGAACGTCTGGCGCAGCATCTGCTGATTCGCGCACAACATCTGCTGCGTGGTAACCACCGCTTTGGGCAACTTGGTGGAACCGGACGTGAACAGGAATTTGGCTATGGTGGAGGGCTGAACCTGCTCGAACGCCGCAAGAGCGTCGCGCGTATCGATGGGCTGGCATAGATCTTCAAACGAAATATGACGTCGTTTCTGAAGCTCTCCGCAAGTCAACACCACAGGCGTATCAATCGACACTACTGAATCTATCGCGCGCTCGTACATTGCCCCATTGGCCGCGAAAATTAGGCCAGGGTTTAGCGTGTCGATAATGTGTTTGAGCTTGCCGAAATCCTGCGCGACCGTTGAGTAGGCCGTAGAGACCGGACAGTAAGGTATGCCGACATAAAGGGCCGCAGTGGCTAACTGCAAATGCTCCAAATCGTTGCCCGACAAGATGACCAGTGGGCGCTCTTCACTTAAATTGAACGACAGCAGATACTGACCAATGATCTGAGCTCGCTGCAGAATTTGCGAATAGCTAATTCGCACCCACTCCCCATCCGAATCTCGGCGTGCAACAAACGTATGGTCAGGTTTAGCTTGCGCCCAGTGCACGAGACGATCCATCAAGCGTTTTGGATAGGCTTCCAAATACTCGTTCGATCGAAGGTAGATAGCCCCACCACGCTGCTCGATCGTCACTCCAGGCCTACCAATGACAACCGGGCGTATGGGAGGCAGTGCATGCCCCCCTACCTCGGGCGACTCTTTCCACGTAGTTTCGCTATTCACGTATTGAACCTCTGCAGATTGCAACGCAAGGCGATCTCTAAGAGATCAAGCCTTCAGCGTGTTGAAGCACTGAAGAGTCAGCGCCTCGTGTTGTTTTTATTCGAAGCAGTAGAGAACCAATAAAGCGTGGGTACGCAGTTAAATTGGGTAGGCTCGATTACCATGCTGGATGGTCACCCATCGCAACTGGGTGAACTGGTCGATGGAAGCTTTGCCTCCAAAGCTACCGTAACCGCTGGCCTTGACGCCGCCGAAAGGCATCTGTGGTTCGTCGTGGACGGTTGGGCCATTGATGTGGCAAATACCCGACTCAATTTGTTGAGCCAACGCCAGGGCGCGCGAAGTGTCTCGACTGAAAATGGCTGCGGAAAGTCCGAACGCTGAATCATTTGCCAGACGAATCAACTCCTCGTCCCCGCTTCCGCGGATGACTACCGCGACAGGCCCGAACGACTCTTCGCGATATAGCTGCATGGCCGAAGTGACGCCATCGAGTAGCACAGGCTGCATGATGCTGCCCTCCACTTTGCCGCCACAAATGAGGTTTGCCCCCAACTCGATTGCCTGACCTACCATCCCTTGAATTCGTCGTGCGGCAGCACTATCCACGAGAGATCCCAATACAGAATTTTCATCTTCCGGATCACCTGCATGGAGCGTCTGAACTTTAACGGTCAGCATCTCAACAAAGCGGTCGGCGACGCTCTCGTCCACGATTAGCTTCTCGGTGGACATGCATATCTGGCCTTGATTGAAGTAAGCGCCAAATGCAGCGGCTTCTACTGCGGCTTCGAGGTCAGCATCGGCTAACACGACCAGAGGAGCCTTACCGCCTAGCTCAAGCAAGGCTGGCTTCAGATGACGCGCTGACAGCTCTCCGATAATCCGCCCGACATGTGTTGACCCTGTGAAGTTAACGCGTCGTACCGCAGGATTTGCGATCAATCGTTCAACAATCTTAGAGGCATCTTCCGGGGCATTACTGATGACGTTGACCACGCCATCCCCAAGACCTGAATCCTGGAGCACCTGTCCGATAAGATGATGAACGGCAGGACTAATTTCTGAAGATTTTAATACCACCGTGTTGCCACACGCTAACGGCATAGCGATCGCTCGAGTCGCGAGAATGACCGGCGCATTCCACGGTGCGATGCCCAGAATCACTCCGCAAGGTTGACGTATTGCCATGGCAAAAGAACCTGGTACGTCCGATGGAATCACGTCCCCCTGAATCTGGGTAACCATCGATGCAGCCTCACGCAATACGTTCGCCGCCAAGAACACGTTGTGGGCGTACCAGTTCGCCATGGCGCCGGTCTCACCCTTAGTAGCGACGAACTCCGCAGCTCTTTCAGTCATGAGCTCAGCCGCCCGCAGCAGTCGCGCACGACGCTCACTTGGCGGTAAAGCAGCCCATGCAGGGAATGCATCCTTTGCTGCCGCGACAGCTGCATCTGCATCTTCCACAGTGGCAGCTGCTACCTGAGAAACGACAACACCGCTCACAGGATTGCATCGCTCGAAGGTTTTCCCATTTGAGGCGGGCCTGGCTTGACCGCCTATCAACAGAGGAACGTTGAACATTGATCTCTCCTAGTTACGCAAAGGCTGATTGACGATCGGGCGTGACGTAGCGACGCGAATCTGCAGCGCTACGTGGTTGACGACCTCAGCGCTTGTAGGCCTGCAAACCCGGCTTGATAGATTTATCATCCAAGAATTGCTTCATGCCCTGCTCACGGCCGCCCTCGGTGTCGAGCAGGCGTGACTGATCAAGCTTGGCGTACAGGTAATCTTCGTTCTGCTCCCAGGTGAGTTCACGGCAGCGCTTGAAACCAATTTTCGCTGCCCGCAGCACGACAGGGTTCTTGTCCAAGAGATCTTGAGCCAGCAATACAACTTCATCGCGAAGCTGGGCCAGCGGGACACTTTTGTTGACCAGACCCATTTCGGCAGCTTTCTGCCCATCGAAAGTCTTGCCAGTCATGATGTAGTAAAGCGATTGACGATGCCCGACGGTATCGGCCATTGCCTTGCTTACCAGGTTGCCTGGCGGAATACCCCAGTTGATCTCCGAGAGGCCGAAGGTGGCTTCATCTGCCGCGATTGCCAGATCACAAGCAACCAGAGGACTGAAACCGCCACCGAAGCACCACCCGTTCACCATCGCGATCGTTGGCTTGGTGTACATCCGCAGCAGTTTCCACTGCCACTCAGAAGCATCACGACGGATACGCTCTTGAAGAATTTCCGGGCCTGCATCGACTTCTCGGAAGTATTCCTTCAAATCCATGCCGGCAGTCCAGGCTGAACCAGCGCCAGTCAATACCAGCACGCGAGCTTCGGCGTCCTGCTCAAGGACTTCCAGCACATCGCGCATTTCGCGATTCAGGGTAGGACTCATCGCATTGCGTTTCTCGGGGCGATTCAGGATCACCCAAGCGATGCCCTCCTCCAGTTCGACTTTTACGGTGCTCCAACGGTTTTCGTACTTGCTCATATCTCACCCCGGGTTTGGCTCGATGGCCGTTCATGGTGAAACGACAATAATCCTCAGAATATAGTTATGTCAATTAATCATTTTGTTCGTGATCAAATTTAGGTAGACGTTGCCTGGCGCATTCCGCAGCCCTACAAAAGCTTAGGCGGCTAGCCGTTGGAGCCTTTGAATACGGTGCTTATACGATAATATTCGTTACAGTTACCGATTTCCGCTCCAAAAGGAATAAATCATCGTTCGTTGACTATCCTTGAAATTTGCATCTATGATCGCGAAAACTCGTTAATAAACCTAACGAATCACAATAACAATACCAACGAGAGCGCAATCATGGCCTTTGAATCATGCAAGCCACTCCACCATCGGGCGAAACCACCTGTCGTCCGCATCGATCTCACCACCACAGAATCAAGGTATTTCGGGGGTGACTTATGAAGCCTGCTCGTAACCACGGCGTAATCACCGTGGCGTTGTGTTTCATCGTCGCACTGCTCGAAGGCGTGGATATTCAATCGGCGGGAATCGCAGGGCCAGGAATTGCCGCTCACTTCCAACTGGATAAGGCGGAGATGGGCTGGGTATTCAGTTCGAGTATTTTGGGCCTGCTGCCTGGCGCATTTATTGGTGGGCTACTAGCTGACAGGATCGGACGAAAGACAGTGCTCATTGGCTCCGTCCTGCTGTTTGGTGCCTTTTCTATCGTCACCAGCATGGCTTGGGATTTGCCAAGTTTGCTGTCGGCAAGGTTCATGACTGGGCTGGGGCTTGGAGCTGCCCTACCCAACTTGATCGCGCTGTCATCCGAATCGGCTCGAGAGACTGGGCGCGCAACTGCAGTAAGCCTGATGTATTGCGGAGTACCTTTAGGAGGAGCGACCGCTTCGTTGGTAGCGATGCTTGGTGGGGCTGAGCAATGGCAGTTGGTTTTCCATGTCGGTGGGTGGGCTCCAATAATCGTCGCGCCGGTGCTCTACTTTTTCTTGCCTGAATCTTCTTCGTACCAAGCAACGACCAGATCACAGAACGCTCAACCCCGTACTGGTATTGCAGATGGTTTGTTTGGAAGGGGCCAGGCAATGCCGACCCTGCTTTTGTGGATCAGTTGTTTCTTCACTCTGACCGTTGTCTACATGTTGCTGAACTGGCTTCCCACATTGCTGGCGGGCCAAGGGTTCAGTCGATCAGAAGTTGGGACAGTTCAAACGCTACTGAATCTGGGAATGGCTTCCGGCTCCATTCTCGCCGGCGTACTCCTCGATCGCTGGAACGCCATCAAGCTCGTTGCCTTGATCTATGGCGGCATGCTGCTGGCACTGCTCGGCTTAGGAATATCAGCCAGCTTCGTAAATATGTTGATGGCCGGATTTATCGCTGGCTTTTTCGTACTCGCCGCGCAGTTGATCCTGTATGCCTTGGCTCCACAGTTCTATCCCTCCGCGATTCGGGCGACAGGAGTCGGCTCGGCAGTAGCAATAGGTCGTTTTGGCTCCATGAGCGGCCCTTTGATTGCCGGTCAAATGCTTGCGTCAGGTACCGGAGTGGCAGGACTGATGCTGGCGGCATCTCCAGGAATTTTGGCCGCGGCTGCAAGCGTCATTGTTCTACTTCGTAGAGAAGAACGGAAAATGGCGCTGAGAATTGCGTAACGCTTGAACGCTTCATAGGCGACTGAGTAGTCGCCATGCTCTTTCGACTCATTTAAAAATAATAATAGAGAATTCAATCATGAAAGCGGCTCAGTACGTAACTGCGCTGCTGCTTTCGCACGCGACCTGCTCTATAGCGAGCGGCTTCGTCGAGGACAGCAGCGCCACACTCGCTCTTCGAAATTTCTACATGGATCGTGACTTTCGCGACGGTAGCGGACAATCGCAAGCTCAGGAATGGGCTCAAGGCTTCCAATTTAATTTCAGCTCGGGATTTACCCCAGGGACGCTTGGTTTCGGGGTAAATACTTTAGCTATGGCAGGGTTCAAGCTTGACTCTAGTCCTGACCGCACAGGCACAGGCTTACTCCCTTATGACACCAGCGACCGAGAGCCACGCCCCAATTACAGCAAGGCAGGCGTAGCAGGGAAGGCACGAATCTCGAAGACCGAACTTCAAATAGGGAGCGTCACGACCCTGGTGCCGGTCGCATTCCCTGTGACTGCTAGATTGTTTGCCCCTTACTATGAGGGCGCAACCCTCCAGTCAAAAGAGATCGACAATCTGACAATCAATGCAGCCTCATTTGATCGGCAGATTTATCGCGACTCAACCAACGGTGACAAGCTAAGGGTAAGTAGTCCTAATAACCGGTTTATCGGCAGTGCTGAGTCCGATTCGTTTTACTATGGTGGGGCCGAGTACCGGTGGAATCCTTCTTTGAAGACTAGCTACTACTTCGCGCAGCTTCAGGACATCTATACGCAGCATTTTGTAGGCGCTACCCACAAAGCGGCCATCGGCAGCGATTCGCTCATTACAGAAGCTTATTTGTTTCGGAGCTTGGGCGATGGTGCAGAACGTGCAGGCAACGTCGACAATTACAACTTCAACATTAACCTAAGCTATCGCCATAAGGCTCACACCTTCAGCTTGGGTCATATGCGCCTCTCGGGCGAAAGCGCGATGCCTTATCTTGCTGGCACCGATCCGTACCTTATCGTTGGTGGGAGCCTCGTTTCAGAGTACATAAATCCGGACGAGCGCGTTTGGCAAGCCAAGTATCAATACGACTTTGCTGCGATGGCGATTCCTGGATTAACCGGCATGATCCGAGTTGTTCGAGGTGATAACGTTCACCTCCCACAATATGACTGGTCAGGCTCCGAATGGGAACGAGACATCGAACTTGCCTACGTTATTCAGCAAGGCACTTTCTCAGGCGTCGCCTTCCGTGTTCGACAAGGCCACTACCAGAGCGATTTTGCTCGTAACGTTGACGAGACAAGGCTCAACATTGATTACACGTTTAAGCTATGGTGAGCTAGCAATGAACTGTCGACCCTAAGCAGCCATCCCTGCAGGCTGCTTAGGATTTCCAATGTTACCAGGGCGTTCCAACAGACAGCTTGTCGCGGTTCTCACCAACGTACAACGAAGGGAGGAAGCGAGATAAAAACGTGAACTCGTTGTAACAATGCATAAGCAGCGCCTGACCAAATTCTTCGGGCACCATTTCGGTAATAGTTTCCGCTCCCAGTCCCTGGGACACCAGGTCTTGCCCTAGGTAAAAATGGCTTCTGAGCACAAGTCCCCAGCTTGTGTCCCTTCCTATGTGTAACAACCGCCCCCCTAGTAGGCGACCCTCGTTGTCTCGTTTGGAAAGCCCTTCCTCAGGCGAAATACGAGCGCAGATCGCCGCGGAAACCCGCTTATCACGCTTCGCTCGTTCGTATCCGTCCGGTTCAAAAAACTCATGAGGATGGCGAAATTGAATCGCCAGCTTCTGAGAAGGCAGGCCTGAGAAATATTCTTCAGCTAAATGGATTGAGCCAATATGGGTATCAGCCGTGCCCTCAATCCAATGACTCGCAACATGATCGACAGGGTGCCACCAAATGTAGCGTTGAGTATCGGGTCTCGACCGGAACCACCATTCAAACATTTCACCTGAGCAACCGTGCATGTCAGTCCGGCAAGCGACATGCAGCACTCCGCTTTCCAGGCGCTCGAATCCTGTTTCGAGTTTCATTGGAATACTTTCAAGCAACGCGGAAACCTGGTTCAGCTCCATGAGCCGCTCCTTAAAATTATTTAAAGTCAGACACGTGCAGCATTCAGGGTTTCTTGAATCGCAGACTTACATTTATCCAACGCGAGGGTCAGCTCTTTAAAGTCGCGAGAGAAACGTGACGCCGGGACGGTGATGCTCAATGCATACTGAAGACCCGCCGAATCGTCGACCATGGTGCCTACTGCACTGACGTCCTCGGAGTGCTCTTCAAAATCGTATCCGTAGCCAGTAGCCCTCACCTCTTCCAACTGCCGGATCAGCTGATCGATATCGGTGATGGTATTAGCGGTATGCCGACGCATCTTGCCGAAAAGCAGATTTTTTACCTGTTCATCAGGCAACTGAGCGAGGTAAGCCTTGCCGTGGGCTGTGCAATACAGAGGGAACATCGCCCCTACTGATGACACGATCCGAAGCTTCCGATCTGACACAACTTGATCAATGAACAGAAATTGATCTTCAACGAGCATCGATAGATCGACGGTTTCGTTGACCTCCCTGGCCAGCGCCTGGAGATGAGGACGAGCAACGTTTTTCACGTCCATTCGGGCCAAGCTTCCTAAGCGTGCAATGGTAGGCCCAAGCTTCACACCCTGTTGAGTTGCAGACACCAAGCCCTCGCCCTCTAACGCATAAACTATGCGCTGTACCGTGGAGCGTGGAAGATTCACTCGCGCCGCGATCTGCCCCAGGCTCAAGCCATCGAGCTCCGCCCCTAAAGCATTGAGCACCGCAGCAGCACGAGCGATAACCTGAATCCCATTTTCTCGAGAAACTTTGCTACCAAGTGGGGTAGGTTCATCTCCATAAATCGTGCTGGAGGCATGCACCAGATTTTTCAGGCTCTCGGTCATGCTATTGCTTCTCCGATATATAGCGATTTCAATCTGGGGTCGTGCTTCACGCTCCGCGCGTCCCCGGTCAACGCGATTTTTCCATGCTCAAGCACGTGAACCTCGTCCGCCAATTCCAGCGCCCTAGCGACATCCTGCTCTACGATCACCAAGGTGAGTCCGCTTTTCTTAAGCTCCATTAAGGCCATGTACAACCTATCCATCATTACCGGTGCGAGCCCGAGACTAATTTCGTCAAATACAATCAGTCGCGGACGTGCCATGAGGGCCCGACCAATTGCCAACATCTGCTGTTGACCACCGGACATCGCAGTCCCCCCATCATGACGTCGCTTATGGAGATCAGGGAACAAAGTGTAGATACCATCGAGGCGATCCAGGCGCTGATTCCTAGTGAGACCACGGGTACTGATTAGCAGATTTTCCTCCACTGTTAGGTTAGGAAAAATCTTCCGCCCTTCTTGGCATTGTGCGATGCCCAAGCGAGACCGTTCATAGGGCAGACTCAAGCCCGCATCTTTTCCATCGATTCTGAACTGTCCAGCGGTTGGTCTCAGTACACCGCTGATGACGTTGGCCAGGGTACTTTTGCCCGCACCATTGGTGCCCAATATGGCTACAGTGCTGCCCGGGAAGACTTTAAGACTCACCCCTTGCAGTACCTTCGCCTGACCGTAACCAGCGTGAACCTGGAGGAGCTCCAGCAAAGGCTCACTAGGCTTCAGACATTCTGCATCGTCCAAGACGGCTTGTGGCAGCACGCCGACAGGGGACGTAGTTTTCTGTTCCTGGGGGCTTTCAGTATCTGATTGAGAATGTCGATTGGCGGCATTCCCCAGGTAAATTTCGACGACCTCCTTACTCGCTAGCACATCGCTGGTTGGGCCCTCGGCAATCTTTTTGCCAAAGTTTATAACCAGCGTCCGATTGCAACACTCTCGAACCACTCTTAGCACGTGCTCGATGATGATGATCGAATCGACCTTGTCTTTTAGAGAAAGAATTAGCTCAATTAGCTCACTGACTTCACTGTCGATCAGGCCTGCCCCCACTTCATCCAGAAGTAGGAGTCGCGGTCGGATAGCCAGCGCTCTGGCAATTTCCAATCGCTTGCGCCGTAGCAGCGGAAGGTCTTTTGCCAGCCAATCTTTTTGTTCAAGCAAACCGGTACGCTCGAGAATCTCCTCACAGAACGCTTTAGCCTCTCCAGCGCCAATAAGGGGGTGAAGAGCGAATTGGGCCGTTAGCAGATTCTCCATAACCGACATATTTAAGAAAGGCCGAGGTACCTGATAGGTACGGCCAATACCAAGACTAGCCCGGTAAGGCGCCTGTAGCCGGGTTACATCATTGCCTTCGAAGTAGATCCGCCCGCCGCTCGGCGACAATGCTCCTCCCAGCAACCCGATGAACGTAGATTTGCCCGCTCCATTCGGGCCGATAACACCGCAGACATCCCCCTTGTGAAGCTCGAAGGAAATGCCTTGGATGGCATGTACGCCACCATATGATTTCTTAAGGTCTTCGGTACGAAGCAAAGAAGTAGATGCTGGGACGGTAGTATCCACCTCGCATTGATGTTTGATCACTTCACACCTCCCTGCGCCCGACGGTTGAAAGTTCGCTCAAGTAAACCGGCAAGCCCTTGGGGAGCGAAGCGGATGATCACAATCAAAGCGAAGCCCATCAGTAGAAGATGCACTGCGGGATAGTCGGCAAGCGCCTCGCTGAGTGCAACAACCAGTACGGCGCCAACGAGCGAGCCAAATCGCTTACCTTGACCACCAATGATCACGACCGTCAGCACATTTACCGTCCACTGAAGACCAAACATTCCATAGGGTTCGATGACACCCAGTTTTAGTGCCTGTAACCCTCCCGCAAGCCCTATCAGAAAGCTAGAGAGAGCAAAGACACCCAGTTTCACGCGAAACGCCCGGACACCTGCCTGTGCAGCAGCATCTTCATCATCTCGCACAGCACGAAGCAGCACTGAAAAGCGTCCCTGGGTACCAATCTGCATCAGCATCGTAGTTAAGACCAAGACGCCGAATGCCATCCAAAACAGTGCTTTAAGAGATGGCGAATCCTTGGCAAGAAAAATCCCAGTTGCGCCGCCAAAGTAGTCGGAATTCACCATGAACATCCTGAGCGCCTCGGCTAGAGCCAACGTGCCTACGGTGAAATAAAGCCCTCGCATCCGGAAGACTGCTCTGGAAACCAAAAGAGCTAACACCATTGCCGCAATACCTGCGGCAAATACCGCTACTGACAGCGACGCGTCAAATCGATTCATCAAACCGACAAGTGTGTAGCCGCCAATTCCTACAAAGGATGCAGTACCCAGCGATACCAGTCCCGTATAGCCAGCCATTAGATTCCAGGCCTCGGCCATGATGAGCAGAAGCAAGAACTGGAACCCGACTTCTAACACATAATTCCCAGCGGAAAGGCCAGACGCACCAATGACGATAAGCGCCATCAGCATCAAACCGCCGCTTTGGATTTTCAGCGTCTCAACCGACGGAACTTTCGTGGTTTTTGCGATGATCTGCCCCATTACGCAGCTCCTCGATTGAACATGCCAGCAGGACGAAAAGTCAGAACGACCAAGAAGAGAGTCAGGCCTACCAGGTCGCGATAACCGTCTCCCAGCGCCAAAGCACCAAAGCTCTGGAGAACTCCAAGGACAACCCCGCCAATCAACGTGCCGGGTATGCTCCCTAAACCACCTAAAACAACAATCGTGAAAGCAGTCAGGAGATATCCCGCACCAGTGGTTGGAGTGAACGCGAAGGCCGTACCGACCAACACTCCTCCCATTGCTGCGCAGCCAGCACCCAGGGCGAAAGCTAGCGAGTGAACCCGTTTCACGTTCACCCCATTGATAGAAGCGGCTATGGGGTCACTGGCGCTCGCCCGCAGCTCACGACCAAAGTGAGTTCGGGACGTTAGCCAGTACACGGCACCGATTGCGACAATCGACACAGCAAATCCTATTAAATAACTGGTCGAGATGGTCAAACCGCCAACATGTATTGCTGTAGATGCGTAAGGAAGGTCAATAGCACGCGTGTCTGCACTGAACACGAGCAAATACAGGTTTTGCAGGATGATGGAGACGGCAAACATGGTCATCATCGATGCTTCCATGCCCTTCCCCGCCAATGGCGTTATTAATATTCGCTGCAAAGGGTAGGAAAGACACCCTATGGCACCTCCAATCAAAGGCAATGCCCATAGGGGATCAATTCCGAACCGGGTGAGGAGGAAGTATCCCAAGTACGCTCCGCCGACCAACAGTTCGCCATGAGCGAGATTTACTAACCTCATCACACCGAGCGCGATAGAGAGCCCGAGAGCGGTCAGTGCGAGGGTTCCACCCAGCAAAACACCTGAGGTAATGCTGTTTGCAATAACTTCAAAGGTTGGCATGTCAGCCTCCTACTGCGTGACAGCGAAAATTACGCCGGTGGTTCGCTCTTGGGGCCACACGACGATTGGTTTACCCGCTTGCCACTGCACGATCGCAGTCGAAATCTTGGAAGTATGATCAGCTGCGAACTTTACAGGCCCCACTACATAGCTTTTATCGGTGGCGGCTATCGCGGTGTTGATCGCATCCCGATCAACACTGCCGGCGGCCTCAATGGCGTCCAACAGCACCTGTGCCGCAGCATATGAATCTGCAATATGCTGGCTGAAGCTGGAGCCTGACTCGCGTTCAAAACGATCGCCCAGCGCTTTCGATCCTGGATACGGAAAGCTCGGATCCCAATAGCTACCGACCATCACCCCATCTGCTAATTTGCCGAGGGCTGTTGCGAATTGCTCTGGCTCTGCGCCTTTTTCCATGAAGAGCACTGTTGGACGCAACCCTGCGGTTTCCATCTGCTTGCGAATGGCAACTGCCTGCGGCGTAATTGCGTTGACCAATACGATGTCGGCTCCAGAGTCTTTCGCCTTCATGAGCATTGAGCCGAATTGGGTGTTGTCGATCGGGAAAGATTCCTTCACCACAATCTCGTAACCTGCTTCGGCCGCAGCTTTTGGCCAGTACTCACCGCCAACAGCAGTGCCATCGGGCCCGTTGTCATGAAGAATTGCGATCTTCCGATTAGTCGGTATCGCGAGTTCTTGCAGCATCTTAAAAGGAGCTTGAGCGACGTCTGGTTCATCGAAGAAAATCGACCAAACATATTTCCATTGCCGAACGGAGCGAAAGCTCGCAAGCGGACTACAACCCGTGACCATTGGTATTTGACTGCGTTCGGCCATTAGACCTCCGGCATTAACCAGCGCGGGTGTACACGAACCTAGTAATGCCACCGCGTTATCTCGATTGATAAGCGTCTGAACATTTCGGGATGTGGTGACCGGATCGGTTTTGTCGTCCCGAACAACCAATTGCACCAGGCGCTTCTCACCCTTGATCGACACCCCGCCTTTCTCGTTGACGTCCGCAACAGCAGCTTCATAACCCCAACGCTGATAACCCCCAAAACCTGCGAGCGGCCCGGACAATGGTAACGATGCGCCAATCACGATTTTGTCCGACGCAAAAGCAGCGTGATGACACACCAGAACCAACGCCATCACTAAAAAAAGCTTGAAACGAAAGCTGTCAATCGAGTTAATTTCACGAGCCATTTCGATCACCTAACCTGTGTGGTAGTCAATGCAGTGCGATTGAGGGGGTTAGAAGTAAATCAACGCGTCTATCGAGAAAGTGGTTTGGTGTTCAGCGCGGCCGGCACCGTAAGCGCGCACACCATCGTTGTCTGACTGCCAGTCATATCGAACTTCCGGACGCACCACTAAATGGGGATGGAGATTCAGGTTGGCGCCAACGGTCACGGCGTTATATGACCCCGCGACTGTTGTCGTAGGCAGCAGTGCAAATCCGTCTGGATCTTCGAATCGTTCGACTCGTACGCCGTACTCAACCAACTTGCTGCTTTTGTATCGCAGCGTGGCATTTGCGCCGCGGTAATGTGCACCCGAGAAGGGCTGGCCAGTGATCAAGTCGATCGAATGATCGGCGTTACCTCGCTGCTTGCCACTAAGGCCCTCCACCGCCAACATCCAACGCTCATCGAAGTGGTGACGAACCAGCAACGAATGGTGATCTCGCCGCAGCCCTGTGTCAGATAGGATCCTTGAGACCGGCATTTGAATGTCGTGATCCAAATCGTTTTGTTCGTCCCCGCTCATGAAGCTGTAATCAACCCAGGTTCGCATGTCAGGACTTCTCCAGCGGAGAGCTCCCAAAGCGCTTTTCTGAGCATTGTTGTCTTGCCAGTTCTGACGTCCATTCACGACGCCCAACTCTGCTGCGAGCAAACCGTAGTTGTTACGGAACACATTCGTGGAGACCAGTACGCCAGCAACTTGATCGGGCTGCGACACAAGCGCGTAAGTGTGGGTGTAAAAGAAGTTAGGACTAGGACGCGTTGCCGGAGGAATCTCGTACCCAACCCCAGAGCCGAATCGGCCGACAGTCACTGCAAGCCCATCCAATACAGGCATATAAAACTGCAGATATGCCTGAGGCGCCGCCAGATAGTTCTGATGGCTAGTAGCAGCCTTTACTGAGTCCTCATTGCCAGGTCGGTTGATCGCCCATTGCTGATCAAAACCATACATTCCCGCCATCAAGCCATTGCGGCCGTAAATTAATTCGGCTGTGAAACCCCAAGAGAACTCTTCGGGCTTAGGCCCAGGGAGCGGAGTGATTCGAGGAAGGATGTTGGATTTTAGGGATTTCTCAGCAGTCAGCTGGATTCCATTGAGCTGAAACCCCTCATCATTTGCACCAACCACCGGATAGTTGGTATGGCCATCATTTGGCGACCACCCGGCATCGGAAGCGTCATTGTGAGACCAGCCAATCTGAGCCACGCCTTTGATTCGAACACCCGAAGACTGTTCGAAGTCATCTCCAAACATGGATCGAGCTAAAGCGCCGTCTCCCCATGCTTCTTCTTCGGCTCCTTGCGCCCACACACCGACCGAGCTTCCTAAAAAGCTCGCCGCGACACACGACATGAAGACACATCGATACTTAGACATTTCAACACCTTTCTTATTTTTATCGTGGAATTACACGCAATTCAAAGCCACGGCTTAGAGTATTCCTCTAGCGTGAGCCTAATTATTTCGCGGATGTAAACATAGGAACTGGCTACTAATAACCAGATTAAGAGACAGCCTGCCCCCAAGAGAAGGACAGTCGATTTAAAGCGTTTAGTTTTGAACATGTGAGGCCTCTTATTTTTATGTTGACCGCATTGCGGTACACACCATCCACATGAATAAAAGACTATTTCTCACCCCTTTGGTTGTCAACACGAATCGATGACAGGTCATCGCCACAACACTCAACGAGCATGAAAATAATCGTCGTGATGATGATTTATTACCATTATTTTCAATAGTTTAGGTGAATTTAATGACAAAGAAATTAATCTAGTTCAGTTACATTCTTATGTACCTGCAGGACTTAGTACCGGCGTACACAAACATAAAACGATTAGGTTACTATCTAAACTTACATTATAAAAATATGACGAAAACCCACAATGCGGTACAGCAACAAAACCGAAGCCAATTTTCTTAAAAAAATCTTCTACGTAAAAATTCTTTTAAATCAAGAAGTAGAACGCAAAACAAGAAGTCTTAGTCCGTAATTCCGTCAGATGGACATTGCACTTGTATTGACAGCAAACAAAGTTGCGATCAAAACTTTAACCACATTGCGGCGTTAATAACCGTAATGCGGTACACACCAAAAACAACATAAAAGGTGATACGAGATGAGTTCTTACCCTAAAGCCGCTCCAAGCAGCACAGACTCCGTCGAATTTTTCGAACTCAGCCATCCTTGGGGTCTCGGCGTTCCGAACTGGCCGTATTTCGAAGACGTCAAAATCGAACGTATTCACTACCACGCCAAATCTGGTGTCCTCACTCAGCGCATCACCACGGTGATGCATAGCGGTACCCATATCGATGCTCCTGCCCACGTGGTAGAGGGGACTCCCTTCCTCGATGAGATCCCTCTGGAGCGTTTCTTCGGCACCGGCGTAGTTGTGTCGATTCCGAAGAAGAAGTGGGAGGTAATCACTGCCCAGGACTTGGAGAATGCACGCCCTCGCATCCGTCCTGGCGACATCGTGATCATCAACACTGGCTGGCACCATCACTATGGTGACAACAGCATGTACTACGCATACTCGCCTGGCCTCTACAAAGACGCTGGGGAGTGGCTGGCCGCAAAAGGCGTGAAGATGGTAGGCGTTGATCAGCAGGCGTTAGATCACCCTCTCGCAACGGCCATTGGCCCACACGGTGTTGGCCCATTACTGCCGCGCGTTATGGAGGAATACAAAGAAGAAACTGGCCGAGAGGTCATCGAGGATTTCCCTCTGTGGGAGCCTGCGCACCGCGCCCTGCTTACTGCCGGTATTCCAGGCATTGAGAACGTGGGTGGTGATCTCGATAAGGTTACCGGCAAGCGCGTTACGTTTGCCGCCTTTCCATGGCGCTGGACGAAGG
Organism: Pseudomonas sp. BIGb0558; assembly: GCF_024807515.1. NCBI lineage: Bacteria > Pseudomonadati > Pseudomonadota > Gammaproteobacteria > Pseudomonadales > Pseudomonadaceae > Pseudomonas > Pseudomonas sp. BIGb0558. The sequence continues at coordinate 25,745 of NZ_JANUEW010000020.1, forward strand.
GCGACGGCTGCATCGTCCGCCTGGTTGCCATGGTCGATCCCGAGCAGAAATTCCGCATCGAAGCTGGCGCTGAGGAGTAAGGGCTATGTTCGTCACTCGCATTGAGGACGCACATCCCTATCAGCCTCCTGGGCATCACGACATCTACTGCTTGCGGCTGCAGGGGGCTGATGCAACCCCTGCTCGTGAGACAGTAGTGGGCCTTTCCCATCTGCTCCCCCAAGGTGGAGCGGTATGGGACGCATCTGGCCAAGAGAAGGTGTACTTCGTCTGCAGTGGCGAAGTCACCGTCTGCACTGATGACGAGGAAGTAGTCCTCAAACCATTTGATTCTTGTTGCATCCAGGCCGGTGAACGCCGTGCCGTGGTCAATCGAAGCAATCTTCCCGCAAGCATGCTGGTTGTGATGCTGCCCATTCCAGCGAAGGAGGTCTGAATGTCAAACAATACATCTGGACGATTTTCCGTGGCCGGTAAGGTCATCGTCATCACTGGTGCGACCGGAGCATTGGGAGCTGCCGCAGCGAAAGCTCTGGCGTCGGAGGGGGCCAAGCTCGTCTTGGTCGCAGGCACAAAAGACAAGCTCTCCACTCTCAGTGAAGAGCTTTCCGGCCAAGGCGCTCATATCCTCGCTATCTCAGCTCGTCCTGAATCAGACGAGATCACTCGCTCAATCATTGAGCAGACCATCCAACATTTTGGGCGTTTGGATGGAGTCTTAATTGCTTCCGGTGTTAACGACGTTCGACTGGCCTCTGATTTTCCTGTCGACGCATGGCAGGCAGTCATGGATGCGAACGTGAAGAGCTCATGGTTGATGGCTCGAGCAGCTGCCGATCAATTCATGCAGCAAGAGGGCGGTGGAAAAATCGTCTTCGTCTCGTCTACTCGAGGAAAGCTGGGGCACTCTGCTGGCTATAGCGCGTACTGCCCTTCGAAACATGCCGTGGATGGGCTTACCCGCTCCTTGGCGTGTGAATGGGGACGCCAAGGTATCCAGGTAAACGCCATCGCTCCCACAGTGTTTCGATCTCCTCTTACGGCATGGATGTTCGAAGACACAGAAAGGGGAATCAATGCCCGTACGGGTATGTTGGCCCGTATCCCGCTCGGTCGACTCGGCGAACCCGAAGATTTGGTTGGTGCTACGCAGTTCCTGCTCTCAGGAGCATCGGATTTCTGCACCGGTCAGATTTTCTATATCGATGGCGGCTATACCGCCGGCTAGGGATTAAACATATGACTACCCAAATCGCTGTTATAGGCTCCGGCCTAATGGGGGCCGGCATCGCTCAGGTTTTTGCCGCCAATGGATATACCGTACGGGTATATGACTCGTCTGAGGCCAGCCTTCAATCGCTTACGACTAAGGTTCGCAACGGGCTGCAAAACCTTGGACTTGATGATGGCCTGGCCGTGAACGTTAAGCCTTGCACTGAACTCAGCGAGGCAGTTGCGCAAGCTGATGTAGTGTTCGAGGCTGGCCCGGAAAAACTGGAAATAAAAAAGGAGATCTTTTCTGAGCTGGCAAGGTTGGCACCGCGAGAGGCAATCTTTGCAAGTAACACTTCTGTAATCCCGATCAGGTACATCGGCGAGCATCTTGATTCACAGGTTCGCGCCCGAATCGTAGGCGCGCATTGGTGGAACCCAGCACCGTTGATTCCTTTGGTCGAGGTCATTCGTACGGAAGATTCAGCTGACTGGGCGATCGACCGTGTTTATGACCTATTGCTTTCATGCGGAAAGCTGCCTGTTCGCGTAAACAAAGATGTGCCCGGTTTCGTTGGCAATCGCCTTCAACATGCACTCTGGCGCGAAGCCCACGCGATCATCAGCAATGGTGTCTGTGACGCTAATACCGTCGACCTTGTCGTCAAAAACAGCTTCGGCTTACGGCTGCCAGTATTCGGGCCTATAGAGAACGCGGACATGGTAGGGCTTGATTTAACCCTGGACATTCATTCGGTGATTCTTTCCGACCTGGACAAGTCCAGCCAACCTTTGCCAAGCCTCACTGAGCGGGTCAATCGCGGCGAGTTGGGAGCGAAGACAGGGCGCGGCTTTCTTGAGTGGCCTGCAGGGCGTCAAGCCGAAGTGACTGAACGGCTGAATAAGCACCTGACCCGGATGCTCAAGCCACAGACGGAGCGTCAGAAATGAGCAATCAAAAAATCATCGTGACATGCGCGATTACTGGCGGGATACACACCCCAACGCTGTCACCTCACCTGCCCTACACTCCTGATCAAATCGCAGAGCAAGCGATCGATGCCGCTAACGCCGGCGCCGCTATCCTTCATTTGCATGCACGCGATCCGGAAAACGGACGGCCGACAGGTGATCCGCAAGTATTTGGAAAATTCTTACCACGCATCAAGGAAGCGACTGACGCGGTGATAAACCTCACCACAGGCGGCAGTCCGGAAATGACGCCTGAAGACCGACTCGCCGCCGCGTTGAAATTCAGTCCTGAAATGTGCTCGCTCAACATGGGGTCGATCAACTTCAGCTTTCATCCGCTCGCGGGCAAAATCAAGGAGTGGAAGTTCGACTGGGAAAAAGATTACATCGCCACCAGCGACGCATTCATTTTCCGTAATACATTCCGCGATATTGAGCGCACGCTTGAGTTGATGCGTGACCATGGCACCCGTTACGAGCACGAGTGCTATGACGTTGGGCATCTCTACAACCTCGCGTTCCTCGTAGACAAAGGCTTACTGAAGCCGCCGTTCTTCATCCAGGGGGTCTTCGGCATTCTGGGAGGCATTGGATCGGATCCGGAAAACTTGGTCTTCATGAAGCGCACCGCGGACAAGCTGTTCGGTAAGGACTACGTGTGGTCAACACTCGCCGCCGGTAGAGCACAAATGGGGATGGTCACGCAGTCTGCGATGCTAGGAGGACACGTACGGGTCGGCTTGGAAGACAGCCTGTTCATCAGTAAGGGCCAGCTTGCTGTAAGTAACGCCGAGCAGGTTACCAAGATAAAGGCGATTCTCACTGAGCTAGGTTTGGAGATTGCAACGCCCGCCGAGGCTCGAGCGATCCTCGGGTTGAAAGGGAAAGATAACGTCAATTTCTGAGTTGCCTTTCAGCGCTCCCACTAAGCCCCTGCCCCGCCAGGGGCTTTTCAATGAGTGCCAAAATTCACCAGGTGCCGCATGCAACATCACATCATTCGTAGCCCTGGAGATCTAGCAAGCCCAACACTTGATCAGCTACGTCAGGGAACACCTATCACCGATTCAATCTCTGCTTTGCATTGCAACAGAGCCGCTTTCAGTTCGTCGAAGTTTTCTTCAAAACGCAGCATCGGAACCGCAAGCGCGAGCGCATATTGGTCGACAAATCCCGTGTGCAGGTGGATACCAATTCCGCAAACCCCGCGAGCGTGCTCCTCTCGATCCACGGCGTAACCGGCGCGTGAGATATTCACTAATTCTTTCCGGAGTGCCTTCACGTCTTTCAAGGTGTTCGCCGTGCGCGTGTCGAACGAATCAATTGTGGAAAACATCGTCTCCAAAACCTGTTCCTTGAGCACAGCCAGCAACGCCTTGCCGTGGGCGGTGCAATGGATTGGGAAGGCGGTGCCGATTGGAGAAACAACACGCAACTCTTGATTAGATACGTATTGATCTACCAAGACGGAATGGGTGCCCCGATAAATACAGAGATCGACGGTTTCTCCTGTTCTACGCCCCAACGCCTCGATGTATGGGCGAGAAATGCCAATGACATCTTTATGCGCTGAAGCCGCCAGTCGAACCAAAGCCGGCCCAAGACGCACGCCGTTTGTATCAGTGATTACCAACTGCTGAGCTTCGAGGGATCCCACCATGCGATGCACCGTCGTACGCGGCAGTCCGCAGGCTTCACTAAGTTGACTGAGGCTTGCACCAAATGGGAATTTTTCGAGTGCCGATAGCATAGCCGCCGCACGAGCGATCACCTGTTTACTGGAAGCTTCCTTGTCTTGGCTCATTTGGGATCTCTAGGCGTTACCAGAAAGCGAGAATCATACCCTATCAACCCAATCATCTTTCTCTCCTGGTGACAGTACTTAAGAGAGGACAGCGCTCCATTTTCTTAAATCCATCGCCTGCCCTGCTGTCTCCAATCACTTAAATCCGTCCCTATCCTCAACCTGTGTCACCCCCTCGCAATCAGCCATTAGGCGGACACGCCTTGACACCCGAGGGGAAAAAACCGAGCATCTGTTCCGCAGAACGGATTGTAATCCCATAGAACGGACAGTGTTTTCTCGGAGTGAGTATGCCCACATCACCATCCCCCCCTTCAGGCTTTGCGGCGTTTACGCTTCTCGCAGTCGCTTGTCTCACCATCATGGTGGGATGTGTCATCGTCCCAGGATTGCCACGCATCGCAGCGGAGTTAGGCATTGATCATGGCGTTGGGTTACTGGTTACCTTGCCGGCATTAGGAGTCGTGCTATTCGGGCCGCTTGCTGCCAGGCTGGTGCAACGTTACGGCTTGTATAACTCACTGCTTATTGGACTGGTGGTCTATGGCGCCCTAGGCATCGTTGGCGCAGTACTGCACGGCCCTTGGGCAGTCTTCGCTGATCGACTCTTGCTTGGAGCTGCGACTGCATTGGTGATGTCCAGCGGCACGGGAATGATCTCTGCGCTGTACGATGGCTCAGCCCGCCTGACGATGATTGCCAGACAAGGCATGGCCATCGAACTCGGTGGCGTGATTTTCCTGTTCATCGGTGGACTGCTGGCCACGATCGGATGGGCTTGGCCATTCACGCTGTATCTCGTTGCATGGGTGTTTGCTGGAATGTTGTTGTTATTCGTACCCCGCACGCAGTCGAGCGTTCAGCCGGTTAGCAACGCCATGACCCACACCGCGATACCAAAGGCCCTGAAGATTGTCTACGTTGCAGCAGTGCTATCAATGCTCAGCTTTTTTACCGGCATAATTGTGCTGCCGATCTCGCTGAATGAAATGGGGATGAATGAGGCAAAGACAGGCTATTTCCTCTCCTTTGTGTCGCTGATCGCAGTAGCCGCCGCGGCCATTATGCCTCGCGTCGTGAAGCGCGTTGGCGAGCATGCAACGCTCGCGATCTCCTTCATCTGTTACGCCATTGCCCACATGTTCTTTGCGGTAGGCGAAGGCGTCTCGACCTACCTGATCGGCGCTGTTGCATTGGGCTCAGGTTTTGGACTATCCGTGCCGCTGGTGAACCATATGACAATTGAGCAAAGTCACAACCAACTTCTAGGGCGCAACTTAGCCTACCTTTCCATGGCTATTTTCTTCGGGCAATTTGTCTCTGCGGGAATGGAGCTGATCCCTGGAAGACCCAGTGCAATATTTGCCTGCGCGGCGGGCTTGGCAGTCATTAGCGCAGTGGGTTTACGCACCAGCCATCAGCGACTCCGCACCTCCACTTCTTGAAGACGCGTAGCAACTAAGGATTCGAGGAAGGCTGACCCGACTGGCAACCTTCCTCGTATCATTTTCAGGACAAGCGTAAAGGCGACCGGCGGGCCTGCCTATCGATGATCGATCGCGATTTTCCCGAAATGCTTACCGCTCTCCATTTGACGCAGTGCATCACGCAAGTTTGAGAGCGAATACGTCGCATCGATTATCGGCCGGATTTTATTGACCTCCATTGCCGAAATCATCTCCTGCAAATCACTGCGCGAAGCCACCGTCAAACCTTGCAAGCGGATTTGTTTGCCCATCATGGCTGCTAAAGGCACATAACCTCCAATACCTGTAAGCACGCCGATCAACGCTATTCGCCCTCCCACTCGGCAGGCCTCAATGGATTGAGGGAGCGTACCTTGTCCCCCTATTTCAATGACATGGTCAACACCCTGTCCATCGGTTAACTCCCTGACGCGCTGCCCCCACTCAGGCACCTCGATGTAATTGACGAGATCATCTGCTCCAAGCGAACTGATTCGCTGCAGTTTCTCATTACTAGAGGACGTAGCGATGACCCGCGCGCCGAGCATTTTGCTGAACTGCAAAGCAAAAATCGACACGCCCCCGGTACCAAGAATCAAAACTGAATCACCAGGTTTAACATTATTCTCAACCACCAATGCCCTCCACGCGGTAAGGGCAGCGGTTGGCAGGGTTGAAGACTCGAGCACATTAAGATGGCAAGGAGCCCTGACAAACCAGCTCGCTGGCCGGATGATGTGTTCGCGAGCGTATCCATCCACACCATCCCCCGGAACAGTGGAGAACCCTGGAATGCCTTGCCGCCCGTCAATCCATTGCGGGAAGAAACAGGATATGACTTGGTCGCCTTCGCAAAACTCAGTTACTCCAGCGCCTACAGCTTCGACGGTTCCTGCGGCATCTGACAAAAGGATACGACCGGGTTCGGCAGGAAGGCGTCCTAAAATGACATTGTAATCATGCTGATTCAGCGAGCTCGCTTGTACCCTCACGGATATTTCACCGGGCCCCGGATCTCGTTGGGATAAGTCGTTTTCTGCCTGGATCGAAATATTTTCAATACCTGGCGTTGAGCCTAATCGTGCTACTAGCATCTGACCTTTCCTTGTTATGAAAATGGCGGATGTGCATTCCATTGACTCAGTGCAGCCATGGCAAATAATCATCAATGGATGATTTATAATGAGCGCTAGGGAGTTTGTCGTCAAACGGTGTTCAACGCCGGCTTCTCAGGGTGCAAGCTTGAAAGACAAGAGGCTGATCACGGTTAAGAAATGGAGGGGATTGGAGCGTTAATACATGGGAAGGCTGCACATGTCGACCATCGCTTGGTAGGAGGACGAATGTGCAGCAGGTTTCGCAGCTTGCTAGATATCGAGCACCAGCCGTTCGGACAGTGAGCTTGAACAACATATGGCCAGATGAGTGTTGAGCGCTTTCTCCGCACTGTTCTGGAAACTATCGCGGTGATCACCCATCCCTTCAATGATCCGCGTCAAGCAGGTGCCACAGACGCCTTGCTCGCAGGACAGTTGCACATCCACGCCCGCCGCTTCGAGCACATCCGCAATCTTCTCTCCAGGACTAACCTTGAATGTTGCACCGCTACGAGCGGCGACGACGGTGAAAGTTTTTTCTACGCCGTCAAACGGTAGCGCCTGAAAGTGCTCCTTGTGAACTCGACCCTGATCCCACCGGCACAGATCTGCCGCTCGGATCACCGCCTCCATGAATCCTTCTGGCCCGCACAGATAGAGATGCCCGCGATCGTAAGAATTGAGAAGACTCTCCAAGTCTATCCGGACGTCATCATCCGCGTGCATATGAACGCTTTGCGAGAACGGCCCCTCAAGAATTTCTTTGGCGAATGCGGCGCGCGCTCTAGAACGGACGAAATAATGCAAAACGAACGGACGGTCATGCACATGGAGGTGCCAGGCCATCGCTAGTAAAGGAGTGATCCCAATACCACCTGCAAGCAGAAGACTCGGTTCACCGTCTTTCAATAACGGAAACAGATTTCTCGGAGCACCAATCTGCAAGCGATCACCCTCCCTAATCGTACTGTGCATGCTCGCCGATCCACCCCTAGAGTTTGGATTCAGGAGAATGCCCAGTCGATAACCGGGGGTTTCCGGGTTATTGCATAAAGAATATTGGCGGATAACCCCACCCGGTGTCAGGACGTCGATATGAGCTCCCGGCTCGAAGGAAGGCAGCTTGCCACCTTCGATCGGAACAAGATCAAGCACCATTACGCCCACTGCACTATCTGTTCGCTTTAGCACGGTGACTTCATAGGGCAGGCGCTCGCTTTTCATGACGGCGCCCTCCCCACCTCAGTAGCAGCAAGCTCGCGTTCGCGAAGTTGCTTTAAGACTCGGCGCGCCCTCAGAGCTCCCGTATCGACACCCAAAAGAACTGGACGCAACGCATCGAAATCCTGCCCGTCCATCATTACCTGGACTCGCTCGATGATGGGCACATCCTCCATGACAAACGCGACCTTCACCGTGGAGTCGATAGCCTGATCGACTTCAGTATCAAGCAGTTTGAATGGACGGCTAACAGACCAAAAGTAATGCGTAGAGTTTTCTGTTTCGGGTGTCAGGAAGTGGTTGAAGTATGCCCAAACCCCCTGTTCTCGCCCAAGCCCTGCTGGCGACACTCCAACATCCAGCCGCATGATACCCGGTGGATCCCATCGCATATTCAACCAGTGATCGACGGGTTTGCCGTAGTTGTCGAATAACGCATCCCACACCGGAGGAGCAAGGTCATTTGGGCACCAGCGGTTGGAAAACACAGTGTCACCCTCTTGGATAACCTCGTGTTTACCATGCTTGATTGCGTCACTACCTAATCCACCCGCATGCAGATACTCGACATGAGAGAGATCCATCAGGTTGTCGGCGATCAATTGATAGTTTGCGTTGACTGGAATCAGCCCTGCCAATGTTCGCATCCCTTCATCACTGACAAACGAGAAATCAGGGATACGATTAGTGTCGGCCGCGGTGTGTTCACCCATCCAAATCCACAATGCGCCGTGTCGGATGGATACAGGGTACGTCAACAAGCGAGCCGCCCTGGGAATCAGTCCGTCACCATGAGGATTGTGTACGCAAGCCCCCGTCTTAACATCAAAATGAAGGCCATGATAAGGACACTGGATAACACCGTCCCCCACGATTCTCCCTTGATCCAAGGGCGCAAATCTATGAGGGCACCGGTTGCTAGATGCACTGGGAGTGCCATCACCCAACCTTGTCAAAAGGATGGGTTCACCGCAAATCTTGCGGGCCAGCGGGCCCGCATCCAGCTCGTGTTCTAGGGCCGCGACATACCACACGTTCTTCAAGAAGCTCATAGGGCCTCCTCGCTGCACTAGCGGAAAAGAGTATCGACAAGGTCAGCGCCGAGCCCAACCTTTTCGTAGTGCTCACGACACATTGCGATGTAGTCATGCACATCGAAATGCCCAATGGAGTTGCCTGCTTCATCAAGCCATATCAACGGCCCTTGAACGATAAAGAAAACACGCATTGGCTCCTCATGCTCAAAGGCAACCAATGTGTGTCCTTCTCCGGGAGTCTCATAGACGAAGTCACCGCGCGTGGCAGTCCAATCATGCTCGAGATAACCCCACTTGCCGGAGATCGTATAGGCGAAAACTTCATGAGGGTGGTAGTGGCGATTGACCAAGCCGGCTTCACGAGCGAGCAGGATGTCGCACCAACGATTTTGCTGTGGGGAAATCCATAACGGGCGGGATGCAACTGTTTCAGTAAAAGGCACGTAATACCGCTCATCCTCAGTGGCGGCATTGGGTATGTAGGCTTCGGGCAAGGCATCAGGCTTGAACGGGGACTCGATTGGGCGGATGTCGCGCCAGAACTCTGAGATTGCGTTGGCTACCATGGTTGTTGTCTCCAGTGCGTTGTTGTTATGTTCTGGTGACGACTGTAACCACTCACTGTCTAGGGCATTTGCCTCGCCGGGACGCGGTGCTTGACTCGCTGGGACATTGGGATAATCACAACAACAAGAAGGCGGTTGCTCAATGGCCTCTCAAATTCGTACCTATGCCGATACTCTGAGCGTTCCGCCTCTTCAAAGGGTGGACTACTGGAACGCTTATAACCGCACTGCACTCGTGGGATTGCGATCGTCCTCCTTATCCCACCAAGGACTGATGGCTCGCCAAGCGAATCACAGGGTTGGAGAGATAGGGTTAGCTGACATCTCGGGCAATGATCATTTTGTGGAGCGCGATGCGCTGCTGGTCGAGCAGAGCCCCAAAAACTCGGTTTTCGTCTGCCAGATCCAGCAAGGTTCTGGTTTCTTCGTACAGGATGGACGTCATTTGCTGCTAACGCAGGGTGACCTGGTTATATACGACACTCGCACACCGTTCCTCTTGGGCTTTCTCACTGAGATGCATGAAAGCTTGGTGGATGTACCAGAAGCCGCCTTTACTCGATGCACCGGTATAGCTGCGGATCAGCTCCCAATTAAGATCACCCCGGATAGCCAAGCCTCGAGAATGTCGGCCAGTCTTCTCGGGCGCACCGTCAGCGAATGTATGACTCAGGAGCACTCGGGTGAACAAGATCATCTCGCGGGTGTTATCTATGACACCTTGAGCATGCTGCTAAGGACTCAGCTTGATGACCAACGAACGAGTGCTACCAGTGAGCTATCCAAGTTATTGGCCAAGCGCTACATTCTCCAGCACCTGGTAAATCCTGAGTTATCGCCCGCCGAGGTTGCTCAGGCAATCCGCCTTTCGCTGCGCCAATTGAACCGACTTTTTCACCAGGAAGGTACAAGTCCGGCCCGCTATATCTGGGAACAGAGAGCGTTGCGCGCTTTCGAGGACTTGCACAATCCAATGAAGCGAGTTTTAACGGTTGGGGAGATTGGTTTCGCTTGTGGTTATTCCACCCAGGCCCATTTCAGTCGAGCGATGAAGGAACGGTTTGGTATGACTCCCTCCGAAATCCGCAACCAAACCGAGAAGGATTAAACGCTTTCGTTATCAATTAATCTTTTGAGCTGATGAGACTGGTGAGTCACAGTCTTTGGATGTGACGGGATCCCCCTTGACCAGACGTGCATAGACCAACGCACTGTTCTTGGGAGTTCGCTTTTGCGTATCGAAATCCACGTAGATCAGACCAAACCGGCTACCGTAGCCGCTCAACCATTCGAGATTGTCGTGGCTTGACCAGACATGGTAACCGCGTACATCCGCACCGGCTTTCATCGCCTCCACCATAGCGGCGACGTGATCCACAATATATCTGCATCTGTTTTCATCTCGGACTTCGCCGTTAACGAGCACGTCCTCTCCGGGAAAGCCCGCCCCATTTTCAGTGATAAAGACAGGAGGATTACCGTATTCGACGCGGATACGATCAAGCAATGCCTTGAACTGGTCAGGTCGAACTGCGCCGTTGAACGCGGCTAAGGCCCCTTCTGGCAACCACATTTTTGGCGCGTAACCCTCTGCACCAGTTTTATGGCTAATGAACAGCGGTGAGTAGTAGTTGACACCCAAGTAATCGAATTCAGCTGCACCTACCCTCTTTGCATCACCGGCTTGAACATCAATATCAAGGTGCATGGTATCGGCAAGCTTCAGAACATCAGCTGGATAGGTTCCTTTGTAAATGGCATCAAGAAACCAACGATTCAACACGCCATCAGCAGACTTGGCGTCCTGCTCGTCGGACGACGAGGCATTTTCTGCAGTCAAAATCGGGAACAAGGGCAAAGCGAGGCCCAACCGACCTTTGTAGCCATGGGAAGTAAAGCTTTCTTTGGCGGCAGCAGACGCCAAGAGGATGTGATTGAAGACCTTCAACGCCTCCCCTAAATGAGCAGCGCTCGGAACGATAGCTAAATCACCAGGTTGACCATTGAGTCGCTCTTCGGCCATGACCTGAGTGGCCCTCTCCACAGAAGGCTCGTTAACCAGGACGAACAGGTCTACCTGATCTGCAAAGTTGGCAAATACTACTTCAGCGTAGCGTTGGAACCAGGCAACAGACTTTCGGTTAGCCCAGCCACCATCGCGCGCTAGGCTCGCTGGCATGTCCCAATGGTAGAGAGTCAGCATCGGTTGGATACCGGCAGCTTTCAAATCATTAATGAATTGTCGGTAATGGTTAACAGCAAGAGGATTCACTGGGCCCAGACCGTCTGGCAGCAAACGCGTCCAAGAAATGGAAAAACGATAGCTCGTGAATCCGAGGCTCTTCATCAACGCGATGTCTTTCAGATATTGCCTGCGATCATAGAAATTTATCGCAGTTGCCCCTGAGACACCTGGCCCCGCTAGGCTGTGGTCGTCTAGGTAGACATCCCATACAGATGGGCCTCGGTTGTCCACTCGAGTCGCACCTTCAATTTGATAAGCAGCGGAAGCGGCTCCCCAGCGAAATGGTTCCGAGGCCTTGGTGGGCACGGTAGCTTGGGCACTGAGGGATATGGCTAACGATATGCAGGCAATGAGACCTGTTTTCATGACAGTTTCCTTTGATCGGGCGACGCGAAATATGTACAGCACAGCTCGTTGATGAACCGCGAACGATGACCGTGAGGGATTTAATCATCAGATGATGACTAAATACAGTTGATCGCCGTCTTGTGCTGCGTCGCCTGCCCAATGCTCTGCACCAGAAGGTCTCTGGTTGTGCCCCTTCGTACGGCTTAGCCTCAGATAAAAGGCGAATCCCCTATGCTGCCCGCTCAAAGTCACCATCGAAAGCCGTCCATTCAGTTATACTAATTAACTGATTTTTCCAAGGCGCCTCCAAATATGAGAACCTCTACAGTCAAATCCGGCGCTCATGCGGACAGCGACGCACTGGACGCCGAAGCCAATTCTACAGGCCTCGAGAACCTCATCGGTTATGCTCTGCGCAGAGCACAGATCAAGGTATTTCAGCATTTCGTAGAGCAATTGGCGGAATACGATCTACGCCCCGCGCAGTTTTCAGCCCTGTCCATCATAGCCCAGAACCCTGGCCCCACTCAGACTGAACTGGCGAAGGCGCTCGCAATCGAACCACCCCAAGTAGTTCAGATGGTTAACAAATTAGAGAAAGCTGGTTTAGCGTTACGGATCCGTAGCAAGGCAGACAAGCGATCCTACGGTCTGTATCTCAGTAAGGCGGGTGAGAAGCTTCTAGCGCGTTTACAAGAAGTCGCTGCTAGTAGTGACGAGGCGTCTACCGCCAGCTTGGACAATGCCGAGAGGGCTGAGTTGTTGAGATTACTGCAGAAGGTTTACCGGTAGTTGGCTGGTAGCAGACTGCCGGAAAGGACATCGCTCCTTGATAAAGATGAATAAGTCGCGAAGAAGAATTTCTCGAATCCTGCACGATTGAAAAAGGCCCTTTAAGGGCCCTTTTGTACTCAAAGCAAACTCACTTGGTCAGCCACGACTCCACGGTGTCAGAACCGTATTTCGCTTTCCATTCCTTCAGCGTCCGGTGGTTGCCGCCTTTGGTTTCTACGACTTCGCCGGTGTGCGGATTTTTGTAGACCTTAACCTGTCGTGGCTTACGGCTGCCGGCTTTGGACTCGGTGGCTGGAGCGCGACGGCCAGACTTCGGATCAAGCAGGTTAATCACGTTCGGCAGGCTGTAGCCGTACTCGGCAAGCAGAGCACGAAGCTTGGTTTCAAATTCGATTTCTTGCTTCAGGCCAGCATCACCCTTTAGAGCTTCGAGAGCCTGGAGTTGCTCTGCCAGGTGTTTTTCGAGCTGACGGAATTCTGCGAGTTTGGACATGGTCGTTCTCTAGGTAGTTAGTCGCCTAACAATACACCAAATACTAATTTGAATTTAGGGCCAGGGAGCTCTGGGTATGCGAGTCGAGGGTTCGCTGCCCTGATTTATTCGTCCTCCGCCAAGAGCGGCGTATTCAGGTCAACATCAGCCTGACCGACTAACGAAATGATGCGGGTGACCAGACGCGTATCTACCGGTTGAATGCGCTCCGGGTACACATACATGTCAGCCGCCAACAGTTCGAGAGTTTTGGATGCGGAGGGATGAGCCTTCATCGCTTCAGCAAGCGCCGGCGAGACGTTGCTTTGAACGCGGTTCGCAGAGGTGATGATAGGGATAAGAGGTTCGTTCATGTTCCAACCTTATCTACTGTTCGACGTCGCAGCAACAGCAGGAATTTCCACCTGCTTGATGACGACGCGTTGCTCCGATTCAAAACAGGAGCTTTTTGAAGAGAAAATTATGGCTCAGCAATAATTATGGCTGAGCCATAATTTGGAATAATCCAGTTTTTCCACTTCCTCACCATTGGTGAAACTCGAATCATCTGCAGCACACCGTCCAAATTGACCGGCCTACGTCGTAAGCGGCGCAGGCAGCAGCGCTATCGGTTGGCCAGTTCACTTTGACGGTGCCGCGCGGGTGCAGAATCTCAACGCTGATATTCGAAGATACGTGCGCCGTTGTATGTATAGGCAACGGGACGAATGCCGGTTGAAGCGCCGTACTTTTCTGCGCTTGCACCCGAATCCATTTGTGGACGAGGTTTGCGTTGAGGCTGTGGCTGAGGGCCACGCTGGCGATTGATGCGCCGTGTTGGACACACTCTTCAATGACCTGGGCTTTGAAGGATTTGGAATACGAACGGCGTGTTGGCTGCATGAAATACCCACTTAAAAGGCTAGAACTGGTGCCCACCTAAATTTAAGTGCACACCATGTCCTGGCTTGTCGGGCTTGGGTAGATGACTTGGCCGGACGCATACGGCCAGGGCGCCGCAGGGATCTACCGATAGGGAATTCCTACTGCATGGCTTTGTGCGAGCTGACCATGCTGCGCCTGATCAGGCTTAAGAGCGCCGATGAAATGCAAAAGCTGTAAATCCATTTTTTTTACTGTAAACCGACCTAGTTAACAGTGCAAAAAAGTGGTTTACAGCCCAAAGCTTTTTACTGTTCGGGAGGTTGGCCGGGGTCTACGCGCCTGCCGCCCACTGCCGCATCCGCTCTCGACTGGTTCAATACATTGGGGGGCGAAGCTGCACGGTTCAACGCCTGATAGATCGAATTCTTTCATCATGGCCGCGAACTCCTTATCACTCAGAGCCAGGGCTATGCGGTCTTGCGTCATGGTAACTCCTCAGCAGCCAGGGTAAGTCGTGCCTGGTTGTCTCACTGCCCCGCTCACCAGCCTACGTCTGCCCCGAAGAGCGCATCACGCATCACCGGCGGCGCTGCATGCTCAAAGACCAGCCGGCGTAAGAGATACTGGTTCAAGTGTGAACGAAGTCGAGAGCGCAGTTCGACGCACAGTTCCGACTGCCCAAAGTCAACGTTAGGCCAGCGCACCAACAACGCCTTCCGCAAAATCGGCAGCACCTGATGCCCAGCAGTGTTGGGATATAGGCGAGTCAAATCGTCCAGCCCAGAACTGCGCTTGTAGCCCGCCAACGCCAGGCTCAGAATCTCGCCCAGAGCATCCCCGTAGACCTGCGAGGCCATCTCCCACATCCGCTTCTCGACATCACTGTTCAAATCAAAACCCCACAACTACTTCGTCACCGCACCATGCGGTCTTCAACCGCAGCCTGACGATTACTCCCGCCCAAGGACGATCAATCATGCACGTGGAACTCGATCTCAATCAAAACGACCTAGAAGCCCTTCTACGACACTGTGAAGCGTTCAGGCCTGATAGCGGCGACCCTCGGGAGGATCAGCGCTTGGCAGACGCACTAGAGGCTCTGGAAGAAGCTCTGCGGGAGGCTAACGCATCACGATGAGGCTCGGGGCTGGCACAGCAGAACAATTTATCAATAACCAGGGCTAACGTTGCCAACCCCTCTTCTCAGCCAACATAGCCGCCGTTGGATGAGACGGGTGCAATTCCAGGCGGAGCGATTCACTCAAAAAAAATATGGAAATCGCGGTCGTTTGTTTTCAAAGCGTAAGCAGGGCCTACGGCCCTAAAAACCGATCTCCCTGAACACCCCGCCTCGCCATGCGGCAAGGCAACCTACAGGCGAAAAAGCGAGAAGCAAAAGCCGGCAAGACACGCCATCACATAGCGCGTTGATCGTGCATCAGCGGTGGTGCAAACACCGTTAAAATTCTTTTGCTCTCAAATATAAGAGCTCCGTCTCGTTTAAAAATTTTCAAGAGGGAGGGGTCAACAAGTTGTCGCAAAACTGAATCTTTTGTCGCCTCAAGGACAGTTTGTCTGACGCTGTCCAAAGCTTCTCCCCGAAACCGCCTTGTGCGCCACACCGTCAGGGAGAGATGAGACTTGGCCACCCGCAGCTTCAGTACCCCAGATCGATTGAAAAATAATCGTCTCGCACGACGCCAGGAGCATGCCCATCCCGCACCAGCCGATGCTGAAGACAACGCTTTAGATGCAATCGAGCCTCCCAGCGAAGCTCGATATGATCGCCATGGTGTACATGCCAGATGTGCCTAGGGCTCTGCTCCAACATCGTACCAAGATACTTGAAGCCAAGGCTGCTCAACGCGACGTGGTCTACTCGTGTTGGGTCGTCATAACCAGGCCTGCGCCTAAAGGACGAAAGCGCCTCTCGAAGCATCTGAGGAACCTCCTCGGGAAAATGCGAACAGGAGAGACGCCACACTTGTGCTTCCACATCGGAGTTCAAAAATAGTACCAGCCATCATGAGCAAGCTCGGCCAGGGTATCGGTTACCTTGGCCAGAGACCTCGGATTATTCTGCGATCAGCCCCTGCTTCCTCCACCGTCTGCGGACGAAGGTTTCGAACACATAATCGCCCTGCAGCGGCAAATTATCGGCATGGTCGCACACGATAATCTGCGGCATTACCCCAGTGTTTTTAAAGGTGATATCGCAGAATCTTGCGAGGTTGCTGAACATCTTCGAAACTGCGCTCACGTCCTCGTCGACCGTTCTGGTGGTCTTCCGGTCACCGCGCAACTCATCTGCAACGAATGAGTCAGCATCATCGGTCGAAGGGAAGTAAACCTGCGTCGGTTGGTCGAGAAATAGGATCGGTGGCACCTTGCATGTTGGATGTGCGGCGAACTGGTAATGCAGAGCCATGAAAAGGGTCAGGTGGGAATACAGCCAGTTGGCACCACTCCCCATAGACCGCAGAAACACCTTTTTGACCCGCCCACCTTCGATAGGTTTTTCATGCCAGAGGTCGAAGGTCTCTACGTCAAATTTCAAAGAGCCGGATTTATACGAGTCCTCGAAATCAAAGTTTTTACCCAGAGCCCTCATGGTTTTGTTGATGTCGTTCTGCAGGGCCCAGAGTTTAGACTCAACGTCATACTGGGCCATCAGCTCATCAAATCTTTCGACCTCGTTCTGCCAAAATTCCACCATTCCTTCTACTTCTGAGGGAGGATTGGCGATACGCCGCTCGATTGCCAACTCAAGCTTGAGCTTTGCCTTCTGGGCTGCAGCATCGACAGACTTGGATTTCTCCAATCGATCCGCTTCATCATCAAGAGGTTTCAGAGCGGCTTCAATCGCTGCCAGCTCTTTACGATATTGTTTGAGGTCATTATCAATCTTGCGGCGCTCTTCACCGAAGCCTTCTCGCGCGTAACTCGATACCTTGAGCTCCCCATTCAACCAGTGAATGGCTGCCGACAATTTGTTGGCTTCGTCCTCAGCGACATCAGATTGGGATGCGCAAACAGGGCACGCTGCATGTTCCAGATTAGTCGCCGAAGGAATGGGCAGTGCGGTTAGAGATTCGGCGAAGCCTGATGCTTGTTCAGTCGAAACCTTCAGCAGGTAGCGGGTATTGAGCGCCTTCTGGATCGTGGACATCAGCCCGGCTTTTTGGTCACGTAATTCATCCCGTCTCGCCTCAAAAGCGTTGGACAGACCATCGACCCTGACCGAAATACCGGTGATGCGCTCAAGGGCCGGCTTGGGCTTCGCCCAGATTTGCCCAGGAGTAAGCTCTGTCAGTGGCTGACCAGCCAGTGCCTCATACTCCTTCAGCAAGGTTTTGAATTCGTCGAGATACTCCTCCTTGATTTTTTCCTGCTTGGGTATCTGCGCTATGGCGCGCTTGAGCTCATACAGAGCCTCGGTACGCAGCTTCGCCAGATCGAAGTAGTCTTCCCCAACGATGTTCATGAAGATTTTGAACTGATCTATGGCTTGATCACGTTTACGCTTTTCTTCGAACCGGTAGAAGATCGCATGCCGATTCGCTACCAGATTTTGATGCTGCAACATGAACGATGCGAAGCTGCGCACTGAGGGCGTAGCGCTCCACTTTCCGGTCATTTCTTTGTGCAGAGGATCGGTGTCGATGTTTTGCAACGTGACGCCGAAATAGCGCCCAAGGCTCTTGAGAAAGGCATCCTTGTGTTGGAAGAAATTCTGAGTGAAGAAGGTGTCGACGTCCTCGATGAGCTCAAGCGCGTCGTCCACGGCTGGCCCGGAAAGCTCACGCAGGAAGCAGCTATTGCCTGCTGCCATTCGTCCCGTCACGACTGAGACACCTGGAAAGCGTAGGACTGTGAAAAAATACTTTGCACGATCCGTGATGATGCCTTCAGGAATCGTGTCCTCGGAGCTGCCAAGGCAATAATCAAATATGTCGAGGATCGCACTCTTACCCTTCGACGATCTGCCCGTCACGATGTTGAGACCAGGCTTGAAGGGAACGTGATGGACACCGTGTTCTTTGTCCACCACCCCGATGTACTCTACATAACACTTCATAGCGATTTAAGTCCCAACATCCTGTAAATGGAAACGACGTTCTCACCGGACAGCACCATGGCCAGCTTCTGGCTGTACCGCACCAGCGACTTGTCAGCATTGATTGATTGCGGTTTCTGAAGTGATTGAACCGACAACTCGGCAGTGACTTCCAGGCTTTTCTCAGCGGCGAGGATGAGCAATGCGGCGTTCGTAATCGGCTTGAACTCCTCTACTCGCATCGCGAGCCCGACGAGCCTGGAAGGATCTGCGGCCATGGTTCGGACATTGCTATCCCTGCGAGCCCACTTCAGAAACCCATGCATCGGCTTGTAGGTGACCAGCGGAAGAATGAGATAACTGAGCAGAATATCCTTCTCGATCGGCTCCCAGTGCTCGTAGAAGCTCTGGATGACTGGAGCCAGTGCAAAGGGGGTTCGGTGCAGGGTGTACAGGTGGTCAGAGACTTGAGTGGTCATTTCCAAAGCCTCCAATGGAACTCATCATCTTCATCCTCTGGCTCCTCGCTGGCGAGGATGTGATAGATGCCATTGCGAAACTCGGGCATCGTGTTTTCCAAGCCACAGAAAGGCTCAACAGCCAGAGCGTTACGCTCCAGATAGAACATCATCGAGCGGGTACCCAGCGCGGCTGGACACGTCACTCCCGCACAGCCGAGCATCGCAAGCGCACGTCCGTATCGATGCTGTGTGAGATGATTGCCGAGGTAGAGATCCACCATCGACTTGAAGAGCACGCCATCAGTGTAAAGATCCGAGATCGTGGTCTGCGCAACGACCCGATGCAAGGCGGCTTCCTTCAGATGGGTCTCACCACCGATCTCCACAATCTTCTGAGCAAACAGCATGGGGCGAATTTCTTCGGCGTTGATGGTTTTCTTCAGCGCCTTTACGTCCACTGCCGGGAATGTTCGCGGATGCTTCATGTATCGATGGGTGAGTTCTGACAATTTGTCAGTAAAGGCTTTGTGGGTTATTACCCACCTGCCGATCACAAGCTGCGGACTGCTTATGAAACCCAGCAGCTCTTCGATGAATTGCTTGCACTTGGAAGGCCGAATGGGCTTGAGATGCCGGGTCTCGTAGTTCTGGAGACGTTGCTCCAACGAGTCGGCACCAGTCGTGATGTGCATACGCTCCAGCACTTCCATCAGTGCGTCCCGGCGCTCGGGCGCCATCACATATTGCTGAAGCGATTTGGACTTCGAGGCCTTTGCAGCACTCGCTTCGGCGTCAGGCTCGTCTTTTGAGTTCGTGTTGGCATCGGCTTGGGACGGCGCAACGATGCTCTCCATGATGGCGAACCGCTCTGCGGGAGTGGCGGTGTTCCAGCCCTTTAGGAGTGTCAGCGCTCCGAATTTCTGAGTCGTCAGCAACACCAAGGTTTTGAAAGAGGTGCGCTCAAAATTTTCATGGAGCCAGTTTTTTATAGTGTTCCAGAAATTGGCATGACTGTCAGTGAGGCTATCGGTGTAGAGCTTTACCTCAGCCTGAGTTTTCCCGGGAACAGTGACATCCCCCATGGCTTCCAGCCACATACATTCACCTGGTGCCAGGTCGTAGCAGTACTCCACTGCCACCAGCAATTGATACTGGAGCGCCTTGAAGAGCAATGTCGCATCGAACGGCAAGGGCGCGGCGCCGGGCAGCGTCGCATTCTCTGGTTGCGTCGTATCCATAGACATTCCAATGTTTGGCCATGCTTCCCTGACCAGCGACTCACCTAGCACATCGAGCACACGCTTCAATTCTGAATACGCGTCAGCAAATCAATGCCAAGCCTCAGCCGAAGGCATCGGTGAAGGGAACACTACCGTTATTCAAATACTGTATATAAATACAGCTCAAACTCAATGTTTGAGTATATGCTACCAACATTTTCATCTGGTGATTTCGAAAAGCCATCACGATTTCCATCGCACCTCAGAAACATCGGGTTTGCTTCATAGAGGGCTGCAGGCATGGTTGATAATGATCGCCTAGACGATCGTGCTTCCAGGACTGGGGCGACGATGCCGCCAAGCTGATTAGGACGTCATTGAGCATGACGTGCAATGTCACCGCATCTTTGAACGGGTGTCACGGTGCAGGGAGCACTCTAGGAATTCAGGCATAAGCTCACGGTCACCAAGGTATTTGCCTGGCTGCAGCGATTGACATAAATTTCGCCCGCATAGAGCTCCGCTCATCATTGATGTCCGGAGGAGCCCTCTTGGGCGAACCCCATCAAATGCCCGAAAACCAATCGAAGGAATTCGCCATCAATACCCAGGCATTTAGCGTCCAAGCTGACAGCTACGGCTTCACCAGTTGTAGCTACGCCGACATCGTAACCCTGGTGGATGAGGCGGTAATCATCCTTCAGGAACGCGGTATACGCTTCACTCCTGGGAGTGTGCTTCACAAGCTTTTTGCAGACGCCCGTAAGCTCGACAAGCAATGGACGCAGAGCAAAACATCACCCAATTTGGTAACGGGTATCAACGCCGCTTACGCAGAGAAGATTGCTCGGATCATCTCCACGCTCAATGATGAGCCGGGTATTGATGAAGCCCTTCAGCGAATCTCTGGGGCAGACGTGAACCTGTCGAACCGATCCAAATCCCAAGGCAAGGACGCATTATGGGAGCTCTCGCTTCTGACCGCCCTCAAGCGCAGGATGCCGGCCCAGTTGATCGACCCTCCCGACATTGTTGTCGACTTCGGATTTGGTAACTACTCAATCGCCTGCAAGAAAATCTATGAGCGCAAAAGCCTTGTCTCTAGGTTACGGGACGGTGCCAAGCAAATCCGCGAATCAGAGAACCCTGGCTTCATCGCCCTGAACATCGACGACCTCCTCCCGGGTGAACAGATTCTGACGTCGCAGACCCCGGCATCAGCCCTTCAAATGCTTTCCAAAGAGATTCGGGAGTTTGTCGAAGACGAGTCGGGTGCATTTGGACGGATCAAAAATAAGACCTACCTCGACGGCGTTTTGATTTCAGCATCGACCATTTCTGACATCAAGGAAACGAGCACCCGTCTCAACCTCACAACCACTTTCGACTTTTACCCGTTCCAAACTGATGGACTGGGCATGGAACGCTTTATTGCGCTGAGAAAAAGACTATCCCCTCGCACAACCATGGGAAAAGGGCCCTTGGCTGTAAACATCACCTGGCCAAAGTAAATCTTCTGGCAAAGGCAATAGTGCGGAGATTGGTTTGACTACCATAAGATGCGGGCTGTGTGATTCAAGAAGCATCAGCGTCCCCGCCAATCTCCAGGTTCAGGCATCCTGGCCATAAGCTAGGCCGACTGCCACCTCAGCTTCAAAAAACGCGAAGCACTGCCGACAAAGGCATCGTTTTTCGACGACCATGGCTGAGCAGCACGTAAAGTTTGTTCTGCGTCTGAAAAAACATGCCGTCGCTGAAATCAATCAACGGTGACGAGCGCAGCCAGAGGGCGCTGCTGGTTTTGGTACAGCTATCGAAGACCACATTGAGCATCAGCAGCATCACCGGCTTCTTGCCCTCCATAGCCAACTCCTGGACGACCAAATCAGGCGCATCGAGATCAAGCCAAACCCACTCATCGACGATGCAAAAGCTCCTATCCGGGAATCTCGTCTCTGTCATCCGGATCGCTTCCTCAAGATCCATTTCCACCCCTGGCATGACCGCGCTTGGGCCAACGATCTCCTCGATGTCTATGTATGACATGGTAACTCCTGCCCATCCATTGCTTCGCCAAATGGCCTTGTTTCGAAGGCTTACGAGCGCGCGGAAGCTTCTCGGGTCATCGACATCACCACTGTCTGCTGCCCCCCGTCGACCTCCTCAATCATGAACATAAGAAAGCTCACGATGACATATCGATCACCCGCTGTGGTGACAGCGATCGAATAGCCGTGCTGCTCTTCCATCGCCGCCAAATCCTCGGTGACGACCGTATCCCCGTTTTCGGCGCGCTGGTGGATGTCAAAAAACATCGCCGCTTTGAAGCCCAGTCCGACCGGACGAGCATCGAGCAAATAACCGCTGATCTGTCCCTGGAAAGTGACCCTCGTGGCCTTCAGCAACGATTCTGGAAAATACACTGCAAACATCCTCTTCTCGCACGCTTCAAGCCATTCAAAGCGTGATCACACACTGGTTGTTGAAATCGACGTCTTCCCCTGGATAACCCCTTGGATTGGACAGAAATCTGATTCCATTGATCGTTTCATCGACAGCCACGTGAGTGTGTCCAAAGATCCAGAGATCGACCTTCATATCCAGGAATTCCTCCCAGTTGTTGCCGTAAGCGGCCCGCAAATGCGGATGCGTTCCATAGTCCGGAACAAAATGCATCAAAGGCGGGAAGTGAGTCACCACGATCGTTTTTCCCTGAAAGGGTTGTTCCAGCTCGCGATGAAGCCACTCACGAGACTCTTGCGCGACTTTGCGAGTCTGTTGGGGTACCAGGGTTCGATATTGCGGCTCGACCCGAATGACTTTGTAGTCATTCATGAGCGCCCGTGCGTCCAGCATCGCCAATGGCGCATTCCCGGTACCTTCAAAATCAGACCACCCGGTGCATCCCACGAATCGAACGCCATCGAGGACAAGCGTGCGCTGCTCCAAAAAGTGAACGTGGGCAGCTTGGGGGTTGCTGAGCTGATCGAGCGTCTTGTACCAGCTCGATTTGTAAAACTCGTGGTTGCCAGCTACGAGCACGGTCTCCTTCGAAAAATGTTCGCAGGCCCAATTGGAGCTCCGACCTTTGATGTTGATGTCACCAGCGAGAATGGCAACGTCATACAGAGATGGGTCGGGCAGCTCGACGGGCTGGAACTCGACATGGAGATCCGACATTACGAGAAGTCGCATGAGCCACCCCTCGCCATCATGGCGTGTCTCAAAATCTCCTGGCCTGCCATCAGGTTTGCTCGTAAGACTGCAATGCGCATGAGCCTCGTTAAAAAGGAACCAGACATCTAGCCTCCCCGATTTTCAGTAGAGATTAACAATTGCCATGACGGTCTCCAGGCTGGCTTTTTTTCTCTGACCAGGGCCTGTCAAAATATATAGAGTGTTACGCGTTTCAAACACGTAGCCGTCGGTGAGCGATCTTTGGAAGGTTGACCGAACCCAGTCGCCGACCTGCCGCTTGTTCGCACTGTGGGCCAAGACATTGGATGCATACAGCACACAAGGTTGTAACCCGTCGGCAGCAAGAGATTCGCGGTACTCATCAGTCACCTCAATCTCAATCAGCATCCACTCTCTTACGATGCAGTACGGCTTCCATGAGCGATGACTGATGGCTTCAGCATCAGCCTGGCCGGCATCACCCTCGAAGCCCACCAACTGCTCTCCATCGTTGCTGAACAGCTCCACGATGTCTCGTAACCCGTCACTCATGTAACACCCTGTTCTGCAGCTTTAAATGATCCTAGGCATTGGATTTTTTCGTCATTAGCACCCGGGCTGGTAGATGGCTAGCTGCCCAACACACCTGGCCAACCATCACCCACAGCACATCATCACAAGGGCCTGGCGCACCATCTGGAGATCACGCACAGCAGGCATTCGAACCTCTGAGTCCCACCTCTGCAATCTCAATGGCCCTCGATTAAACGCTGAATTGAAAAGCATCTCTCTAGCCCAAGCTCCCATTTCTTACCTCTCAACCGGCCACATACATCGAGCGATTGTTCGGTTTAGGTGTAAATTGATTCAGGCGGGGCATATGCACCACCGTCTCTATGCTTCAGTCCTCACAGGCCCGTACGCAATACAAGCCAGCGTCTGAAACGCTCAATGCCACTATGAATCAGCCGAGACCTATAAGTCCGGCGATGACAACTATATACAGTAGAACCGGACTATGCAACGTGGCCTCATCCTCCCCTTTTGAGGATCGCCCATGCCCCTGAAACGTGCGTTCGCAGCCGTTCTGCGAGTTCTTCGCAGTCGCAAAGGGCTTTCGCAGGAAGGGTTGTCCGAAGCAGGTACTCGGACGTACCTCGCACAACTCGAAAAAGGCGAATCCGGTATTACCCTCGATAAGCTTGACCTCCTGAGCAAGGCTCTCGATACGAGCCCCCTGACCTTGCTTGCGCTCACGCTGGCCATCCGTCAAAACGAACCGATAGAGTCCGTCTTGGGCCGGCTCACCGCTGAGCTTTCGGAGCACCTGCAAACTGGCTTGATGGAGGAGCTCAAAGCGCAACTGCAAGATGACGCATTGGTGGTGCGTAAGCCCGGCAAGCCAGTTGACGAGAACAGGTTGAGACAGGTACATCAGCATAAGGCCGAAGGTTTGACTCAAAAGCAGATTGCCGAAAAATTGGGGCTGTCCAAGCAGACCGTTCACGACCTGTGGCATCGAAAATCCGATACATAGGGTCTTGGTAAGCAAGAGCAAGAGGATAGTTTTACAACATGGATAGCACAGCATGAACTGGAGCAGGCTTCGACTCGGTTGGTCGGCAGGCATCATCGCATCGATCGTTTACCTACTGCCGCATCTAAGAGATTTCTCAACCATCGTCGGCCCTTGGGCAGCCTATATCAGTCCCCCCAGCTCATCCGATGGACTGAATCCCAAATTGCTGGGACTGTGGCATGAGAAATTTCAATATCCACAGCCCAATGGTGTTGTCGGCTTCGAAGGTACTATTGAGTACTTTCGCAACAAGACATACCGAATCAATGGTCTGCTGAAGAGCACGACGTTTGCACCCTCCACTCCAGCAACCACAAGCTACAGATTCGAAGGCAATGGAGAATGGCTGGCCTCTGATGAGGAGCTGGAAACCAGCTTGATGGATGTGAGAGTTCGAGTCGTCGCCAAATCCTTAGGCGATATAAGCATCCCCACTGCCCCCTCACCCAATACTGAAGAATCCGAGATTGAACGAGGTCTGTTGCTGGCCAAGTCTCAGCGATATGACATCCGCAGCGCTGGGAAGGACGAAATCGTGCTGGAATCGAACGGTCTTTACGCTGATAGCTACGTCATCAAATTGAATCGAACCAAGCAGATGTATATGAGATAGCTGCATCTCATTCCAGCCCATCTGGCCTTCTGGAAACAGGCTACCAGAGAGTGCTCGATAGAGCTGCTACCACCAGGGCTCCACCTGATTTGATCCTCCGCGCGCTTATGAGCCCTCCTCGTCGTGCATCGCGAGTCCGCGCCGCTTACGAGGAGAGCCTATGCGTATAGGTTGGTTTTTGAGTCCGCAGCGAAGAAAGATCAAGGTGGTAAATTCCTACAATTTCAAATGCCGACGCGGGTAGCCATCACCACTCCCGCCCATGGGCAAGCTTTTCCTTGATCTCAGGGATCAGAAACGCAATCACATGGTTGTAACTCCGATCTTGCCGGTAGGCTTCGTCCATTCGCTCAAGGCCCTCGCGGATCAACTTCTTCCTCCGCTGCCAGGTCTGCTTGGCGTCTTGGTCAGCCAACAGTTGCTCGTTCGCGAACGCTCGCAGCGTCCATCCGAAGGCGAGTAAATAGCCCTTGTAGTGATCGAAGGCGGTGTTGGCCACGTTAAGGAGGCGAGGCAGGTTGTAGCCCACTGGATGCCCAAAACGGGCACTCAACATAATCGACACAGCCCCATGGAATTTCCCCATTCGGTAGTCCGAAGGCAGCGGAAGGTCAGGACTTGCCGTTTTCATTTGTTCCCGCAAAGTTCGCCACGCCTCATCCGACTCTTTGCTGTCCGTTGCTGCATGCTGCATCCAGAAATCGAGAAAGGCCTGCCGGGCTCGGTCGCTGCTCACGCTACTCAATAGCTCGGCCCTTAGCGTGTCGTAGTCCTTGAAAAAAACCTTTTGCTCTTGGGCGTTCACGATCAGTTGATCAAGAAACACCTCCTCCATTACCCATTCGTCAATGATCGTCTTGCCCCTGAGATGGGGTATGGCGTACCAGCAGTCTAGGGCCATGCGCCTCGCCACCCGAGATCGAGCAAGCGTCGCTTCATTTACGATGAAGACGTTGTTGTTATTCAGGAAGAAAATGTCCTCTTCAGAGGTGCGGGTCGAACTCGGGTCGAAGCTATGGAATATCCAGACCATAGCCCCGTTGTTCGCTCGGTAGAACTCACGTCGACCCGCGATTTCTGTCAGGTACGTGGTCGAAAGCTGCACCTCAAATGCCAGGCGTTGGCCATTGAGCTCAGCTTGGACATCGGGCTTTCGCCATTGCGCGCGATCGGCGAGGCGCACGCCCTTCCACACCTTCTCCACCAACGGCTCGGAGCACTGCTCATCGACTATAAGGCTGTCTCGAATAATGCCTTTGAGCCTCAGGTGTGCTGCGCTCTCCTTCGCAGCGTTGTACTTGATGCAGTTGATCTGCTCGGCACTCAATTGCCCACGCGTTGAAATTGAGCATTTTTGCTCTGCCTCCGCACGTGGGTGATGACGGAAATGGAAGCGCCGTTCCATGGTGCGCACGAGTATCACCGGGGCCATGCACAACGCGCACACAAGCCAAGGATTGCCGGGATCACGAGCATAACGACTCGCCAACTCCCCCCTGTCTTTCATGACCAAACCCAGATCGCGGGTCAAGAAGCTCTGCAGTTCGACATCCAATCCCGTTTCTTGATCGAGGATCTCCGTCAGGAGCATGGTGGCAGTGGGTTGAGCGACCTCATACGTGAACATACAGTTTCCTTTGGCTGGAACTCGCAGCCCCAACCTTTAACCTAAAGCCGTAGGTGATTCCACCCAACACCGTGCGTTTGCCTACCCCTGCCCCAGGTCTCTATCTCGCCTAGCCTGAAGGGGTCGTTGCCACGTTGCATTTCAGTCAGAGGTATTTCAGGGCCTTCTCCAATGCCGGGAGAGTACCTGGATGAAACACCGTGTCCCCCTTGGCGTTCAGCACATCCCCCCTCTTCCCCCGCTCAAACCTCCACTGCAGCAGGAAGCTCTCCGACAATAAGAATGTTAGGGCGTCGCGCTCGAACTCGTTCAGCTTAAAGCTTGGAACGACCTCAGATGACTGCCCACGACGATCGTCGACTCTAAACTCAATACCCGGAGGTATCAGCTCCTTGAGCTCACTCCTTGCTTCAGCCAGTTCAGCGAGCGTCCGGTCAACAAGAATTCGAAGCTTCGGATCCTTGATGCCGTCAACCCAGTCAGTGGAGGACGATGATTTTTTTGCCCGCTTACGAGTACCAGGGGCGTCCTTGAAGCACTTGATCAGAGCTTTGAAATTGTCGCCAGTTTTATTCCGAATCGTCTGTGCACGGGGCCCTCCTCGGGTAGCCCCCACCCGGCCAATATGCTCCGAAGTAAAATTCGTCCCCCCGGCGTCCACAATCTCTTTGCAGATGGCATAAACCACCTCCAATGAGCTTTTTTGGCGTGGCGATTTTGCGCAAAGCAAGGCCAGCATTTCTTCAGGCGTCATTCTATTGAACCTCCAGATTTGAAAAACAGTAAGCGGTCGGTGATCCGACCTGTCTAGGGGTCAATGACAGGGCTCTACTTCAATCAATTGGGGCTGCCGAGCATAGCCAGTGGGAATACCATCGAGGCCGGGCAATGACTCGCTGGACATGAGGGTGGTGATCTCCTTCACACTGATGATGTGCTCTCCTTGCAAGTCCTCCAGACGCAACTGCCCGCTGATCAACTCGTCGACCTTCTTTCTGCTTTTCAACCTACTGAACAGGAATGACGAGACCTGGTTGCCGAGACGAAGCTGCTCACGCTCATCGAGCTGGAGCATCACTGGACGAATGCCATTGTTGAGGGCGAGTCGATCCAGCAACTGCGCCCTACGAGGAGTCGCCATCACCGCTGAAGCTGATTGATAAAGCGTGGCGTTCTGGCAAACCTCGTTCAGCTGATGGAAAAGCGACGTCTCCTCATACACGATTTCAAGTTCGTGCCGGTCGCTCACCAGCAGTTGCATACCATCAGTCTTGGGGGACTCTGCCTGGCTATTGGTATTAAGCAAGACCTTGCATTCCGAGATCAGCTTAGTCAGTGCCTGCAAATCACCGATGTACATGTCCATTTTCGTGACGACACCTTCCTGGTCTGCTTCAAGCTTGCGGATCGCGACGTTGATCCGCTTCAGCTCCCGATCATTGAAAGGCTTACCTACTTGAGCGCAGTCGAACTTCTCGTTCCGGAGATCTTGAAGGCGCGACCGATAGTCAGAAAGCTTTTGATCAATGTCGGCATAGCTTTGCCAGTTGAGGTTTACAGTTAGAGAAATTTCATTCCACAAAGCAGCCAGTCCACCCAAGAACACAGGGCCAGTAACGAAGTGCCGGCACCGTGGGCAATTTTGCAGTCCCAGATGCCCGGCCTGGACAGGCAACCACTGCTTGCCTGTCGATTCACCACCATCGCCACAACGAGCGCCGGCATAAGGACACATGCCGTAGTCCCTTACCAACTGAGTACCGCTGTTACCGGCAAGTAGAGCTTCAAGTGCTTCCTTGGTGCTGCCAACCATCTGATGCTGGAGCTCATCCAACCGCTTCTGTTCCACCATGATCTGCATATCGGTTGCATCGTCTTGCAACGCCCGCTTCTCTCCTTCCGTCATAGCCTGACGGACTGACGCAGATCCGACTTTCACGTAATAAATCGTCATCACGATCGAAGCATGGCCAACGATCTTCATGATGATCTCTACGGGCATGCCGAACTTCATTACATAGGCGGTGATCAAACTGACTCGCATCGAGTGAGTCGTAAACTCCGAGGAGTACCGAGTCAGAGTCGACTTAGCGACGCGATCCGACCTTTCATAGGTGTCATCGAATGACGCCAGGACAAGGTCATCAGGCTGGATATTATAGAGCGTTGCAGCCAATCGGCTGGCAACACCACCCGCATAAACTGGGGGCTTATCTTCACCAAACGCCCTAAATAGAAAACACGCATCCGGTTTCTTCTTAAGTTTGATTTTGCTGAAGTTACAACGACTGGCGCAATCTACCCAACGTGTCCGCTTAAGAACAGGATTGTACTTCTTCTGCCACTCACGCAGTACCGTTAACCAGTACACAAGCGGCTGAGGAATCCAAGGTACGTCATAGCCTCCCCCATCGTAGCTGGTCTTGTTGGACGTGAAATGCATCCCCCAATTCCCTTTTTCATCATGAGAAACAAAGGCCTGCTGAAGCTCTTTTTCAGCCATCGGGCTGGTATTTAGCACCCATTGAGGCTCACCATTACTAATATCAACGATAAATTCATCAGCTTCTCCCGAATCGTTGTACATTACTTGACGCGCCCGGGCCGGAACGGACAACAGGGTGTACACCGCAATCCAATACATGGGAATCCAGAGATAATACTGATCTCCGCTTTTGCGGTAGACGCAGTTAGGATCATCAAAATCAATCATCGACTCGTCGACAGCTAAGTAATCTGAATCGAAACCATGGATATTGACAAGATCACGGAGTGTTTTGGCATGCGGCTGCACGATCCAATCTTTGGCTGCTTTGACGAACTGGTACGCTAGAGGTGGCTTTGTGGACTCAGATGGCCTATGGAACTCACCATTGTACTTAATTGCTGCCAATGGATTTGCGGCATCTGCAGTTCTATAGATTTTCCCACTCTCATCTTCATCAAAGAAATGACGTTTCAAGGCATCATTTAGGTACTCTTGGATTTCGTACCAAGTGCGCCTACAACTCGCAGGCTTTCCCTGAGAAGCGATAAATTTCTCAAATTGTACGGTATCGACACGCTTTAGCTGGAGGAAATCCTGTACGGTAGCGCCATACCCATTAGGCTCAATGTAATAACGAATGAATTTACATACGGAATACTCCCGGGTACCTACAGCCGGCAACCGTTCAAGCCAATAGGCCACGTCAGCAATCCAACCTGCGCTTTGCTTAGAGACGAACGTGAGCAAGTTAGGTAGATCTCTGCTCAGAAAATCATAGACACTCACCCACTCTTTGTAATGAAGCTCAGGCCTGTTAACCATTCTAGAATCACCGAGCTTTCTCGCTAACTTCCTATAGTCTTTCAACGTTTTACAATCATGGCTCTGCGCAATTGATTGAAGCTCCTGATATGAATAAGGCGTAATGAATCCACAGGCATCGTACCAATCCACCCACTCATCTGAGAAAAGCACTTCCGGATTCTCAGGCAACACTGGAAATCTACTTCTGGCCTCAAGATAAGCGTCTTGGGTCTTCACTCCCAAGAGTTTGATAGCGAGCTTGAGATCGGCCAGCGTTTCATAAATCTCTGGCAGCAAAAAAGCAGGCCAGCCAGGAAAGTCAGGATATTTCTTGATCGGATCGGCGGGAAGGCGAGTGTCCACTTTATAGCCAACCCTATAGGCTGAGTACCCATCAAAACGATGCGGCAACACCACAGCCTTTGCTTCTTGCCAGGTCTTGCACGCGAAGCGCGCACGACCAACCATCGCCTTTCCCCAGCCCGGCCAGTCCTCTAGATAAACTCGCTCCGGCCAAACTGGCAGGCGAGCGTCTTCGACACGCCGCTCCATGTACTCACTCTGGGTTTTAATACCCAAGTACGAAACAGCCGCCGAGAACTCTTCCCAAGTTGCATAAACATTACTTTCCTCTGCTAACTTAACCCCATTCAACTTATCTGCCATCTGAAGAAAGTGCGGCCAACCTCTCCACTCATTGCGATAACGCTTTAGAGGACTAGCAATCAGCTTAGGATCCTTCTTTCGGTTCCTACGGTAAGCGTCAGGACTGATAATTCCCAAGCGCTTTGCTGCATCCGATGCTTCTTGATAAGTTTCGTAGGGTGCATCTCCAATACCCAGAAACACTTCATAGCCTGGAAACTCTTTATAGTGGTTTTCAGGGGTGTAGGGTAATCGCGGATCGATCTTGGTAGCCTTAATATAACTCGCCCGACTTTTTACACTCAAGGAGCGTGCAGCCTCTTGAGCCTGTTCTAAGGTCGCATAGAACTCAGGTCTGCCCGTAAAATGGTTCCAACTCAAAAACTCGGTACCGTAATGAACATCTGGATCCCAAGGCAACATGGGATGATCTTTGCGAAACCGATTATATTCAGACTTAAGTAAAATTTTATTATCAATGATCAACTCTCTTGCTTCTTCGTAGCTATAGAACACCTGTGAAACTCTGCGAGGGCGTTGGGGATAGCTCTTACTTGATGCCTGCTCGACGTTGGCATCTCCAACAATCTCACCGTCGGGCATAATAGTATCAACAGCAACAATGGCGCCGCCCCGTTTATATCGTACTTTTACTGATTTCCCGTTTTCGCCAAGAACCCTGGGAGATGCAACCCTTTTAGCCATGAAGTAGTACCTAAGGTGTGGTTTTCCTAAAAAAGTACTAAGTCGCCGAGAAGATGTCACTTGAAACAGGCAAAAGTTGGCCGGCCAGATCCCATTAAAAACTGATCAATAGTTGATCAACTTCCGACTCAATTCAAAATTGAGCTGGCGAGATTTGAATCTGATGGTAATAACACTGAATTTCGTCCGCAGATTTTCATGTAGCAGCGCTCAATTCTGAATTGAAGGCCGAGAATGGAGGTTTTGGAGGCTGTTTTTAAATTGAAGATAATTGATGGTTTTGTGACGGCCATCACATTTTTGACATGCATCCCTGAGGCGATCCAGCTGCACCCAGCACCGCCGGAAGGTGGGCTGAGAGCTGATGGATTACTGGGGTGTCTCGCGGAAAGGTCAGTTTCTGCTCGGCTCGAATGTGCCAAGCGGCGCCTGGAGTCAGCGCTTATGCGCCATTGCGCTCGGCTTCTTCGAAGGCTTTGCGAACATCGTCGGCGTCAGGCTGCGTATAGACTTTGTATGAATTCGGATTTTTATGGTGCATGGCTTTTTGGATGATATTCGGCTTAACACCCTTCTCGATCATGCGATATCCGTAAGCATGGCGGTGACCGTGCTCGGTTGTACCCAGTTTTTTCCTGTGGACAAGCCCGATTCTATTCACCGCGTCACAGTGTTGCCGATTGAAGTTCTTCAGCGTTTCGGGACGACCATGAGTGTTAGTGAACGCATATGGGTGATCATCGTCAGGTTCTGGGTCTACCCGCTGATGCTGCAAGTACATGATGAAGTTATACAAGAAGTCCTTCGATGCTTCAGGAGGGCAGAAATGTACTTCTACATAATCCTCAGTAAGCATCGGCGACTTCCAGCCAGCATGGAGCGCGTTTGACGTTGGATACTTATGCCTAGGCTGCATGCTATACCGTCGATTCAGATAATCTTGGCGATTCGTATAGCCTTCTTCAGGTGCTCTGCCCAAAGACGGATGACTGATCCGAACCACCGCCTCATTCAGCTTGCGGTCGATAATGATATCTTGCAGATACGTGTGAAAAATCTCACTCTTCCTAAGGCCACCGTAGTGCATCAGTATCGTCATCGCCCTACCTTTGTAGTCAATAAAGGCATGCTCTGTAGCGTTGGGATCGCTACACGACCTCGTCCAACCGTTGGTAAGCAGATTATGGAACTCACGCTCAGGAAACCGCTTGGTAATTTTCTGTGACATGGGTATATCAGGCCCTCGCACAGTGCGCACCAATTTCAATTTCCTGGCTGCCTCGTCGGGATTGCGAAGGTGAGCCAGGAAAACATTAGCTTCCTTGTGATAGTAGGCACACCAGTTCATACGCTCCTCAAGTGAGGTAGCAGTACGAAATGGATTGAGTCGGGGCTGACCAAACTCGGGCTGTTCGGCGAGCCAGTCTGTGTAGGCGGTAACATGGCCTATCATTGTACGTGCATCAGTTGCGGAACGCGTTAACCAATAAAGCCCACTAGGATCTCGCTGCGTATCGATATCAATAGTCCCGTATTCGACAGCGACCGCAAAAGACTTGAGCAATTCAGTAGCTTTTTCGAACACGCCTTCATTAGCTTGAATGTACTTAACCAGCATTCGAATCGCGTAAATGTTCCTCGTTCGCCATTCTTCACTTTTCCTATAGTAATCCGGATCAGCCAAGAATCGTAAATGAGATATTAAAATACCATCTTGAGTGAGCAACGCAGGGAGCTGACGCTCCTTGCCGGTACTGTCATTCCTATATAGTGTTTTGATTTTCCTTACAAACGCCATGCTTTTTCCGTCGCAGGATATAAAACTTTCACGAGCACATCGCTACCATCGATTTTTTAGAAATAGCAAAAATACATGAGCGCCGCCACCCAAGAATGCAAAATTTGGCCGGCCATATTAGAGACAATAAGCCCCTTAATACTGCCTAAATTTAAAATTGGGATGTGAGGGTGTTCGTTTTAGCGCGAAAATTCAAAATCATGGTGGTCAAATTTGAAATGCGAGAGGGCTAGGGGGCTTTTCGTGCGCAGAATTCACGTAGCGAACGCTAATTCAGAATTGGAGATTTCTGCGATTTCTGTGAACTGCATCACATTATGTGGAGGGGCGTGACGTTTTTGCGCTCACGCCCGACGCCATGTCGGCCTGTCAAATCGAGGCTAATGCAGCATCGAGCGCTATGGCTAAGCTGGCTGCCAGAAGCGGCAACTGAAGTTATTCAGCGTCCCACTATAGGGATCTGGTTTAGCATCAAGGGCTTCAGGGATGTCGTGTCCAGTTCCACCCTGGCGGAAGAAATCCCTAACAGCGCACAATGCCTGTCCCTTCAAGTATTCCCATTGGCGGTACAGTTCATCTTGGTGATCACGTGCTGCCTTGGCTTTGCTGGGCTTACGTTTAGAAAGGGGCTGTGAGTAATCCGGTAGCGGTGAATAGGCGTAGATAAACGTGATCTGTCCCCTCGCCCAATCTGATGCTGGGGAAGACCGCCAACTATAATCAATGCTGACGGTTAACCGATTACTGAGATGAAAGGGCGATCTCATTTGGTCATCAATTCGAAACAGCTGCCCTTCTTCCTGTTCTGTTTCAACGCGATCTTTCATTGCAGCTACAGCATGGGCCAGGTCTCGACCGGCGTGTAACAGATCGGCCTTGGTTTGCTCGCGTTTTGCAAAAGCCTTGGCTTTGTTGTGTGCGGCCATAGCACGCTCGAACGCCCCTAGTTCGGAACCCACATGCTCCCCGCACTCCCTGAGGCCAAACTCATAGAGTGGAGAAATGCGCTCTTCCATCACACATCTGTCAATTGCCGAGTCAAGAGCCCGCATGTCCACAGCGCTGATCGCTCTCTGCTGATCTTGCGGCAAGTTTATGTAGGTCATAGCTAGTACTTTCCTTATCTACTATCTTGCCCCTTTCCCCGGCCAACCTGAACAAGGCAACGCTTGGGTCAACGCCAATGAAGGGGATGGATCAAATCCCGCAATCGATACGGTCAGTGTCTCTGAGCACAAATCGTCGAATAGGCGCATCGATTGCAGTGCTTGCCTCGGCTCGCTTTACGCTCACCAGCACGCAATGCCGCGATCGCCTTAAACACACTGGTACTGCTCGCTCTTGCAGACGGAACTGCGTCTTCAGAAAGGCCCGTGACGAGCGAATGAATAGACATTCGGTTGCAGCGTCTGCCTCCCAGGTTCTCCAGGATGGGTCGAACATTTCGCGCTACGGTACTCAGGCCTACCCCCGTGCGCAGCCAGATCACATCACCACTCGCATCACGAAGCATCCAGGGCATGGTTATGGCCTGGCCATTCACGCTGGCAGTCGTTTCGGGAACGTAAGACGCGCTGCCCGGCTGCCATGCAGCACCTCGATTGAAGGCGATCCAGGCATGCTCAATCAGCATTTTGTCCTCCTCCAATGTCGGCAACGGCTTCTCGCCCCACGCTTGCAGGAAGGCATCATCGGTCTTCATTCCATCGCGGTAGACGTACTCAAGCCCTGCCAGCACTGCTCGACGAGCCCGAATTGAGACATCCAACTCCTGCTCGATCGGAAGGCCCAATTCGTGGGCATAGTGATATTGCAGGGAGCAGGTCATGAATCCATCAAGGACGGCGTAGGTCATCGCCACGGGTGGTGTCATGGATACGCGCGAGACAGGCGCCGCTACTGGAACAGAGGCTCGCGCGACACTGGCAGGGATGGCTGAAGGATCACACAAGGGGTCGGGAATCGTCGCTGCGTCAGTGCCGCCGTAGACCTTCAACCGATCTTTCGCCCTGGACAGGCCAACGTACAACAGATTGTTCCGCTCGATTGCCTCACCTTGGAGCCGCAGGGCTTGCGTGCTGTGCAACGCTTCAGGGGGCAGCAGCAACGCCTGGCGCTCATCAAAACGTGGCGGTGCCTCTGCGCCAAACTTGCTCTTTTCCACGTTGGCCATGTGCACGACGTCGAACTCAAGCCCTTTGCTGCCATGGACGGTCATGAGCCTCACAGCGTCGATCGCAGCCGCCTCGGGTGGAAGCGCGCGCTCCGCCGAGCGTTGCCCGATGTAGCGCCGAAAATCTTCTCTGACCAAAAACTTCGATAACGTCGCCTGGCTACCTACGCCATCGCTGTTGCGAACCCCGTAGAGGAATTGCCACAACGCCAGGCGATTGATCTGCGCCGCAGCAGACTGGTCAGCCAGCGACTCCAACCCAAAGCCTTTTTCAAACAGGAGGTCACAGACAAACACCCAAGGGCGAGAGCTTCGCGTTGCACCTTCCAACAAATCACTCAATTCCTGGACAACCTGCTGCCCTTGCGCCGAGAGGCCTGCAGTGGGACGGCTCAGCCAACGACCACGCTGGTGGTTGAAACCGATCTTAGACTGGTTCGTCAGCGCCTCGATGTCTGCCGCCGGCATCCTCAAGTTTGCACGCCCGAACAAGCCGAGGAGCGCTCCAGGCGAACGCTGCGTCAGCAGTTGCATCAGGCACATGAATTCTTTGACTTCAGCCCTCTGATTCAACTCACCCAGGTGCAACACAGGAATGCCAGCCGCCTCGATGTCTTGAGCAAGCTTGTCTACTTGGGCATTCGTTGAGCTGATGATGCCCTGACTGCCGTACGAGTGCCCCGCCGCTCGACACTGAGTAATCTCGCCGACGATGACACTGCTCTGAGCATCCCTTTGGGTGTGGAATAAAGCTGGCATGACCCCGCTCACGGAGCGAGAAGGTGATACAGGATCCAGAGGCACGAATGGCTGCAACACATGGTAGGTTCCAGCCCGCTCAACCAGACGAAGAATCTCTGGAGAGCTGCGCCGGTTGATGTCCAAGCTGTACCGCCTGATAGAGGCGGCCTGTCCTCTAGCAACGTACGCCTCGTCAAACTTGAGCAAACTTTGGATCGACGCACCACGCCAGTGATGAATAGCCTGACGAATATCACCGACCACCCACAGGTAACGTTGCGGCGATCCGATCTTTTTGACGAACTCGATCATCACATGATTGACGTCCTGGTACTCATCTACCAAGACGTGATCGTACTGTTCTAGGAAGGCAGCCAGGGACGCACGATCATCACGAGCCTGTACAGTGGGTCGAACCAGAAGGTCTGCATAGTCCACCCACCCTTCCCGCCGTAGTACGGCTTCGTAGGCCCTGTAGAGGGTCACTATGTCGTTCCGCTCTCGCTCGACATCGGGCTGAACCGCCGGCAATGCTCGAACGATCGCAGCGTATTCGTCCGGGGTGACCAATTCTTCTTTGAGACGATGGATGATCCTCAACACATCAGGCAACCAGTCATACGGGTTGCTCAACCTGAAGAAATATTCGAGCTGCAGGGTGGGCAATTCTTCGACCATCATTCTGACTTGCTGCAGCGCGTCAGCAATCTTGATCTGAGGTGTCAGACCGAAGAGAAGGTGGTGCTTTCGCAGGAGCTCAAGCCCAAACGAATGGAAGGTGCCAGCCCATACCTGTGAAGCATTCGGAACATTGGCTGCGGTCAGTCGCTCGACAAGCTCCTGGGCGGCACGGTTGGTAAAGGTCATCACCAAAATTCTATTGGCGGGAACCCCAATGGCGATCAAATGGGCCACTCGGTGTACCAACGTCGTGGTCTTACCGGTTCCTGGGCCCGCAACCACATTGACGAACTTCTCCGGAGCCTCAGCCGCAAGACGCTGGGCATCGCTTGGGGGATGTGCAGGCGCCGGAGGAACTGGAGGGACATCTGGGAGCAGCAGCGCATCAGCCAGTTGCTGCCTTACGACTTCTAGCGGCAGCAGAAAATGCGACGCTATCAATCGAGAACGCCATCTAGCTGACCACAATGCCCTGGCCGTCGTCCTAGGTAGCAACAGTTCTCGCGCAAAAACGTTTGCTTGGAGCTCGTTGCGCTCCCATGCACCATACCCTTCCACCACCGCACTTCCGGGACTAGTGCTGCTGGGGGTGCTAGCAGCGGTGGTTGTATCAGCTTCATCGTCGGGGTCTGCGATGAAAGACACGGTAGAGGTACCTGGAGCAGGTTGGGGTGAGTCGAGATACCAATGGCCCAGTTCGTGAGCCAACAGATAAGCCTTCGCCTCCTGTCGAACGTCATCACGAATCAGGATCGTGCGCATCGACCGCTGCAGGAGCGCATCTGCCCCGCCCAATGCATAGTCATCGGGTGACACCCACTCGATCGCAATGCCTAACGTCGCTTCAGCAACGTCAATCAGTTGCTGGCTGGTCGGATACTGTTCACCGCACGCAGCGATGAGTTTCGCCCGTGCATTGATAGCCTGAATTCGTGCACGGTCGAAAGGATTCATATCAGTCCCCTAAGCCCAACAGTTGCGCCTCTTCGTCATGAGGTAAGTGGAGCGCTTTCACCGCCTCCTCCCAAGAAACAGGCTCTGTTAGCACTCTTGGTTGGCCGTTGGGCGCCTTAAAGGAAGGTGCCGCTAGCTGACGGAAATTCAGACTCACCGCTTCATTCATCGCTTCTGGCGAAACCTGGAAGTACTCGGCGACATCTCTCATCAAGACTCCCGGTGCACGAACTATCCCAACCAGCACCTCGTTGACCAATCTTCGCTTGCCGGGAAGGCCCAGGTGATTGGCCAGCTCATTGGCTTTAGGGCCTACAAAGCCTGCAATCGCGGCTTGAGCACGTACCACTTCAGCTGGATCAGCGATTACTCGGGCAGCGGTAGTAGCGACTGCTTGGGCAGTGGTAGAGACTGCCTGGGCTTGTGGGCAATGAGAAAGCTCCTCAGCCAATAGCCCACCGACGATTTGAGAAGCAGACCGTCCGTATTCTTTCGCGGTCAACTTGAGCTCCAGACTGAGCTTGCGATCAAGTCGGGCCATCCATTGTTCGGACTGGCCATCATAGCTCGCCACCTTCTGCTCATAGCCGTCGAGCACCTTTCTCCCGCTATGCTCTTCGATCGCATCCTCAAAACGCTCGTGGCCACGCTCGACCATCTCTCGAACGAGCACAGAGAATTTCTTACCCTGCTCCTCCGCAACGGCCTTAAGCACTTCATGCATCGCTACCGGCACATACACGCCTACCGTCTGCAATGTGCCCTTGGTGCTAGACACGGATGCAGATCGCGGCGCCTGCGATGCACGAGGCAAAGCGGGTTCGTAATGACTGCGCATAGACACCTCCTGTGGCGACGCTTGGGTTTGTAGACCTTCGGGAATCACGGGCCCGGGTTCGTCCTGCCCTGGCTCACCCTGCTGCTGTTGCTTCTGGCGCTGTTTCGGTTGTTTCGGCTGTTTCGGTGCATCGTGAAGCGATGATGTTGTTGAGCGATCCATGGTCGGCGGAACCACCATGTTGGCAGTCAGGTCGGCCATGACCTGCTTGGCCAGAAGATCTGGGGTCGCCGCCTGCACCTCCAGGATCTGTCCCTCCGGCATCGCAACCGTACACCGACAAACGCCCCCTACCACCTGAAAATCCGCCGTCGCAGACACCCATCCCAGGTAATCCGACCACGCCCTAAGCGGAGCGCTGAGGGCTGGAGACGGCAAATTGACATTACGTTTCATGGTAGACTCTGGGCATCTGGACGGAAGCAGTGGCGCGCTAAAAGGCGCCTGTATATCATCTTTATATCACTTGCGATGATAGGGACACAATTGATCGACGCTCATTTTTCCAAGGCTATCCGAGGTTCAGTGAGCCAATGGATGCACGATAACTCGCTCGAATCCTGCCTCGCAGCGCTCGACAACCCAGTGGATCTTGGCGCCTACCTGCTACCCCAGGTCATCGCTGCTCTCACCGCTGTGGGCGTCGATCTGTACGACGTCCAGCGCAGTGCTTGGACGAATCCGTTGATTCATCTGCGCGCTGTTTTTGACATTCACGATCTGCCAGATACGCCAACTGCGTTCATCCCCGTGCCTGACGTTGCCAGCACCGTCGCTGCCAGGGCCAGTGCAGTGGTCTGCCTCGCCGCGCTCAATTCGGACACCATTTCATATGGCTCCGAGAATGACGGCCACCTGTTCGTGAACTTGGTGGTGCTTCCGGGCGACGGTGACTTCGCTGACAAATCAAAGAGCAATATGCGCGGCCACACCGACGGCGTGTCGTTCCCGGTTCGCGGACAGCCGCATGAGTTTGACCAGCGCGTAGCACCCTCCCCTGACTTCGTTTGCCTGAGCGGTCTTCGTAATCCCAACAGCACTGCCACCACGGTCATGCCACTCTCTGCAGTCCTGCAGAAGCTGACGGACGAGGAGATCGAAGAGCTCACGAAGCCTCAGTACATCCTCCGCCCCCAAAAAACTTTCAAGGTTGGGCTGCGCAAGCTCTTGGGCAAGGACAGTCCTCTGCTGGAGGTAATGGTGGACATCCAGCTGCTGTTCGAAACCCAGGATGGACACTGGATTCGCTACAGCCACAGTGCGGCAGATACCGATTTTGACTCTGAGCTTGCGAGCCAAGCGATCAAGAGTTTCGAGCAGGCCTGTCAGGAATGCTCCGCGTCGGTGGTCATCGCACCTGGCGATATCCTGCTCGTGAACAATCGCGTTGGACTGCATGGGCGCGGCGTAGTGGGTGGCGAGGCAGGTGGCGACTCACGGTGGCTGCTGCGTACCTACGGCCTGGATACCCTGGAGTTGCGGGCTGAACAGCGCTATCCCGACAGTACCTTCAAGCTCTACCCGTGATTTGGGCGGGATGCTGTATGTGGCATCCCGCACTACTTCCTAGCGCTGTACGAAATGTGTTCGAGCGAAGGCCAGACAAGGCGAAAACAGGCGACGAAGCGGAGTTTACTGGAGTAAATGAGCATCCGAGCGCGTGTTCAACGCAGCATGGGCGAGCTCGGATGCATTTCGTACAGAGCCTAGCGCTGGACGGTTTTTTCACTTAGCAAGATCAGTTCATGCCGACCGACTGACCATACGAGTTTCGTTCGTCGTTGTACGCGGTACAAAGCACGTGGATCACGCTTTGAGTATCTTCTTCAGTCCAATCTGGAGTCGGCTGCCATTTGGAGTCGTAGAGACCCATCAAGGCATCCTCTTGCCCCCAAAACGTGGAGAATATAACCGCACCGCTCGGGAATGGGATGAACTCATCCACAAGTAGCCCATGTTTGGACATATGACCATCGAATGTCGGAGCACCTTCAAAGTCGGGCACTTTGGAGATTGGTGTACCTATTTTGGCGAAGCATGCATTCCAAAGCACACCAGAAATGTCTGACTCATAATCATGGTCGAAGTACTGAGGGGCGACGCTATCGTTGCCCTTGGGAATTCGCAATCGATCACAAAGCATAAAAGCGAATGTTGGGCCCTGGGCAAACTGAGAATCTTTGAAGGCAGACCTTGCCTTCTTCATCAGCGTATTAATAACTAGCAAAAAAGAACGCGGATCGTATGAGCCATCATCAAACGGCGGTTTAAATGGAGCGATCTCCCTTTCTGCCATCGCGATTCTATTACCCTTCCGAAGCTGGTCTTCGATTTCGATATTCTGATTCATCGCGTCTTCATGCATCTGATCTGATCGAAGCGAAGCCTCCACCAGATCCAAAGATTTCAACTCAACATAGAACTCCTTTCCATTCGGCAGAGCGCAAACGAAGTCAGGCTTCGAATCTTTTTTCGCCACGATCCGCTTAGTCTTGAAGTGCTTGCTGAGCTTCGAATATACAAGTGCTTCGCCGTAGAACTCAAACATCTGCCTGAACCCTTGGCTATCGGACACATCCTTCACACGACCAAATGACAACTTCAGCTCATGAACAAGAGCCTTTAACTCATCATCCGCATATGATTCTTCTTCCAGCCTTTTCAAATGATCCCACGATATAGAGCTCAAACTGTGATCTGCCGAAAGCCTATGGAGCTGGTGGTGCCAGTAGAGATACTTATCATTTACAGGAAATACGCTCTCATGGGTGCGTTTGTAAGTTTCTTTCAGCTCAGCCGCTTGTTCAGGTTTGAGAGTTGTTTGGGAGGCAATATTTAGAAGATTTTGTAGCGAATTTAGGTCTGGCTTGAGGGATGGCAAATGCTGTTCTATCACTCGCGTTATAGCGTCGAGTCTTTCGTAAGCAAACTCAACCAAGTGGGTAGTGCGCTCTTCTCGCGGGAGAGTGCGCTGGTACATCAGAGCGTTGTGGAGAGCCAGGGACAGAGCTGATGCGCCTTCAGGTTGAGGGTGCTGGGCTTGCTGGGATTGTGAGGGCTGGTGAGCTTCTGGAGGGGTTGGGCTGAGCTTTGTGAAGGCAGGCGTTAGCTCTCGGGGGTTCAGGTTCTGCTCTGGCAGCTGGGCCGGAGGAGTGCTAGATGATTCCATTCGGGGTAGCTCCTTGTAGGGGTTTCTGGACTTAGTACTTAGTACATAGTTTGTGGAGATTGGGTCAAGGCACCGGGAGACATCCTCTGTCGAAAACCTGGGTTAATGAGTGGACTGGTGGTTTTTTGGGCGTTTCGGGGGTAAGGGACTGCGGGGAAGGTCTAGATAGTATGAAAAATTACCGGTTGTAATGGCGCGGCATGCAGGCCTCCGGTGGCCGGCGGATCAAGCGCAGCCTGTACATCGACGCCAGCGGCGTGCGCTTCATCCGCGACGACGAAGAGCTGAGACTCTCCCAGGTACACCTGCTGACCGACTACATGAGCCGCAAAAAGGCCGAACTCAAGGCCTGGAACGAAGCCCAGGGCAATGTCGCCGCGATGTCCGCCAACCGCCGGCGCATGACCAATATCGGCACCTTCCGCGCCTATGCGTTGGCCTATCTGAAAAGCCACCCGGAAATCCAGCCGAACATGACCTGCATGGTGCGGCAGATGCAGACCACGGCCCAGGGCATTCCGCTGGAGATCTACTGCTTCACCCGCACCACTGCGTGGGCCGATTACGAGCGCATCCAGGGCGATATCTTCGATTACCTGCTGGCGGTGCTGCCGGAATTTGGCTTGAGCCTGTACCAGCAGCCGAGCGGCGGTGACTTGCGGGCGGGGATGTTGCCGGCGGTGTTGGGCGCCAGCCATTTGCCGGCGCCCGAAAGCCGCGCGCTTTAAGCCACGGAGCGGCTGGGCGACTTGATGCCCAGCCGACTGATCCACACCGCCCCCAGAATCACCAACCCGCCCAGCAGCAACCTGCCCAGCGGCTCGTGCTGGTTCCAGATCAGCAGGTTGAGCAGCAACCCCACCGGCACATGCAGGTTATTCATCACCGCCAGGGTGCCGCCATTGACCATGCATGCACCCTTGTTCCACCAGTACATGCCCAGTGCCGTGCTGACCAGCCCCAGGAATACCAGCACGCCCCATTGCAACGATGCTTCCGGCAGGTAGTTGGCTTTGCCGAACATCAGGAACGCAGGCAACGCCACCGCCAATGCGCCGAGGTAGAAGTACCCGAAACGCCGGTAATGCGGCAGATCGCTCGGATGACGGGCCACCAGATGCTTATAAAGCACTTGCCCGGCGGCGTAGGTGAAGTTGGCCAGTTGCAGCAGCAAAAAGCCCATGAAGAAGTTCGGGGTGATCTGGTCAAAGCGAATCACCGCAGCACCCGCTACCGCGACCAGTGCGGCCACCAGCGCCCACGGGTTGAAGCGGCGATTCAGCGCGTCTTCGATCAAGGTCACGTGCAACGGCGTCAGGATGGTGAACAGCAGCACCTCCGGCACCGTCAGCACGCGGAAGCTCAGGTACAGGCACACGTAGGTCACGCCAAACTGCAGCGCGCCGATCAGCAGCATGCCGCGCATGAACGCCGGCTCCACCGAACGCCAGCGGGTCAGCGGGATAAACACCAGCCCGGCCAGCACCACGCGCACCAGCACCGCGAAGTAACTGTCGACGTGACCGGCCAGGTATTCGCCGATCAAGCTGAAAGAAAACGCCTGGATCAGCGTCACAACAAGTAGATAGCCCATGCTCGCCTCATTTTGAATGGGCGCGACATTAGCGGTTTTCGGCCTTTTACGAAACTCAAGGCAAAAAAAACCCGACCTCGCTAAAAGCGTCAGTCGGGCAGGAGCACTCAGGAGCAAAAAGTGCAAAGGGAGGTTCGATACGCGTACTTGAAGGGTTGCGTGGAGCTATCTAAACAGCGGGCGATTATCTGACGATTAACATCTCACGCCACTTGTGCCAGCAGTGCCTTGGCCTGGTTCACGCCCTTTTCCTGGAAATCACCGCCCAGGTTCACCCCTTCGGCGTGAATGAACGTGACGTCATGGATGCCGATAAAGCCCATGACCTGACGCAAGTACGGTTCCTGGTGGTCGGTGCTGCCACCGGCATGGATACCACCGCGAGCGGTCAGCACAAAGGCGCGCTTGTCAGTCAGCAGGCCCTGTGGACCGGTGGCGGTGTACTTGAAGGTCACGCCGGCACGCAGCACATGGTCGAGCCAGGCTTTGAGGGTGCTGGGAATCGCGAAGTTGTACATCGGCGCGGCCATTACCAATACATCGGCGGCCAGCAGTTCGTCGGTCAGTTCGTTGGAGCGGTCCAAAGAGGCCTGTTCGATGGCGGTGCGCTGCTCGGCAGGTTTCATCCAGCCACCCAACAGGTTGGCGTCCAGGTGCGGCACCGGGTTGACGGCCAGGTCACGCACGGTGATCTGATCCGCCGGGTGGGCGACTTTCCATTGGCTGATGAATTGTTGGGTCAGTTGGCGGGAGATTGAGTCCTGCTGACGGGCGCTGCTTTCGATGATCAGAACACGGGCCATGATTATGTAAGCTCCATCGGTGAATGCTGTAAGGCGATGGAGTGAAGGTTAATCAGGGCTCGTTCGATTAAAAAGCGTAAAAAACTGCTATAACCCATCTAGAAATTTGTTTATAAGCGGAGTATCGCTGTACGCAATCTCCGCTTTTGCCTTATTTCGGTGCGCACGTCAGCTGGATACGCATCTTGATAATGGCACGGCTGAAATTGACCGTGGTGTTGGTGGTTTTCCCCGCAGCCACCGTGAGCTTGCGAGTACGCGGGGCTTCCGGGCCGTTGGTAAAGCGTACCTTGCACTCAGCATCATTGGAGCCGTAGTTGGTGAGTTGGATCGAACTGATATTGCTGTCGACGTCCGACGCGCTGTAATCGATCTTCACGCCCTGAATGTCTTTCGTAACGTCGGTAGTAAATGCAAACGCGCTCAATGGCAGCAGCGCCAGCAGCACACAACAGAATTTTCTCATTCGGCAGTCTCCAATAAGGACCGCCAGCTTAGGACAAGAGGAGCTCA
Source organism: Pseudomonas sp. BIGb0558 (assembly GCF_024807515.1). Classification (NCBI taxonomy): domain Bacteria; kingdom Pseudomonadati; phylum Pseudomonadota; class Gammaproteobacteria; order Pseudomonadales; family Pseudomonadaceae; genus Pseudomonas; species Pseudomonas sp. BIGb0558. Next base: position 70,505 of record NZ_JANUEW010000020.1, read on the forward strand.
TCTTGAAAGCGCCCCGCGTTACCCTCGATCAATGGCGCACTTTGCAAGCCGTGGTCGACCATGGCGGCTTCGCCCAGGCCGCCGAAGCCCTGCACCGTTCGCAATCCTCGGTGAGCTATACCGTGGCTCGCATGCAAGACCAGCTCGGCGTGCCGCTGCTGCGCATCGACGGGCGCAAGGCGGTGCTCACCGAAGCCGGCGAAGTGCTGCTGCGCCGCTCCCGGCAACTGGTGAAAAACGCCAGCCAACTGGAAGACCTCGCCCACCATATGGAACAGGGTTGGGAAGCCGAGGTGCGGCTGGTGGTCGATGCCGCTTACCCCAACGCCCGCCTGGTGCGCGCCCTCACCGCTTTCATGCCGCAAAGTCGCGGTTGCCGGGTGCGCCTGCGGGAAGAGGTGCTGTCCGGTGTCGAAGAGCTGCTGATCGATGGCATGGCCGACCTTGCCATCAGCAGCTTTATCATTCCGGGTTACCTGGGAACGGAAATGAGCGACGTCGAATTTGTCGCCGTGGCCCATCCCGATCATCCGTTGCATCGCCTGCACCGTGAACTGAGCTTCCAGGACCTGGAAAGCCATATGCAAGTGGTGATCCGCGACTCCGGCCGCCAACAGCCACGGGACGTCGGCTGGCTCGGTGCCGAACAGCGCTGGACCGTCGGCAGCCTGCCCACCGCCGCCACCTTCGTCAGCAGCGGCCTGGGCTTTGCCTGGTTGCCCCGGCATCTAATTGAACGCGAACTCAAGGAAGGCTTGCTCAAGCTGCTGCCCCTGGAACGGGGTGGCAGCCGCAACCCGACGTTCTATCTTTACTCGAACAAGGACAAACCCCTGGGCCCGGCCACGCAGATTCTTGTCGAGTTGTTGCGCACCTTCGACACTGCTCCGCTGGACGCACCTTTCGCCGCACCGCAACAAGCCTGAACAAGGAGTTCACATGGCCTATTTCGAACATGAAGGTTGCACCCTGCATTACGAGGAATATGGCCATGGCACGCCGCTGATCCTGATCCACGGCCTGGGCTCGAGCTGCCTGGACTGGGAGCTGCAAGTGCCGGTGCTGTCAAAACACTATTGGTTGATCGTGGTGGATGTACGCGGTCACGGCCGCTCCGACAAACCCCGGGAACGCTACAGCATCTCGGGCTTCACCGCCGACCTGGTGGCCTTGATCGAACACCTGCAACTGCCGCCGGCCCATGTGGTCGGCCTGTCCATGGGCGGCATGATTGCGTTCCAATTGGCGGTGGACGAACCACAGAGGCTCAAGAGCCTATGCATCGTCAACAGCGCGCCCCAGGTCAAGGTTCACAGCGCCAGTGACTATTGGCAGTGGGCCAGGCGCTGGAGCCTGGCGCGCATCCTCAGCCTGAACACCATCGGCAAAGCCCTGGGCAGCATGCTGTTCCCCAAGCCCGAACAGGCCGAACTGCGCCGCAAGATGACCGAACGCTGGGCAAAAAACGACAAACGTGCTTACCTCGCCAGCTTCGATGCAATTGTTGGCTGGGGCGTACAGGAACAACTTTCGAGAATTTCCTGTCCAACCCTGGTCATCAGCGCCGACCACGACTACACCCCCGTGGCGCAGAAAGAAATCTATGTAAAACTGCTGCCCGATGCGCGACTGGTGGTGATCGAGGATTCCCGCCATGCCACGCCGCTGGACCAACCCGAACACTTCAATAACACCCTGCTCGATTTTCTCAAGACAGTCGAAACCACAACCCAGGATCACTGACCCATGCTGAAAAAAATCGCCTTCTTTGCCGGTTCCGTACTGTTCGCTGCCAACCTGATGGCGGCCGAGCCTACCAAGGCACCGCACGTATTGATCACTACCACCAATGGCGACATCGAAATCGAACTGGACCCGGTCAAGGCCCCGATCAGCACCAAGAACTTCCTGGCCTATGTCGACAAGGGCTTCTACACCAACACCATTTTTCACCGGGTAATCCCGGGGTTCATGGTGCAGGGCGGCGGTTTCACCTCGCAAATGTCGCAAAAGCCGACCGAAGCACCGATCAAGAACGAAGCCAGCAACGGCCTGCATAACGTGCGCGGTACCTTGTCGATGGCCCGTACCAACGACCCGAACTCCGCCACCAGCCAATTCTTCATCAACGTTGCGGACAATGCCTTCCTCGACCCGGGCCGCGATGCCGGTTACGCCGTGTTCGCCAAAGTGGTCAAGGGCATGGACGTGGTCGACATCATCGTCAACTCGCAAACCACCACCAAACAGGGCATGCAGAACGTGCCAATCGATCCTGTCCTGATCAAGTCGGCCAAGCGCATCGACTGAAGGCTACAGGGAGTTTCGCGCGGTGCCCAAAAGGCACCGTGCGCATTTGAACAGGAGAGCCCGCCGCGCGGGCGTCAGACCTAATGCTCTATCGTCGTTTTGAACAACTGATCGACATCTTCCGCGACGCTCCCAGCGCCGCTCCTCCCGATAAAGTCCTGCCCTTCTATATCTATTACCTGCGCCAGGTATGGCCATGCTTTGCCGCCTTGCTGGTGGTGGGCCTGATCGGCGCGCTGATCGAAGTGGCGCTGTTCAGCTACCTGAGCCGCATCATTGACCTGGCCCAGGGCACGCCACCCACCAACTTCTTCCAGATCCACGCCACCGAGCTGATCTGGATGGCCGTGGTCGCCCTGCTGCTGCGCCCGATCTTCGGCGCCCTGCATGACCTGCTGGTGCACCAGACCATCAGCCCCGGCATGACCAGCCTGATCCGCTGGCAGAACCATAGCTATGTGCTCAAGCAGAGCCTGAATTTCTTCCAGAACGACTTCGCCGGGCGTATTGCCCAGCGCATCATGCAAACCGGCAACTCCCTGCGCGACTCTGCAGTGGCCGCCGTGGATGCGATCTGGCACGTGGCGATCTACGCCATCAGCGCCCTGGTGCTGTTCGCCGAAGCCGACTGGCGCCTGATGATCCCGCTGATTACCTGGATCGTCGCCTACAGCCTGGCCCTGCGTTACTTCGTGCCGCGGGTCAAGGAACGCTCGGTGATTTCCTCCGAGGCACGCTCCAAACTGATGGGGCGGATTGTCGACGGCTACACCAACATCACCACCTTGAAGCTGTTCGCTCACACGAATTTCGAGCAGAACTACGCCAAGGAAGCCATCGTCGAGCAGACCGAGAAAACCCAGATGGCCAGCCGTGTGGTGACCAGCATGGACATTGTGATCACCACCATGAACGGTCTGCTGATCGTCACCACCACCGGCCTTGCCCTGTGGCTGTGGACCCAGTCGCTGATTTCGGTGGGCGCCATCGCGCTGGCCACCGGCCTGGTGATTCGTATCGTCAACATGTCCGGCTGGATCATGTGGGTGGTCAACGGCATTTTCGAAAACATCGGCATGGTGCAGGACGGCCTGAAAACCATCGCCCAGCCGCTGGCGGTAACCGACCGGGAGAACGCCCCGCGCCTGGAAGTGCCCCATGGCGAAGTGCGGTTTGATCAGGTGGATTTTCACTATGGCAAGAAGAGCGGAATCATCAGCGGCCTGAACCTGGACATCAAGCCAGGTGAAAAAATCGGCCTGATCGGGCCGTCCGGTGCGGGTAAATCCACCCTGGTCAACCTGCTGCTGCGCCTGTACGACCTGCAAGGCGGACGCATCCTGATCGACGGCCAGAACATCGCCGAAGTCGCCCAGGAAACCCTGCGCGAACAGATCGGCATGATCACCCAGGACACCTCGCTGCTGCACCGTTCAATCCGCGACAACCTGCTGTATGGCAAGCCGGACGCCACCGATGAAGAACTCTGGGCTGCCGTGCACAAGGCCCGGGCCGACGAATTCATTCCGCTGCTGTCGGACGCCGAGGGCCGCACCGGCCTGGATGCTCACGTCGGCGAGCGCGGGGTCAAACTCTCCGGCGGGCAACGCCAGCGCATCGCCATTGCGCGGGTACTGCTCAAGGACGCGCCGATCCTGATCATGGACGAAGCCACCTCGGCGCTGGATTCGGAAGTCGAAGCGGCGATCCAGGAAAGCCTGGAAACCCTGATGCAGGGCAAGACGGTAATCGCCATCGCCCACCGCCTTTCCACCATTGCCAGAATGGACAGGCTGGTAGTGCTGGAAAAAGGCCAGATTGCCGAGAGCGGCAGCCATGCCGAACTGCTCGCACACGGCGGTTTGTATGCGCGATTGTGGCAACACCAGACCGGCGGGTTCGTCGGAATAGACTGATTCCGTTGGTTAACGACTACCTCAATTCCGAACAATTCTGACAGTTTTCTCTATCCCGCTGGTCTCGCGACACAATCCTGCTGTACTCCAATCAGGCCCCAGGAGGGCCCTGATTTAAGGCAGCAGGGACGCATTACAGACCCGTTAATCAGATAGAGAAATCTACTAAGGATGTGTTCATGTCACTGTTCAAACGTTCCGTTACGGAAGGACTGGGTACGTTTTGGCTGGTGTTGGGCGGCTGCGGGAGTGCGGTGTTGGCCGCAGCGTTCCCCAACGTCGGGATCGGTCTGCTCGGTGTGGCCCTGGCGTTCGGGCTCACGGTGCTGACCATGGCATTTGCCATCGGGCATATCAGCGGCTGTCACCTGAACCCGGCAGTCTCGGTGGGGCTGGTAGTGGGCGGAAGATTTCCGGCCAGGGAGTTACCGGCGTACATCGTGTCCCAGGTGATCGGCGGCACCATCGCCGCCGCGCTGTTGTACTTCATCGCCAGCGGCAAGCCCGGGTTCGAACTGGCCTCGGGGCTCGCCAGCAACGGCTATGGCGAGCATTCGCCCGGTGGTTATTCGATGGCAGCGGGGTTTGTCTGTGAGCTGGTGATGACAGCGATGTTTGTGCTGATCATCCTCGGCGCCACCGACCGCCGTGCCCCGGCAGGCCTGGCGCCGATCGCCATCGGCCTGGCGCTGACGCTGATCCACCTGATCTCGATCCCCGTCACCAACACCTCGGTCAACCCGGCCCGCAGTACCGGCCCGGCGCTGATTGTCGGCGGATGGGCGCTGCAGCAGTTGTGGATGTTCTGGCTGGCGCCGATCCTGGGTGCAGTGGTCGGCGGTTTCACCTATCGATGGCTGGGCAAGGAAGAAACAGCCTGAGCCAACCGGGTTCAGCCCTGCCGGTAAGGCAGGGCTGTTCTCGCCTCTTCGGCATACGCCAGAATCCCCACGCTTTCGCGCTCCAGGAAATCCGCCACCGCCGCCTTCAATCCCGGATGCCGCAGGTAGTGCCAGGAATGGGTGATCACCGGCTCAAACCCGCGAATCAACTTGTGCTCGCCCTGGGCGCCGGCGTCGAAACGCTGCAAGCCATGGGCAATCGCATAGTCCATGCCTTGATAAAAACACGTCTCGAAATGCAGCCGGTCAAACTCCGCCAGGCAGCCCCAATAACGGCCATAAAAGCTGTCGCCGCCGATCAGGCTGAAGGCCATGGCCACCGGCCGTGAACCTTGCTTGGCCAGCACCACGCGAATGGCCTCGGGCATGCGTTCGGCCAGCAGGCTGAAAAACGCCCGGGTCAGGTAGGGCGATTGTCGGCGCACGGCGTAGGTATTGGCGTAACAGGCATAGACAAAATCCCACTGCGCCTCGCTCAACTCATGGCCTTGCAACCACTCGAACTCGATGCCCTGCCCCGCCACCTGTTCGCGCTCCTTGCGCATCTGTTTGCGCTTGCGTGAACTCAGGGCGTCGAGGAAGTCCTGAAAGTCACGGTAACCGCGGTTCTGCCAATGAAACTGGCAACCCAGGCGCTGCAGCCAACCCGGCTGCTCAGCCAGTGCCGTGTCTGCCAAGGCATCGGTAAAGTTGATATGCGCGCTGGAAAGGCCTTCGATCTCCAGGTAACCGGGCAGGCTTTTAAGCAATTCGAAACCGTCCTGGGCGCTGGCCGCCAACAGGCGCGGACCGCTGACCGGACTGAAGGGCACGGCCGTCAGCAACTTCGGGTAGTAGTCGATGCCCGCACGCTCGCAGGCGTCGGCCCAACCGTGGTCGAACACATATTCACCGTAGGAATGCCATTTGCGATAGCTGGGCAACGCGGCAATCAACCGGCCACCTTCGTAATGCAGCAAATGCTCGGGCTGCCAGCCGGAATGCGGGCCAATACTGGCACTGTCTTCCAGGGCACTGAGAAACGCATGGCGCAGAAACGGCTGATCGACGGGGACCAAAGCGTTCCATTCATCGGGCGCAATCTCGGACAGGTTATTCAAACGTTGTAACGGCATCCCATTCCCCGACGGTCACAGCTTTGTGTAGGAGCGAGCTTGCTCGCGATGGTCGTTAACGAAAACGCGACCATTCTGACAGAACACGGTGGTCTCTGGTTCTTCGCGAGCAAGCTTGCTCCTACAAGGCTCGACGCAAAAAAAAGCCCCGCCAAACGGCAGGGCAAAACCAAATGAGGAGCGCTTTAACGGATGAAGAAAGAGCGCGTTGGAGCGGTGTTACAGGTTGCTTAGAACACGTATTGCACGCGGGCTACGATGGCGTCGCCGCTGTCGTCGCCATTGGCGTTCTGGATCTTGTCAGTGCTGACCTTGAGGTAGTTGGCAGAGATCTTCACCGCTTCGTTGGCGTACCAGTTGACGCCGATGGTGTTCAGGCTGGCCTTGGCGTCGCCCACTTCACGGGTCGCGCTGTTACGCACCACGTTTTTGTCATCAACGCTGATGTTGTCGTAGCGGTAGAACACTTCCCACGCACCGAACTGCTTGTTCTGCGGCTTGATGGTGTCGAACTTGGCGCCGTCGAGTTTGTAGACCCGGGACTCGCCGGTCAGGGTGTAGGCCACCTGACCGTAGAAACCTGTGGCCTTCACGTCCTGATAAGCGCTGCTGTCGGCCTTCATCTTGCGATTCAGGTATTCGGCCTGCACAGACAGCGGGCCACGGGCGAAGGCAAATTCACCACCGAACACCGTGTCGGTGTCGTAGGCATCGTTCGCGGTCAGGTTGCCGGAGTCCAGCCCCACGCCGCCGCCGAAGGTCGCACGGTTGCCGTTGGCGCCGGCATCGTTGCCGCCGTTGGTGGCAACGCCGCGAGCGTCCAGGCGAGGACGGATTCGTGAGTCGAACGAGGTGTCCTTCAGGTCACGCACCGCTACGTCCACACCCAGGTGCAAGACGTTGCCGCTGTCGTGCATCGGCGCAAACACGGCACGGGCGTTGAACTGCTTCACACCTTTGCCGTTCTTGTCGTTGATGTCCTTGGACGACACGCCGGAGGACAGGTAGGCCATGTCGGCCACCACGGCACTGACTTGCAGGCCCATGCCGTTTTCATGGGAGTTGACCCAGTCGGCGACTTCATAACCCAGGTTACGCTCGATGGCGGTCACCCACTTGGAGCTGGTGGCTTTTTCCAGGCCAAAGTCCTGGTCGAAACGACCCGCGCGAATCACCACCGGCTTGAAGCCTACGTACGAGAAGGACGCTTCGTCGAAGTAGCCATCGTCGGCGTTACCGGAGTTGTGGGAGAAATCGTAGTTGATCTGGTATTTCCAATCCTTGTACACCGTGCCGCCCAATTCGAGGTAGGCGCGACGGAAGTACGTCGCGTCGGCCGAGTTGCCGTTCTTGGTGTAAAAGCCATCAAAGGTGCCGTAATCAGCCTGCAAGCGACCACCCAGCTTGAAGCTGAAATTCTGGTCGGTAGTTGCAACCTCAAGGCCGCCCTTGGTTTTGACAACGATATCGGCACCGTCAGTAGTGACAGTACCGGCGAAAGCCTGGGCGGTGACAGCCAGGGCCAGGACGCTGGCCGCGAAACCGGCGAAGTGCTTACGGATCATCGAAGAATCCCCCTAATTGATGGTCTTGTGCATTGGCAAAACACGCGGTTTAGAGCCGCTCGTGTTGGGGGGCGATCTTGGCGAGGGGATATTTCAGGTGGGTTGCTGAAACATAAAGATTTTGTTACTCGGGAACTTTTTAATAGCCAATCGAAATAAGCCAAAGGCCCCATACATCAAGGCTTAAGAGCGATAAAATGGTGAAAATGCCAGATGTTGCAAAATGTAAAAACACCCGAGAAAAATGAAATATTTTTCATATTGATTATTTTTTGAGCAAAAAAAAGCCCGCATCTTTTACCGATGCGGGCTTCGTTTCAGTGTGAAAAGTGACGGGTATTACTGGTCGCGGGAACGCTCGGCGGCCAGGCGTTCGGCCAACGCATCAATATCGGCGATTGGCGGCTCGGGCAGGATCTTCAGCGTCGCCTGCATCAAGCGCATCTGCCGGATAAAGCGCCGGCAGTTGGGGCAGAACATCAGGTGATGGCGCACCAGCAGACGTTCGCGAAGGGTCAGTTGCCCATCGAGAAAGTCACTGGAGCGCGCCACTTGTTCCTTACAGGTCAACATTCGCCGGTTTCCTCAAAATGCTCCACCGTGGCGAAGACTTTAAGCCGTGCTCGATGCAGCAGCACACGAACATTGGAGAGCGATAGTGTCAGAAGATTACAAATCTCTTCCAATTCCAGGCCCTGACGCTCCCGCAGCAGCAACACACTGCCTTGCAGCTCGGAAAGACTGGCCAGGGTGTGCTCCAGGCATTCGCGCAGTTCGTCTTCGGTAAGCAGCGCTTCGGGTGTGTCCTGGTGCCAGGCAAACGGCGCGACGGCCCAGTGACCGTCATCCGGCACAAAGCGATCATCGCCGATGGTGCCGTGGGGTGACGGCAGGTCATCGAGCAGCACTTCCCGGCGATTTTGCTTGTAGCGGCCCTTGGCCGAGTTGGCCGTGATGGTCAGCAGCCAGGTCTTGAGGCTGGAGCGCCCCTCGAACTTCGCCAGGTTGCGCACTACCGAGAGCCAGGCGTCCTGCACCACCTCATCGGCATGGCGCTGGCCGACGATGGCATAGGCCACGGCGCGCATGGCGCTCTGGTAGGTGGTGACCATTTCCTTGTAGGCCCGCTGCTCGCCCTTGAGCAATCGTTCAAGCAGGTGCGCGTCGTCCGCTGCTGCCATTCAAGACCTCGATTTCAAAACATGATCAGCGTTTGCGCAGAATCACGCTACCAATCGAATACCCAGCGCCAAACGAGCTGAGCACGGCCACAGCCCCCTTGGGCAAGTCGTCCTGATAGGTGTGAAACGCAATCACCGAACCGGCCGAGCTGGTGTTGGCGTAAGTATCGAGGATCACCGGCGCTTCTTCCACCGATGCCTCGCGGCCCAGCAGTTTCTTGACGATCAGGTGGTTCATGCTGAGATTGGCCTGATGCAGCCAGAAACGCTTCACATCGCCCACATTCAGCTGGTTTTCCGTCAGGTGCTTGCCGATCAACTCGGCGACCATCGGGCAGACATCACGGAAGACTTTGCGGCCTTCTTGCACGAACAGCTTGTCTGGAGCACCGATGCCCTCTTCCGCCGCGCGGTTGAGGAAACCGAAGTTATTGCGGATGTTGTTGGAGAACTTGGTCAGCAGCTTGGTGCTCACTACGTCGAATTGATGCTTCGATGTAGCAAGGTCCGCGCGCTCCAGAATCACCGCAGTGGCCGCGTCACCGAAGATGAAGTGGCTGTCACGGTCACGGAAGTTCAGGTGACCGGTGCAGATCTCCGGGTTGACCATCAGGATCGCCCGGGCCTGGCCGAGCTGGATGCTGTTGGCGGCGTTCTGGATGCCGAAGGTCGCCGACGAGCACGCCACGTTCATGTCAAAGCCGAAACCCTGGATGCCCAGCGCTTCCTGGACTTCGATGGCAATCGCCGGGTACGCCCGCTGCAGGTTGGAACAGGCGACGATCACGCCATCGATGTCGGCGGCGGTCTTGCCGGCACGCTGCAAGGCTTGCTCGGCAGCACCCACGGCCATCTGGCAGAGGATCGACCACTCGTCGTTGGAACGCTCGGGCAGGCGCGGCGCCATGCGCTGCGGGTCGAGAATGCCGGCCTTGTCCATGACAAAGCGGCTCTTGATGCCCGAGGCCTTTTCGATGAAGGCGGCGCTGGATTCGGTCAGGGCCTGAACCTCACCGCGTTCGATGGCGGCGGCGTTATCCAGGTTGAACTGTTGCACGTAAGCATTGAAAGACTGCACCAGCTCTTCGTTGGAGATGCTGTTGGCCGGGGTGTACAGGCCTGTGCCGCTGATGACGACGTTATGCACGGTCGTTCCTCTAAATCTGTTCAGGCAGAAGGGTATTGGTACCGTCGTACCAAACCGTAAGTAGTTTTATGCCGCCCAGCGGCCTTCAAACTGGAAACGCTTTATTCCATCGCGCCACGGCTGCACCAGCCCAACTCGACGATCCCGGCATTTATAACCGCGAAGTTTGCCACAACATCGAGAACTTGGCGCCCTGTCCCGGACAAACACCTTTACCCCTGTGGCGAGCGACTGTGGCTTGCTCGCTCACCACAGTCGCTCGCCACAGTTGCTTGCCGCACGTCGGTCATGCTTCGACCAGGCTCCATTGTTTACTCAAACGCTTGTCGGAAATCGGCACCTTGGTACCCAACTGCTGGGCAAACAACGACACCCGATATTCCTCCAACCACCAGCGATAGAGCTCCAACTGAGGGTCGCGCTTGCCTTCCTGGGCGTGTTTGTTCAGGCGGTTCTGATACTGGCTCCACAGGCCGCCCAGTTCGGTACTCCAGACCCGATCCTTCTGCACCTGGCTCGGCAATTTCTCCAGGCGCAGTTCGATGGCCTTGAGGAAACGCGGCAGCTCCTTGAACCACTGAGCCGGGGTTTCCCGCACGAAACCGGGATACACCAGGTTGCTCAGTTGTTGCTTGATATCGTTCAGGGCCACGGCCTGGGCCAGGTCAATCTTGCCTTTGAAGCGTTTTTGCAGGCCATGCCACAGCTTCAGGATTTCGAGGGTCAAGCGTGCCTGGCGCTCGGCATGCTCGGTCCAGCTGCCGCGCTTGCGCTCGGCCAGGGCGGCCAGGCCTGCGCCGTCTCGCGGCAGGCTGGCCTCGCCTTCCAGCACGCAGCTGTCGAGGCTGGCCAGCAGAATGTCTTCCACCAGGGCTTCGATACGCCCCAGCTCGCGGTACATCAGCCCCAACTCGGTAAGGCCGGGCAACTTGCCCCGCAGGAATTTTGCCGGTTCGGCCAATTGCTGCAACAGCAAGCGCTGCAATGCCCGACGGTGCTGGAACTCGGCCTCGGCGGCGGTGGAGAAACGCCCTTCCTTGACCGTGCCACTTTCTTCTACCAATGCCGGATAAACCGTCATCGACAGCCCGGCGATGTTTTGCTGGGTTTTCTCGGCCACCGCCGCGAACACCTTGGCCTCCACCGGCTGCTGGCTTTTCGCAGTCTGCGGCACGGCCAACGCCGCCTGGCTGGCTTCGGCAAAACGCGCGGTCAGCTCGGCCAGGTCGCGGCCTTCGCCGAGGAACTTGCCCTGGCCGTCGACCACTTCCAGGTTCATCTTCAGGTGGTTTTCCACCTGCTGCGCGGCCTCGGCCCAGGCTTCATCGCTGACCCGTGCCCCGGTCATGCGCAACAGCTCGCGCCCCAAGGCCTGGGGCAACGAACCTTGGCCGAACTCGATACGCTGCAACGCTGCCTTGACGAAATCCGGCACCGGCACGAAGTTCTTGCGCAACGCCTTGGGCAAGTTGCGCACCAGGGCAATGCACTTGGCCTCGATCACACCCGGCACCAGCCACTCCAGGCGCTCGGGAGGCAACGCCGGCAACAGAGGCGCCGGCACGCGCAAGGTCACGCCGTCCCGCGGGTGATTGGGCTCGAAGTGATAACTCAAGGCCAGGGCCAGGTCGCCCAGGTGCAAGGTGTCGGGGTAATGGGCGGCGGTGACTTCACTGGCCTCGCGGGCCAGCACATCCTCCTCGCGCATGATCAACAGTTGCGGGTCTTTCTGGCTGTTGACCTTGTACCAGCTGTCGAAGGTCGCGGTCTGGTGAATCTCCGCCGGCAAGCGCGCATCGTAGAACGCGTACAGGGTTTCTTCGTCCGCCAGGATGTCGCGCCGGCGGGCCTTGGCTTCCAGCTCGTCGAGCTGCTCCAGCAGTTGCTGGTTGGCCGTCAGGCAGCGGGCCCGGGACTGAATCTCGCCGCGCACCAGGCCTTCGCGGATAAACAGTTCCCGGGACGTCACCGGATCAATCGGCCCGTAGTGCACCGGCCGGCGACCGACGATGATCAACCCGAACAGGGTGATCTGCTCAAACGCCACCACCTGGCCGCGCTTCTTCTCCCAATGGGGTTCGAAGTGGTTTTTCTTGATCAGGTGCCCGGCCAACGGCTCGATCCAGTCGGCATCGATCTTGGCCACCATCCGCGCATACAGCTTGGTGGTCTCCACCAGTTCGGCGGTCATCAGCCATTGCGGGCGCTTCTTGCCGATGCCCGACGAAGGGTGAATCCAGAAACGCCGCTGACGCGCGCCGAGGTAATCGCCCTCTTCGGTCTTCTGGCCAATCTGGCTGAGCAGGCCGGACAGCACGGCTTTGTGCAGTTTCGGGAAGTCTGCTGGCTCTTTGTTGACGGTCAGCTGCATGTCGCGGCAGATCAGGCTCAACTGGCGGTGGGAATCACGCCATTCCCGCAGGCGCAGGTAATTCAGGAAATTCTTGCGGCACCAGTTACGCAGCGGGCTGGCGGTCAGCTCCTGGCGCTGTTCTTCAAAGCCGCGCCACAGATTCACCAGCCCGGCGAAATCGGAGTCGGCATCTTTCCACTGTGCGTGAGCCTGGTCGGCGGCCTGCTGGCGCTCCGGCGGGCGCTCGCGCGGATCCTGGATCGACATCGCACTGGCGACGATCAGCACTTCCTGCAAGCTGCCAAGCTTGGCGGCTTCCAGCAACATGCGGCCCATGCGCGGGTCCACCGGCAAGCGCGCCAGCTGGCGGCCCATCGGCGTCAGTTGGCTGTTGCGGTCGACGGCCGACAATTCTTGCAGCAGGTTGAAACCGTCGCTGATGGCCTTGCCATCCGGCGGCTCGATAAACGGGAAGTCGGTGATCTCGCCCAGACGCAGGTGCAACATCTGCAGGATCACCGCCGCGAGGTTGGTACGCAGAATCTCGGGGTCGGTAAATTCCGGGCGCCCGATAAAGTCTTCTTCGCTGTACAGGCGCACGCAGATGCCCGGCTCAACCCGCCCGCACCGGCCTTTACGCTGGTTGGCGCTGGCCTGGGAAATCGCCTCGATCGGCAAACGCTGGACCTTGGCCCGGTAGCTGTAGCGGCTGATGCGCGCGGTGCCGCTGTCGATCACATAGCGAATGCCCGGCACGGTCAGCGAGGTTTCCGCGACGTTGGTCGCCAGCACCACGCGGCGGCCCGGGTGGGACTGGAAGATCCGCTGCTGCTCGGCCGGCGACAGGCGCGCATACAGCGGCAGGATTTCGGTGTGCTTGAGCTGGGCCTTGCGCAGCATGTCGGCGGCGTCGCGAATCTCGCGCTCGCCGGGCAGGAACACCAGCACATCGCCAGGGCTCTTGCGCTCGCTGCGTTCAAAGGCGGCGATCTCATCGAGGGTGGCGAGAATCGCCTGGTCGACGGTCAGGTCGTCCTCGACGCGGTTGCCCTCCTCGTCCTGCTCCAGAGTCAACGGGCGGTACCAGGTTTCCACCGGGAAGGTGCGGCCCGACACCTCGACAATCGGCGCATCGTCGAAGTGCTTGGAAAAGCGCTCCAGGTCGATGGTGGCCGAGGTGATGATGACCTTGAGGTCCGGGCGCCGTGGCAGCAGGGTTTTCAGGTAACCCAGCAGGAAGTCGATGTTCAGGCTGCGTTCATGGGCCTCGTCGACGATGATCGTGTCGTAGCGTTCGAGGTAGCGGTCATTCTGGGTTTCGGCCAGCAGGATACCGTCGGTCATCAGCTTGATCAGGGTGTTGGAGTCACTCTGATCCTCAAACCGCACCTGATAACCCACCAGCGACCCCAGCGGCGTCGCCAACTCTTCGGCAACCCGGCTGGCCACGCTGCGCGCCGCAATCCGTCGTGGCTGGGTGTGGCCGATCAGGCCGTATTGGCCGCGGCCGATTTCCAGGCAGATTTTCGGCAACTGCGTGGTTTTACCCGAACCGGTCTCACCGGCAATGATCAGCACTTGATGCTTGAGCAGCGCCTCTTTGATCTCGTCGCGCTTGGCGGCGATCGGCAGGCTGTCGTCGTAACGAATCACCGGCAGGCTGGCACGCCGCGCCGTCACCTGGGCACAGGAGGCCTGCATCCGCGTCACCCACTGCGCAAGTTTTTCCTCATCGGGTTTCTTGCGCAGCTCAAGCAGCTGCCGCCGCAAGCGGTGGCGGTCGGCGAGCATGGCGTGATCGAGGTTTTTCAGCAGTTGGTCGATAGCGGGCGCTTGGTCAGTCATCAGATACGCAAAGGTCTTCTTAGTGAGGCAGGTGGGCCTGCGGTGACGTGATCGGCAAAATTCAGGGCCGCGATTGTCGCAGATTTCGGCGAACAAGGACGAGTCTGTCGCCGAATGCTCTTTCCTACGTCGTTGGTAAATAGATCACACGTCCCACTCAGAACAATCTTTACAGTTCAAATAGCGAGAGTCGTTCTAATGGGGCGTTGATGATCGCAGCCTTTGCGATACACAACGCCAGGGAGAAGTTCTTTATGCCCGCGGATGGGGCCTTTTTGAAAGAGGATTATCCTGATGCTGATCGGAAAGACACTGCATGACCCGCAGCCCCAAAGAGCCAATACCCTAACCCTCACATCACCCACAACGGGCAACCAGGCCGTCACCAACGCCGACAAACCACTTGATCCTCACCGGGTGCGCGACCTGACCTTTGTCGGTGTCGGCAGCAGCGTGGCCTATCTGGCCAACGAACTGAACGGGCGATTTTCCGCAGGTGACCAACAGCAACCCCTGCGGGGCAAAGTGAGCATTATCGGCCAGGAAGACCCTTGGTCGGCATCTGTTCGCGGCCAAGGCTACATCAATCACCAACATGAAATCATCGACCAGTGGGGCCCCAAGGCTCCCGCCTACAACCCCGGATACGCGGATCGGGCCGAGTTTGCAGCGAGTAACCAGCAGCAGCTGGATCGGGCACAAGCGCTTGGGGCAGAACACCTGCCGACACAGGTCAGCAGCATTCGCCAGCTGAAAAACGGCACCTATCAAATTCAGCTGGACAACGGCCAGACGTTAGACAGCCGCCAAGTCGTGCTCGGCATGGGCGCCGGGCCGCACACTCGCTTATGGAACAACGACGGCCCCCAGACATTGGCAGAAAAACGCCTGGATAACATCCAGCTGCACCAGCAGGAGGCCCTGCGCGGCAAGGTATTGGACCTGGACGAGTTCATGCGGGAAACCGACAGCCATCCTGAAAAATTCGCGGGTAAACACGTGGTAGTGCACGGCCCCAACGCCGGCATTGATGCGGTCGAGCGCGCGGGAGAACTGGGGGCCCATGTTGATTGGCTGATTCGGAGCACCCGACCGGTGCTGCTCGACGGTCATCAGCTGAAATTTGCGCCAGAGGTGGCGAACAACCACCTGGTCTCGGTGGATGCACTGGACATCCACCCGGCTACCACGCCTGGAGGTGCCCCTTTACGGCTGAGCTACAGTGCTCCCGGCGATAACCCACAGGCAACGCGCAAAACCCTGGACGCCGATTACTACGTGTACGCCCTGGGTCAGGATATCAATAAACCTGGAAGCGCCGGCGCAATACTGGGAGCCCTGCAGGGGACACTGGAACCAATCTACGACTACGATCAGATTTATAGCGACCAGCCCTACAAGACCGTCCTGGGCCTGCAAACACGCGGTAGCGACAGCAGTAACGGCCTGCTCATTGTCGGTGCCGCCGTGGCGCAACTGGCGGGGAATGTTCAGCACAGTTATCTGGACCATGCCGCCGAGCGTATTTTCCAGCAGCTGGAGCACCTTCCTGGCGAACAGGCCGAGCGGTTGTCGCAGTTGATCTTGCAAGGCGCCAGCGCGACAGACATTCAGCAATACCAGCAGGCGTGGGCCGCAACCACGGTCTTCGCACCGGCAATGCAGGTATTGAAGCATCAGGTGACGGACTACCTGGCGGCCCGGGCTTATTTCCAACAGCAGGCGCTGGAGAAAAAAGGCCCACGTGGCGTTGCGGCAGAAGTGGAAAACCAGACATCGAGCCAGGTACCGTCGGTGGTCGTATCCCCTCAATTGGGCACGGTGAAGGCCTCAACGGCCGCCCTGTCGGGGCTCATGCCCGCCTATGTGGCCAAGGGTGAGAATAACTTTACGGCGGATGATCGCACCATGCTGCGTGCCGGAATCGCCGATCGATACCCGAATATCGACAATGCCGGCGCCACTGATTTCATTAATGAAGTGATCAACTTGCGCCACCTTGGCAGCCAGGCCTTTATTGAAAAGGCCATGGCCGAGGGAGCAAACACGCCTCCCGTGCACGCGCCCGTCGTGGGTGTACCGGCGCAGGTCAGGGAAGGCTATGAAGCACACCTAAAAGCCTTGAACGAGGGGGCCGATACCCCGCCGTTAAGTCGTCAGTGGCAGCCGCCTGCATAACAGGAGCTCAAGGGCAATGTTCCGCCCGTTGCCCTATTCGTTATCCAGCCCCTTGCGCCGGTAAGGAAACACATCGATCACCTTGCCGGCGCGAATCGCCTCTTGCAGGCTTTTCCAATAGTCGGCGTTGTACAACTCGCCATGCAGTTCATCGAATAGCCTGCGCTGGCCGGAATCGGCAAACAGGAACGGCGGGAATTCCTCCGGGAACACATCCAGCGGGCCGATGGAGTACCAGGGCTCGGAGGCCATTTCATCTTCGGGGGTGCGCGGCGCCGGGATATGCCGGAAGTTGGCCTCGGTCAGGAAGCATATTTCGTCGTAGTCGTAGAACACCACGCGGCCGTGACGGGTGACGCCAAAATTCTTCAGCAGCATGTCGCCGGGGAAAATATTCGCCGCCGCCAGTTGTTTGATCGCCAGGCCGTAGTCTTCCAGCGCTTCGCGCACCTGAGCTTCGTTGGCGTTTTCCAGGTAGAGGTTGAGCGGAGTCATGCGCCGCTCGGTCCAGCAGTGGCGGATCAGCACGGTATCGCCTTCCACCTCGACAGTGCCGGCGGCGACTTCAAGCAGCTCAGCCAGGCATTCGGGCTCGAACTTGCTCAGCGGAAAACGGAAGTCGGCGAACTCCTGGGTGTCAGCCATGCGCCCTACCCGGTCGACACTTTTCACCAGCCGGTACTTCTCGATCACGGTGGCGCGGTTGACGTTTTTCGACGGCGAAAACCGGTCCTTGATGATCTTGAACACGGTATTGAAGCCCGGCAGAGTAAACACGCTCATGACCATGCCGCGCACGCCCGGCGCCATGATGAACTGGTCGTCGGTGGTGGCGAGGTGGTTGATCAGCGCCCGGTAGAACTCGGATTTGCCGTGCTTGTAGAAGCCGATGGAGGTGTACAGCTCGGCAATGTGCTTGCCCGGCAGGATGCGCTTGAGGAAGCCGATAAACTCGGCCGGTACCGGCACATCCACCATGAAATAGGAACGGGTGAACGAGAAGATGATCGACACATCGGCCTCGTCGGTGATCAGTGCATCGATCTGGATACCGCGGCCTTCCCGGTGCAGCAGCGGAATCACCAGCGGCCATTGCTCATCGCGGGTGTAGATACGCCCTACGAGGTACGCGCCTTTGTTGCGGTACAACACCGAGGAAAACAGTTCGACGTTGAGGTCCGGGTCTTTGCACACCCAGTCCGGCAGGTTTTCCCGCAGTTGTGCTTCCAGGCGGCGCAGGTCAGCGGGCAGGTCGGCGTAAGGCTCGCTGAAGCGGTAGTCGGTGAACATCTGTTCCAGCATGCCCGCCAGCTTGCCGCCGGGCTTGTAGGTGCGGGTTTGCGCAGCACGGGCGCGGCGCAGGCTGGGCCGGGTGGTATGAATGAACATGCAGCCGTCACTGATCAGGTCATGGCTGAACAGGCCGCAGAACGTCGAGTTGTACCAGGTCTCGGACAGCTCATCGTCAAACCGCAGGTCGATCAGGCTGATGTAGGCGCTTTTCACCAGCGGCCAGAGGCCAATGTCGAGTAATACGGCCTCATCAAAGGCTTCCCGCAACCGCGCCGTGACTTCGCTGACCTTGTCTTCATACAGATTGATGCGTGCAGCCGAAGCCGCCTGCCCTTGCTGCCACTGCGCCTTTTCGAAACGTTCCCGGGCGCCGTCGGTGATCTGGCGGAAGTGCTCGCGGTAGTCGTCGAAGCCGTCGAGGATCATCTGCGCAATGTCGAGGGCTGGCGTTTGCTGCGGCATTTGGGAAACCTCTGCGGGCATCTGGAGTGAGCTGAGCTTAGCCAGTGTACGAGAACAGGAGAAGGGTCATTTTTCATACAGCCTTGTACAAGATTGTTCATTTCGTACATTTATTTACTGTTTATTTAATTCGACCAATCGGTCAGTAAAAGCATCACTCAGTCACTCTTTCGCCATTAAACGTTTCACCTGCAGGCCTTGAGCGGCGTGCCTTGCCCGCGAGCCCCCGGGTAAATGAGAGTTTTTGCTCTACCGCGCCTGGCCTCAGTTACCAGGCGAGCATTGGATCCAACGTAAGGGAAACCCTGATTACAAGAGTGATGGCTCTTTGCTATATAGCGCGCCCTCTCCCACCCTAACAAGGTCAGAAGACCGATCCGGGAACAGGTTCTAATCGCCCAAGGAGCATTGAGATGTCATTGAGGAATATGGGGATCGGTCTGCGTGCCAGTCTGAGTTTTGGGGTTCTGGCCAGTCTGTTGATCGTAGTCGGCCTGTTTGGCCTGGGCCAGATGGCCAAGCTGCGAGAAAGCGCGCTGGTCATCGAAGAATCATGGATGCCGAGCATTGAGAACATCCACGACAGCGCCGCCTATGTCGCCAGCATCCGTCTGGAAGCGTTGCGCTTGCTGACCACTGATGAATCCAGAGTGCGGGACAACAGCAAAAACCTGATCACCCGCCAACGCGCTGACCTTGAAGAATTGCTTAAGCGCCACGAAGCCCTGCTGAACAACGAGCAAGAACGCGACATGCTCAAGCAGTTGAAAGCCAACGTTGCGAGCTACATGACGATCGTCGCCCAGATGATTCAATTGGTCGACCAGGACCAACAGCAAAACGCCATGGACCTGCTCAACAGCCGCCTGGCGCCCCAGGGCACGGTCCTCAATAAAAGCCTGGAAGACATGATCACCTTCAACCAGAAAGGTGTGGAGGACGCAGCAGAATCAGCGGCCCGGATGTACACCAGCGCCCAGTGGGTAGTGGGCACCATTATCCTTACCGCCCTGCTGGCCACCTTGTTGCTGGCCTGGCTCCTGACCCGCAGCATCACCACGCCCATCGGCCAGGCACTGACAGTGGCCCGCACCATCGCGTCCGGCGACCTGAGCCGGCCGATCATCGTGGAGGGCAAGGATGAAGCGGCCCAACTGCTCACCGCCCTGGCCACCATGCAGGCCAACCTGCAGGAAACCATCCGTGGCATCAGCGAGTCCTCGCAACAGCTGGCATCGGCGGCGGAAGAGATGAGTTCGGTGATGGAACAGAGCACCCGTGGCCTGCAGGCGCAGAACGACGAGATCGAACAGGCGGCCACCGCCGTGACGCAGATGAGTGCGGCAGTCGACGAAGTGGCAGGCAATGCGGTGTCCAGCGCCGAAGCCTCAAAGGCCTCCGACGAAGACAGCAAACACGGCCACTACCAGATCAGCGAAACCATCAGCTCGATCCAGAACCTGGTGGACGAAGTGCTCGGCGCCTCGACCAAAGCCGAAGGCCTGGCGGCGCAGGCCCAGGACATCAGCAAGGTACTGGAAGTGATTCGCGGGATCGCCGGGCAGACCAACCTGCTGGCACTCAACGCAGCGATTGAGGCGGCCCGCGCAGGCGAGGCCGGTCGTGGTTTTGCGGTGGTGGCGGACGAAGTGCGCTCCCTGGCACAACGCACCCAGGACTCCACCGAAGAAATCGAGCAGATGATCAACGGTATCCAGCAAGGTACCCAGGACACCGTCGGCGCCCTGAACAGCAGCGCCGAACACGCCGGCCAGACCTTGCAACGGGCCAATAGCGCCGGCAGCGCGCTGGAGAAAATCACCGCGGCGATCTCGCAGATCAGCCAGCGCAACCTGGTGATCGCCAGTGCCGCCGAGCAGCAGGCGTTGGTGGCCCGTGAAGTGGACCGCAGCCTGGTGAACATTCGGGATCTGTCGACACAAACCGCAGCCGGAGCCACCCAGACCTCGGCGGCCAGCCAGGAGCTGTCGCGGCTGGCGGTGGACCTCAATGGCTTGGTGACCCGTTTCGTGCTGTAAAAACATGTATTAGCGATTGTGTCAGGCAGGCCCGTGGGCAACACTTCCGCCCTTATCGAGTAGGAGTTTTTCCGTGAGACCTGTCGACACCCTGCACCTGTTGGTGCTGGCCGCTATCTGGGGCGCGAGTTTTCTGTTCATGAGGATTATCGCGCCGGAAATCGGCATCCTTCCTACTGCGTTTTTCCGGGTGTCGATTGCCGCCACCGGGCTGCTGGTGATCCTCGCCTTGATGCGGGTGAGTTGGGATTTCCAGGGCAAGTTCAAGACGGTGCTGTTGCTGGGCGTGATCAACTCGGGTATTCCCGCCACTATGTATTCGGTGGCGGCCCAAGTGCTGCCGGCCGGTTACTCGGCGATCTTCAATGCCACGACGCCTCTGATGGGCGTGATGATTGGCGGGCTGTTTTTCAGTGAGCGCTTGACCCCGTCAAAAATTGCCGGGGTGTGCCTGGGTTTGTTCGGTGTGGGCATCCTGACCCGCGCGGGGCCGGTGGCCTTCGATATGGAATTGCTGATGGGCGCGCTGGCGTGCCTGTTGGCGACCACCTGTTATGGCTTCGCGGGCTTTTTGGCGCGGCGCTGGCTCGATCAACGGGGCGGCCTGGACAGTCGCCTCGCGGCCTTGGGCAGCATGCTGGGGGCCACGCTGTTTCTGCTGCCGCTGTTTGCCTGGAGTGCCATCAGCCATCCACCGGTCAGTTGGGGTGGTTGGCCTGTGTGGCTGTCGCTGCTGGGATTGGGGCTGGTGTGTACGGCGTTTGCCTACATCCTGTACTTCCGCCTGCTGACGTCCATCGGCCCGGTGAAGTCGATGACCGTGACCTTCATGATTCCGCCGTTCGGGGTGTTGTGGGGCGCGTTGCTGCTGGATGAGCCGCTGTCCATGGCGCATCTGTATGGCGGGTTGTTGATTGCGGGGGCGTTGTGGCTGGTGCTTCGGCCAGGGAAATTGGCCAAATCCTTGTAGGAGCTAGCTTGCTAGCGAAAAACGAAAGATCAACGCGGGGGGTCAGGCTTCCCGCGTTATCGTTGACGTCCTTCGCGAGCAAGCTCGCTCCTACAGGGGGGGTTGATCAGCTCTTACGGAACACAAAAGCCAATCCGACAATGATCAAGCCCATCCCCAGCAAGCTCAGCATTGCCAGGCGGTTGCCGAAGATCAGGTAGTCCATCACCGCCGTCACTGCCGGCACCAGGTAGAACAGACTGGTGACATTCACCAGATTGCCCCGGGCGATCAGCCGGTACAGCAACAGTGTCGCCAGCAGTGACACCACCAGCCCCATCCACAGCACCGGCACGAAAAAGCCGATGCTGTGTTCGAAGTGAAACGGCTGGAACGGCACAAACACCGAGCACAGGACCAAGCCGGCCAGGTACTGCACCGGCAGCGTACCCAACGGGTTATCGGTGATGCGTTTCTGCATGATCGAGCCGAAGGTCATGCTGGCCAGGGCCAGCAAGCCGAAGAGCATCCCCGCCAGGGACATACCGGACATGCCGATGCCCTGATACACCACCATGATCAACCCCGCCAACCCCAGCGCCAGGCCGAACATCCGGCTCCAGGAACGCCGGCGCTCCATCAACACCACGGTAAGGATAGGTTGCACGCCCATGATGGTCGCCATCATGCCCGGCGTCACTTTGAGGTCCAGGGCCAGCAGATAGAAAATCTGGTAAGCCCCCAACAGCACCAGGCCGGTGGCCGCCGCGTAGAGCATCGGCTTGCCGGGGCGTGGCAATTTCAGTTTGAGGACCGGCACCAGAATCACCAGCCCCGCCAGGGCGATGGCAAAACGGATCAGCAGAAATGCAAAGGGTGAGGCGTGGGCCAGGCCCCATTTGGAGAAAATTGCCCCGCTGCTCCACAGCAAGACAAACAGGCTCGTCGAGGCCGCCGCGGCCACGGATTGTTTCGAAAGAACAGACATGGATACCACCTGTGATCAGGCAAAAAGCCAACTCAGCAACAGCTGAAATTCAGTAGGTTTTTTTCAGGCGGGCACAGGGGAACAGCAATCAGCTGATCAGCCCGAAATGCCAACACCCGGCGGTGATACGACTGCGTACACCGGCGTGCTACTGACAGGTGGGGGGTAGTGACTGATCTGCGCAGGCTGCTGGTTCCCGCACGGCACGACCGCAGCGTTGACCGCTGAATCGACTACCGCTATGCGCAGGGAAGCTGGCATGTGCTGATCTTTTTTGAGGGGATGAATACGGTGTCTGAAAACACCAGTGGCCGACTATAACCAGCAGGGGACATGCTTTGCAATGAGTTTGCCAAAAGGCCAGTAAGGACAGGCGATGGGTGCATGCCTAGGCTGGAAAAACCAGCCCCCACAACCTCAAGAGAAAAAATGCCGCGACCACACACCTTTCTCAGGTACCAGTTGAATAGGTCAAAAGCCCGCAACTTTGCCAACGCAACACTTGCCCGATTGCCGACCAAATTGGAGCACGCAACCGACGGTATACCAAACCTCACGCACGTCCGATTTGAAGCAATAAATGGGGCTGCCCTGGATGCTTATCACACATGGGAGTCGCCCTGCTTTTCATGGGAAGAGGTCGTACAGTGGAAAGCGAAAGAGCTGATGTATTTCGACCTTTCAATCTGGTTGGATCGTGAACTCTGTGGACTGTGCTTTGCCAACCCGAACCACAGCCGGCTAAGGATGCGGATCGTCCGATTAGAGGCAAAACCAGGAGGTGGTCATTCACTGCGCGGTTACATTGCCCCGCTAGCGTTGATGGCGGTAGAGCATTACGTACGGATCGTTGGCAGCAAGGCCATCGAAATCCAGGAGCCTTTACCGGGAGCAGTTCCAGCCTACGAAAAACTGGGCTTTACATTCGATGCGTCAGGCAGGCTTGCAAAGGAAATAGGCAGCGCTTAGGATCCAGACCATCGATCAATTAATGATCAATTCGGAGACACCATGAAAGGTCTCGTTCAAAATAAAGCAACAAAAAACAAAAAATCAGCCCGTAGCCACGAACAGCTTACCGATGAGCTCCCGGCAATTGATCCACGCATACTTCGAGCTCTCCTTGAGGGAGTCGACGAGCCAGCAGGCGTATTGGCAGGCCGTAAATAATCCCCCATAAAAAAACCGCTCCAACAGAGCGGCTTTTTCGTTTCAGGCACTTGGATCAGCCAAACAACCAATACCCCAACGCCGTCAGCACCACCACTGCCAGCACCGGCCGCAGGATGCGATACGCCTTCGGATGCTTGCGCTTCCACTGCTTGACCACACCGCTGAAGCTGTCGCTGAAGCGCTTGCTCCAGGCATACGCCTGGTTGATCCCGCCAACGCGTTCGTCGTCCAGGTTCTGTGGCGCGGTAGCACGGCCCAGTTGGGCGCTGACCCAACGGTTGATGCGGGTCATCAGGCGGCTGCTCAGCGGGCGTTCGATGTCGCAGAACAGAATCACCCGGGTGTGCTCGGTTTCGTTCTTCACCCAATGCACGTAAGTTTCGTCGAACATCACGTCTTCACCGTCGCGCCAGGCGTATACCTGGCCGTCGACGAAGATGCGGCAGTCATCGGAGTTGGGCGTAGACAGCCCCAGGTGGTAACGCAGGGAACCGGCAAACGGGTCGCGGTGCGGGTTGAGGTGGCTGCCACCGGGCAACAGGGCAAACATCGCGCCCTTGACGTTGGGAATGCTGCTGACCAGGGCCACGGTTTTCGGGCACAGCAGTTCAGCCGACGGCAACGGTTTGTCGTACCACTTGAGGTAGAAACGCTTCCAGCCCTTCTTGAAGAACGAACCGAAACCGGCGTCATTGTTCTTCTCGGCGGCGCGGATGTAACCCTCGTCGAACAGGTGCATGGCCTCTTCGCGAATCACTTCCCAGTTGTCCTTGAGCACATCCAGCTCCGGGAACTTGCTGCGGTCCAGGTACGGCTTGGACGGCACGGCAGAGAAGATATACATCAAGGCGTTATACGGGGCGAACAGCGCCGAATGGTTGACGAACTGACGCAACATCGGCAAACGGGCCTTGCCACGCAAATGCACATACAGCGTGCTGCCGATAAACAGCAGCAACACCGACAGTTTGGCGGCCAAAGAAAAGGTCATGCAGCAACTCCTGGAAATAGGCGTCTGGCCATTAGCCTCCCGTTATCGGGAAACCAGACGTAGCAGCCGGCCATGATAAACACTCCGGGCCTCGGGAAAAACCCGCGCACTCCAACAATAAGCATCCTGCGGTGCGCGATGATGGGCCAATTATGCATAAGGCCCGTGCCATCGCGCTGATTTGAATCAAGCCTGGTTTTCCTGATCGGTAAACAAATCGGCGAACAGCATGCTCGACAGGTAGCGTTCACCGGAGTCCGGCAGCACCACGACGATGGTCTTGCCCTGCATTTCCGGCTTCTCTGCCAGGCGCACCGCCACGGCCATCGCCGCGCCACAAGAGATACCGCACAGAATCCCCTCCTCCTGCATCAGGCGCAAGGCCATGGCCTTGGACTCTTCGTCGCTGACCAGTTCGACCCGGTCGACCATCGACAGGTCGAGGTTTTTCGGCACAAAACCGGCGCCGATACCCTGGATCTTGTGGGGGCTGGGCTTGATCTCTTCACCGGCCAGCGCCTGGGTAATCACCGGCGAGCTGATGGGCTCCACCGCCACCGACAGAATCGGCTTGCCCTGGATGTTCTTGATGTAGCGCGACACCCCGGTGATGGTGCCGCCGGTGCCCACGCCCGCCACCAGCACGTCCACGGCGCCATCGGTGTCATTCCAGATTTCCGGACCGGTGGTTTTCTCGTGGATCGCCGGGTTGGCCGGGTTTTCGAATTGGGCCGGCATGAAGTACTTGGCCGGATCGCTGGCGAGGATTTCGCCGGCTTTTTCAATGGCGCCCTTCATGCCCTTGGCCGGCTCGGTCAACACCAGTTCGGCGCCGAGGGCCTTGAGCACCTTGCGGCGCTCGATGCTCATGGATGCGGGCATGGTCAGCAACAGTTTGTAACCACGGGCGGCGGCGACAAACGCCAGGCCGATCCCGGTGTTGCCGGACGTTGGCTCGACAATGGTCATGCCCGGCTTGAGTTTGCCGCTGCCTTCAGCGTCCCAGATCATGTTCGCGCCAATCCGGCACTTCACCGAATACCCCGGGTTACGCCCCTCAATCTTGGCCAGGATGGTCACGCCACGGGGGGCGATGCGGTTGATCTGAACCAGGGGCGTGTTACCGATGGAGTGCGCGTTGTCTGCAAAAATGCGGCTCATGACGGGTCCTTAAGGCAATTTCAGGAAGGCCCCAAGGGTATGCCTCGTGTTGCAACGCGTCCAGTCAAGCGAACGTCCGGCGGCGCCCGCAGTCAATCGCCTACACGGATGGAGAAAATTCCCATGAAACGTCGCTACAGTTGGCCGCTCTGGACCCTCGTCGGGGTCGTGGTACTGCTGGTCGTCCTGGATATCGCCCTGCCCTATCTGGTGCGCAATTACCTGAATGACAAACTCGCCGACATGGGCGATTACCGTGGCCAGGTCACCGACGTTGACCTCGCGTTATGGCGCGGCGCGTATCGAATCAACGGCTTGCAGATCGTCAAGGTCGACGGCAAGGTACCGGTACCGTTCGTCAAGGCGCCGGTGATCGACCTGTCGGTCAGCTGGCACTCGCTGTGGTACGACCACGCAGTAGTGGCCGAGGCACAGTTCATCAAGCCGGAGCTGAACTTCGTCGACGGCGGCACCAACAAGCAGGCGTCCCAGACCGGTCAGGGCACCGACTGGCGGGCACAGCTGGGCAAACTGTTGCCGATCACCCTCAACGAGGTGCGCATCGACGACGGAAAGATCGCCTTCCATAACTTCAGCTCGAAACCGCCGGTCAATCTATACGCCACCCAAGTCAACGCCAGCTTCTACAACCTGACCAATGTGGTGGATGTAAAAGGCCAGCGCGACGCGCGCTTCGACGGCAAGGCGCTGTTTTTGGGCCAGGCACCGTTGGAAGCCACCGCCACGTTCGACCCCTTGAGCAATTTCGAAAACTTCGAATTCCGTTTCCGGGCCAAGGATATCGAGCTCAAACGCATGAATGACTTCGCCTCGGCCTACGGCAAGTTCGACTTCAATGCCGGCACCGGCGACCTGGTGGTGGAGGCCCAGGCCGAAAAAGCCCAGTTGACGGGCTACATCAAGCCCTTGCTGCGCAACGTCGAGGTGTTCAACTGGCAACAGGACGTGGAGAACAAGGACAAGGGCATCTTCCGTTCGATCTGGGAGGCAGTGGTGGGCGCCAGCGAGACCGTGCTGAAAAACCAGAACAAAAACCAGTTTGCCACCCGCGTGGAGCTGAGCGGCAACGTACACCAGCAAGATATCAGCGCGTTCCAGGCGTTTTTGCAGATTTTGCGCAATGGTTTTGTCCAGGCCTTCAACGCCCGTTATGAACAGCCCAAGCCCTCGACAGATTGATATTCAACGTGACTGCCCATTCAGAGACTGAATAGCCCGTCTGCGTTCACAGTCGCCGGGGCTGCGCGGTATAGTCGGGCAAAGCTGATTACTCGCCCGCTTCGGTGCTGCACCGTTCGGCGTCACGTTCGAGGATTGATAGATGAAGTTCGAAGGCACCCAGGCCTACGTTGCCACCGATGACCTGAAACTGGCCGTCAACGCCGCCATCACACTGGAGCGGCCACTGCTGGTCAAGGGTGAACCGGGCACCGGCAAGACCATGCTCGCCGAACAACTGGCCGAGTCCTTTGGTGCCAAGCTGATCACCTGGCACATCAAGTCCACCACCAAGGCCCACCAGGGCCTCTACGAGTACGACGCGGTGAGCCGCCTGCGGGACTCGCAACTGGGTGTGGACAAGGTGCATGACGTTCGCAACTACCTGAAAAAGGGCAAGCTCTGGGAGGCTTTCGAGTCCGAGGAGCGGGTGATTCTGCTGATCGACGAAATCGACAAGGCCGACATCGAATTTCCCAATGACCTGCTGCAGGAACTCGACAAGATGGAGTTCTACGTCTACGAAATCGACGAGACCATCAAGGCCAAGAAACGCCCGATCATCATCATTACCTCCAACAACGAAAAAGAGCTGCCGGACGCCTTCCTGCGCCGCTGCTTCTTCCACTACATCGCCTTCCCGGACCGCACCACCCTGCAAAAGATCGTCGACGTGCACTACCCCGACATCAAGAAAGACCTGGTCAGCGAAGCCCTCGACGTGTTCTTCGACGTGCGCAAGGTACCGGGCCTGAAGAAAAAACCGTCCACCTCCGAACTGGTGGACTGGCTCAAACTGCTGATGGCCGACAACATCGGCGAAGCGGTGCTGCGCGAGCGTGACCCCACCAAGGCCATCCCGCCCCTGGCCGGTGCCCTGGTGAAAAACGAGCAAGACGTGCAGCTGCTGGAACGCCTGGCGTTCATGAGCCGTCGCGGTAACCGATAAGGGCGATTGCCATGCTGCTCAATCTGTTCAATGAAATGCGTGCAGCCAAGGTGCCGGTCTCGGTGCGCGAGCTGCTGGACCTGATCAACGCGCTGAAACAGCGCGTGACCTTCGCCGACATGGACGAGTTCTACTACCTGGCCCGGGCGATCCTGGTGAAGGACGAACGGCATTTCGACAAGTTCGACCGGGCCTTTGGCGCCTATTTCAATGGCCTGGAAAAACTCGACGATCACCTACAGGCGCTGATCCCCGAAGACTGGCTGCGCAAGGAGTTCGAGCGTTCGCTGACCGACGAAGAGCGCGCGCAGATCCAGTCCCTTGGCGGCCTCGACAAGCTGATCGAAGAATTCAAGAAACGCCTGGAAGAACAGAAAGAACGCCACGCCGGCGGCAACAAGTGGATCGGCACCGGCGGCACCAGCCCGTTCGGTTCCGGCGGTTTCAACCCCGAGGGCATTCGCGTGGGTGACGCCGGCAAGCGCCAGGGCAAGGCGGTCAAGGTCTGGGACCAGCGCGAGTACAAGAACCTCGATGACTCGGTGGAACTGGGCACGCGCAATATCAAGATCGCCCTGCGCCGCCTGCGCAAGTTCGCGCGCCAGGGTGCGGCCGAAGAGCTGGACATCGACGGCACCATCGACCACACGGCCCGGGATGCCGGGTTGCTGAATATCCAGATGCGCCCGGAGCGGCGCAACACCATCAAGCTGCTGTTGCTGTTCGACATCGGCGGTTCGATGGATGCCCACGTGAAGACCTGCGAAGAGCTGTTCTCCGCGTGCAAGACCGAGTTCAAGCACCTGGAGTACTTCTACTTCCACAACTTCATTTATGAATCGGTGTGGAAGAACAACATGCGCCGCACCTCCGAGCGCACATCGACCCAGGACTTGCTGCACAAGTACGGCGCCGACTACAAAGTGATCTTTATCGGCGATGCGGCCATGGCGCCGTATGAAATCACCCAGGCTGGCGGCAGCGTCGAGCACTGGAATGAAGAGCCCGGGTACGTGTGGATGCAGCGGTTCATGGAGAAGTACAAAAAGCTGATCTGGATTAATCCGTATCCGAAAGATACCTGGGGCTACACGGCCTCCACCGGGATTGTTCGGGATTTGATCGAGGACCAGATGTTTCCGTTGACGTTGCGGGGGCTTGAGGAAGGGATGCGCTTTCTTTCCAAATAGGCGGAGCACTCACCGACGTCATCGCAGGCAAGCCAGCTCCCACAGGGAAATGCATTCCAAACTGTGGGAGCTGGCTTGCCTGCGATGCTTTCAGCGGTTCATAAAGCGGCGCAAATACTCCACTTGCTGTCGATGCGCCGTCTCCTGCACGACCGGCGCCAAACGCACTTTCTCCCCCGGTAAACACTGCGCCAGCCGCGCCAGTGCCAATGGCGTCAACGCGCCCAATCGCGGATAACCTCCGATGGTCTGCCGGTCATTGAGCAACACGATCGGCTGCCCGTCCGGCGGCACCTGGATAGCCCCCAGCGGGATGCCTTCCGAGATCAGCGACGGCCCCTGATACTCCAGCGGCGTGCCCAACAAGCGCATGCCCATGCGGTCGGCGCGGCTGTCGAGGGTCCATTCGCTGTTGAACACATCAAACAGGCTCTGGCCGCCAAACTGGCCGATCTGCGCGCCGAGGATCACTTCCAGTGGCGCCTTCGTGTCCAGTTTCGGCAACTGCCCGGCGGACAACTCCCGCATTGCACCGCCCGTGCCTGAATACGTCAGCTGCGCACCTTCAGCCAGCGCCCGGCCAAAACCATCCAGCCCGCCCAGCTCCTCACGGCCCACCGTGGCGCAACTGCCCAGCACCTGCGGCGCATCAAACCCGCCCGGCGCAGCCAAGTAGGCCCGTGCACCGCTGAAAGGCTGGGTAAAACGCAAACGCTGGCCTTTTTGCAGAATAAAACTGCGCCCCGGGCTGATCGCGCGCTCATCGATATAAGCGCCCAAGTCCGCCCCGGCCAGTGCCAGCAGGCAGTAATCCTCGGCCTGCACCGTCAAGCCACCCAGGGTGATTTCCACCACCGGTGCATCCAGGGCGTTACCCAGCAACCAGTTGGCCCACGACATCGACACCCAATCCAGCGCGCCGCCCTGGGTGACGCCCAAATGCCTTACGCCAAAGCGTCCAGCGTCCTGCAACAGGCACAGCGGTGTGCTGGCCTCGATCAGCAAGCGGCTCATACCTGTGCCTCCAACGGCGTGTCATCACCGCCCAGGTTGATGAATTCACGATGACTGACCGCTGCGTAACGCACGGTGTCCCCCGGTTGCATCAGGCTGTAGCCCTCGCGCTCGCGGTCAAACAGCTTGGCCGGCGTGCGGCCGATCAGGTTCCAGCCACCCGGCGACACCACCGGATAGGCCGCTGTCTGCCGTTCGGCGATCCCCACGCTGCCCGCTGCCACTCGCTTGCGCGGGGTACTGAGCCGAGGCGTCGCGAGCAATTCGTCCACCAGGCCCATAAAGGCAAACCCCGGGGCAAAGCCCAAGGCGAAAACCTGGTACTCGTGCTGACTGTGGCGACGAATCACCTCCTCCACCGCCAACCCGCTGCGCTGGGCGAGTAATGTCAGTTCGGGGCCGACACTCAGGTCATACCAGACCGGTAACACATGGCACTGCCCGCTGCCCTTGGGTTCTGGCTGCAAGTCTTCGAGCGCCTGATTGATCAGCTCCCGCGCCTGGCCTGGGTCGAGCGCCAGCAGGTCGTAGTGCACCATCAGGGTCGTGTAGGACGGCACCAGGTCCACCAGTGCCGGGCCAAAACTCTCCCGCAAACGCCGGGTGGCGGCGAGCATCCAGGGCATGTTGTCTTCGGCGATCACCTCAAACAGGCGCACCATCAGGCAGTCGATGGCCACCACTTCAATCCGTGGCTTCATGCTGGGGTCAACGCCTCGCGGATGCGCTGCACGGCGGCCACCGAACTGGCGTTATCGCCATGCACGCACAAGGTATTGGCTTGCAGGTGCAACGGGCTGCCATCACTGGCGACCAGCTGTTCACCGCGGGCGATGATCAAGGCCTGCTGGATGATCTTTTCCGGATCGTGGTGCACCGCGCCCGGCAACTGCCGGGAGACCAGATGGCCAGCGCTGTCATAGGCCCGGTCGGCGAAGGCTTCGAACCACAGGGTCACGCCATATTCGTCACCCAGGGCCTGGGCGGCGCTGTTGTCGCGCGTGGCCATCAGCATCAAGGGCAGGCTGGCGTCGTAGGCCGCCACGGCCTGGATCACCGCGCGCAATTGCGCGGGCTTGGCCATCATGTCGTTGTACATCGCGCCATGGGGTTTGACGTAGCTGACCCGCCCGCCCTGGGCCCGGCAAATGCCGTCGAGGGCGCCGATCTGGTAGTGCAACAGGTCCTGGATTTCCTGCGGGGTGTAGGCCATGGAACGGCGCCCGAAACCCTGCAGGTCCTGGTACGCCGGGTGCGCCCCCACCTGCACGCCATGCTGGAAGGCCAGGCTGACGGTCTTGCGCATGATGCTCGGGTCGCCGGCGTGGAAGCCGCAGGCAACGTTGGCGCAATCAATGAACGGCATCACCTCGGCGTCCAGACCCAAGGTCCAGTTGCCAAAGCTTTCGCCGATGTCGCAGTTCAATAGCAGGCGGCTCACGGTGAGGGCTCCTGTAGTCTTTATATTTTTCTAGTGTGGGACCTTTCTTCAAGATCCCGCAACGTTCAGGTTACTGTGCTTCCAGCTGCTTGCCACGGGTTTCCGGCAGGCTCAGGGCCGCGAGAATCACCACGCCGTAGGACACCGCCGCAAACCCGCCAATGCCCATGCTCAGCGGCACCTTCTGGCTCAGCAGGCCAATCAGCAGCGGGAAAAACGCCGCGAGTGCCCGGCCGATGTTGTAGCAGAAGCCCTGGCCGGAACCGCGAATCCGCGTGGGGAACAGCTCGGTGAGAAACGCGCCCATGCCGCTGAAAATCCCCGAGGCAAAAAAGCCCAGGGGGAAGCCCAGCCACAGCATGACCTGGTTGCTGACCTGCAATTGGGTGTAGAGCACGACGATGATGAACGAGCCGACGGCGAATAAAATAAAGTTCTTTTTGCGCCCGAGCAGGTCGGTCATGTAGGCACTGATCACGTAACCGACGTAGGAACCCACGATCACCATCGCCAGATAACCGCCGGTACCGAGGACGCTCAGGCCCCGTTCGTTTTTCAGAAAAGTCGGCAACCAGGAGGTGATGGCGTAATACCCGCCCAGCGCGCCGGTGGTCAGCAACGAAGCGCGAATCGTCGTGCTGAGCATGCCGGGGGCAAAAATCTCGTAGAACTTCGCCGGGTTGCTCGGCGCTTCCTTGGCCTTGGCTTCGCGATAAATCTCCGGGTCCTTGACCAGCCGACGCACAAAAATCACGAAGATCGCCGGCAGCAGGCCCAACATGAACAGCGCACGCCAGGCGTCTTCCGGTGGCAACCAGGAGTAGAGCAATGCGTAGAGAATCGCCGTGATGCCCCAGCCCAGCGCCCAGCCGGATTGCACCATGCCCACCGCCTTGCCGCGGTCCTTGGCGCGAATCACCTCGCCCATCAGCACTGCGCCGGCGGTCCATTCACCGCCAAACCCAAAGCCCATCAAGGTACGGGCCACCAGCAACTGGTCGTAGCTTTGCGCCAGGCCACACAGGAAGGTGAAGACCGCAAACCACAGCACCGTCAATTGCAGGGTGAGCACGCGGCCAATGCGGTCCGACAGGATGCCGGCGATCCAGCCGCCCAGCGCCGAGGCGATCAGGGTGCTGGTGTGGATCAAGCCTGCCTGGCCAGTGGTAATGCCCCACATCGCAATCAGCGTGGGGACCACAAAGCTCAGCATCTGGGTGTCCATCCCATCCAGGCCGTAACCGATCTTGCAGCTCCAGAACGTACGACGCTCCTGCTGGTTGATATTGCGGTACCAGTCAAAAGGTCCGGCGCGGCGTTCGGGCTTGGCCACCTCCAGGGTATCGGGCGCACTCATGGCGGATCTCCACGTGAATATTATTGGTATTGTTCTGGGCCCCTACGACGCTTATCGTGAGACGGGCCGATTTTTGGCGTGCGACCCCTGCTGCGTCCAACTAATAAAAACCGCCCCAATGCATAAGAAAAAGTTGATCCCATGAATTTGAAGTTCCTTGAAACCTTCGTCTGGGTGGCCAAGCTCAAGAGCTTTCGCCTCACCGCCGAAAAGCTCTTCACCACCCAGGCGTCGATTTCCAGCCGCATCGCGGTGCTGGAAAGTGAACTGGGGGTGAAACTGTTCCTGCGCGATTCCCGCGGCGTGAGCCTGACGCCGGAAGGCGTGAAGGTGCTCGATTACGCCGAGCAGATGATGGCCACCATGCAAGGGCTGAAGCAGTCCCTGGAAACCACCAGCAGCCAGGTCGGACGGATCCGCATCGGTGCAATGGACACGGTGATCCATACCTGGCTCAGCCCGCTGGTGACCGAGCTGATGGAGCGCTTCCCGCGGGTGGAGATCGAACTGGTGGCCGACACCTCGTTCAACCTCATCGATCAACTGCAAAAAGGCTTTCTGGACCTGATCCTGCAAACCGACCTGCTGCGCCAGGAAACCCTGCGCAGCCTGGAACTGGGCAGCCACCCCATGGGCTGGATCGTCGCCAGCGATTCGATCCACAACCGCGACTACGCCTCCCTCGCCGAACTGGCCCAGGAGCGCATCATCACCTACTCGAAAAACTCTTGCCCGCACCAGGACGTGCTCAGCCTGATGCAGGCCAACGGCGTGGCCGCGCCCCGGATGAACTGCGTGAATTCGGTGTCGGCAATCACCCGCTTGCTGCGCGACGGGTTCGGGATTGGCGCATTGCCACCGGTGCTGGTCAGGGAAGAATTGGCGCGGGGCGAGATGACCCTGCTGGCCATGGCGCAACGCCCGCCGAACCTGCAGGTGGTGGTGTCGTGGCGGGTCGGGGTGGAGTTGGTGGAGGAGATTGTGGCGCTGTGCCAGATCGTGGTGGGGCGGTATGCGCAGAAAGTGGGCGAGGATTTGATGGTGCTGAGCAAGCCCATTCCACTGAAGGAACCGATTTAAAACTGTGGGAGCGGGATTATGTGGGAGCCGGGCTTGCCCGCGATGCAGTCAACTCGGTCTGTCAGTTACACCGAGGTGATGCTATCGCAGGCAAGCCAGCTCCCACATTTTAAAGTCCTTTGAGGTCGCGCTCTTCGATTGGCCGGCTCTGGCGCAGGCGCTTGCCGCCCAACACCACCCAGTCGATCAGGCGGAACAGGCATTCGATGCCAAAC
The DNA here is from genome assembly GCF_024807515.1 of Pseudomonas sp. BIGb0558. Classification (NCBI taxonomy): domain Bacteria; kingdom Pseudomonadati; phylum Pseudomonadota; class Gammaproteobacteria; order Pseudomonadales; family Pseudomonadaceae; genus Pseudomonas; species Pseudomonas sp. BIGb0558. The sequence goes on from NZ_JANUEW010000020.1 coordinate 104,558, forward strand.
GACAACAGCATCGCCCCGCCCAAGCCCCACCCCATGGCTTCCGGAGTCAGCAACAGCATGTAGCTGTAGCCGTTCCAGGTTTCCTGGCGAATCGCCGGGTCGGCGGCCACGGCCACTTGCAGCGCGCGGATGTACCACGGGCCCTGCATCGCCTGGAACTGTTTATCCAGCGCTACCTGACGGTCAAGCAAAGTGCCCAGGCTGTTGGCATCACTGCGAAACACCGGGTCGTCACTGGCGCGGTAATGGGCCACCAGCGCCTGCAAGTCACCGTTGAAGAACTGCTGCGCCGTGGCGTCGAAGCCGCGCAAACCGGTCTGGGCTTCGATCAGGTGGGCTTCGACGCGCTTGGCGTAGTCGCTGATAAACCCCGGCACCTGCACACCCACTAAGAGGCCCACAGCAAACAGCACCAGTCGCAAATAGCTGAGCAACATATTCGGCGTCCTTACTCGGTTGTACCTTGGGACACGCATTCGCCGCGTCGCCACAGGCTCCACTGGCCCGGTTCGTAGCGGGTCCAGGTCTCGTTTTCGGTCAGGGGTTCGGTGGCAATCACCGTCACCACATCATTTGGCGTGGTTTCGGCCTGAAAATCGACGATCACGTCGACATCTTTCAGGCGCGCAGGGCCAAACGGCGCACGCCGGGTGATCTGCGCCAGTTTGGTCGAGCAATAGCAGAACAGCCAGTCGCCGTCGCTCAGCAGGCAATTGAACACGCCTTTGCTGCGGTATTCGCTGCAGGCCGCAATCAGGTCCGGCAGCACCTGTTCGATGTCCACCGGCTCCGGGAAGGCTTCACGCACGCGGTTGAGCAAATCGCAGAACGCCGCTTCGCTGTCTGTATCGCCCACCGGGCGGTAGAACGTGGCGCGGGGATTGAAGTCCGCCAGTTGGCCGTTATGGGCAAAACACCAGTTGCGGCCCCACAGTTCACGCACGAACGGGTGGGTATTGGACAGGCACACCTTGCCCACATTGGCCTGGCGGATATGGCCAATCACCACTTCACTCTTGATGGGATAACGCTGCACCAGCAGCGCGACTTCCGATTCGCTGCTGGCCGCCGGGTCCTGGAACAACCGCAGGCCGCGGCCCTCGTAGAAGGCGATGCCCCAACCGTCGCGGTGGGGGCCGGTACGTCCGCCACGCTGCATCAGCCCGGTAAAGCTGAACACGATATCGGTCGGTACGTTGGCACTCATGCCCAATAATTCACACATGCCAGGCTTCTCGATTGCTGAGCGTACGACGTTAAAGGCGCGGTTCGACCCGCATGCCGCCGACAGGTGCCGGACGACCATAGCGCTCATCGGCGAAGGGTTCGTCGTCCTCCGGCTCAGCCGCTGCAGCGGCGGCGGCTGCCGCTTTGTGCTCACGGCGAGCCTTGGCGGCACGTTCGATGGGCCAGCGGATCAGCACAAACACCAGGTACACACCGAACGCGATCATGGAATACATGAACAAATCCGAAATCGCCCGCCAGGCGTTGTTGCCGACCTTGAGCACCAGGTCCAGGGCGGTGATGGCCACGGCCGGGGCAAACTGGGTCTTCACCGGGTCGACAATGGTCGGACTGAACAGCAGCACCGCCATCAGCAGCCGCAACGGCTCGCGCAGCCAGCGCCACATCCAGCGGGTCATGGCAAACCACACCAACAGGCAACCCAGGGCTGCGAAGGCGTAGAGGCCCCAAGCGATCAGATAGTCGTTCTCGGTCATGGTGTCCATGGCAAGGTAGGCAAACAGGCCGCTATGATAACGGCTTTTCAGTGCCGAGGCTGCAATGCCGTCGGCCAACCGCCAGACAGAGAGTGATCCATGCCCCCATCGACCCACATCACTGCCGCCCCGATCGCCCGCAAGGCCCCGGGCACCGACCCGTACGCCTGGCTGCAAGAGCGCGACAGCACCGAGGTGCTCGATTACCTCAAGGCGGAAAATGCCTGGCAAGAAGCAGAATTGTCCGACCAGCAGGCCCTGCGCGAAACCCTGTTCGAGGAGATCAAGGGCCGCATCCTCGAAACCGACCTGTCGCTGCCCTCGCCCTGGGGCCCGTACCTGTATTACACCCGCACCACCGCCGGCGACGAGTACGCCCGCCATTACCGCTGCCCGCGCCCGGCCGATGACAGCCAACAGGTCGACGAAAGCGCGCAAGAGTTGCTGCTGGACCCGAACGAACTGGCCAACGGCGGCTTTTTCTCCCTCGGTGCCTTCAGCATCAGCCCCGACCACCAGCGCCTGGCCTACAGCCTGGACACCAGCGGTGAAGAGATCTACACCCTCTACGTGAAGGAATTGGCCACCGGCAAGGTCAGCGAACTGGAGTTCGAAGACTGCGACGGCAGCATGACCTGGGCCAACGACAGCTTGACCCTGTTCTTCAGCGAACTGGACGACACCCACCGCCCGCACAAGCTGTATCGCTATCGCCTGGACGGCACCGCCGCCGAAGAAGTGTTCCACGAGCCCGACGGTCGTTTCTTCCTGCACTGCTACCGCTCAAGCTCCGAGCGCCAGTTGCTGCTGGCCCTGGGCAGCAAGACCACCAGCGAGATCTGGGCGCTGGACGCCGAGCAGCCGCAGCAGGCGTTTACCTGCATGGCGCCACGGGTCGAAGGCCATGAATATGACGTGGACCACGGCAAGCTGGACGACCAGTGGGCCTGGTTTATCCGCAGCAACCGCGACGGCATCAACTTCGCGCTGTTCCAGGCCGCCGACACCGGCAGCGTGCCGACCCAGGACGACTGGCAGAACCTGATCCCCCACGACGACGCGGTGATGCTCGATGGTGTGAGCCTCAATGCCCGAGCCATGACCCTGAGCTTGCGCATCGGCGGCCTGCCGATCATCGAAGTGCACCCGCAAGGCCAAGCGCCTTATCGGGTGGAACTCCCGGACGCGGCCTACAGCCTCTATGTGCAAAACAGCCTGGAATTTGTCAGCGACAAGATTCGCTTGCGCTATGAAGCGCTGAACCGCCCGGCCCAGGTCCGTCAACTGGAGCTGGCCAACGGCGCACAACAGGTGCTCAAGGAAACCCCGGTGCTGGGGGTGTTCAACGCCGACGACTACGTCAGCCAGCGGTTGTGGGCGACCTCGGCCGATGGCACCCAGGTGCCGATCAGCCTGGTGGTCCGCCGCGACCAGTTGGGCAAGCCGACCCCGCTTTACCTGTACGGCTACGGCGCCTATGGCCATAGCCTCGACCCGTGGTTCTCCCACGCGCGCCTGAGTTTGCTGGACCGTGGCGTGGCCTTCGCCATTGCCCATGTCCGCGGCGGCGGCGAGCTGGGTGAAGCCTGGTACCGCGCCGGCAAGCAGGAGCACAAGCAAAACACCTTCAGCGACTTTATCGCCTGCGCCGAACACCTGATCGCCCAGGGCCTGACCACCTCCAAGCAACTGGCCATCAGCGGCGGCAGCGCCGGCGGCCTGTTGATCGGCGCGGTGCTCAATCAACGCCCGGAGCTGTTCCAGGCGGCGATTGCCGAAGTGCCGTTCGTCGACGTGCTCAACACCATGCTCGACCCGGAGCTGCCGCTGACCATCACCGAGTACGACGAATGGGGCAACCCTGAAGAGCCCGAGGTGTATGAGCGAATCAAGGCCTATGCGCCGTACGAAAACGTCAGCGCCCAGGCCTACCCGGCCACGCTGGTGATCGCCGGCTACAACGACAGCCGCGTGCAGTATTGGGAAGCGGCCAAGTGGGTGGCCAAGCTGCGAGACACCAAGACCGACGAAAACCTGCTGCTGCTCAAGACCGAGCTGGGCGCCGGCCATGGCGGCATGAGTGGTCGTTACCAGGGATTACGTGACGTAGCACTCGAATATGCATTTGTTTTCAAGGCGCTGGGGCTGATTTAAGGAACTCCGCTCGGCGGGCGGGTCTGAACACCTGACCGCCGGGCGCGCGCCCTGCACGATTTATGGACAAAGACTGTAAGCCTCATGCCAGAACCGACCTTACTCAATAACGAAATCCGCGACATGCTGATGGATTGCGGCCTGTTCGACCCGTTGCTGCCGGAAGACTTCCATGTGGCGGCGGGCTATTTCAACATCAGCAGCATCGCCCGCGATGAGGTGATTTTCCTCGAGGGCGACGCCGGCACGTTCATGTGCATCATTCACAGCGGCCAGGTGGCGGTGCAGAAGACCAACCATGAAGGCCAGCGGCTGACCATCGCCACCTTGCGCAGCGGGCGTGCCTTTGGCGAGATGGCGGTACTCGATGGCGAGCGCCGTTCCGCCAGCTGTGTGGCGGCCAGCGATTGCGTGCTGTTGAACCTGGGCAAGGATTCCCTGGAAAAAATGCTCAACGACGCGCCGAAAATCGCGGCCAAGATCATCCGTGCGATTGCGATCGCCCTGTCCAAACGCCTGCGCATGGCGGACGGGCAATTGCTGTCCCAGCAGTTTTAACCGCCCGGGGACTTGGGCTTGATGTCGTTCTGCTGCAAGCCGGGGATCGTCTGGTCCTTCGGCGGCGTCGGCAACACGATAGGCGCCAGCATCGGTTCACCGCCGCCGGAGGTCTTGGGCGTCGCCGGTGGCGTGACTTGCGGGTAAGGTGTGGGCGTTGCAGTACCCGGCGAACCCGCAGCGGGTGCGGGCGTAATCGGCACGGTTTGCGACTCCTGGGCCCCGGCCGCACCGCTAAGGGTGAGCGCGCCCCATACAATGACCGTTAGAATGCTGCACTTCATCGATGGCTCCATGGCCTGACCGTAAAGTCGTAAGGCTACTCCCAACCGCGCAAGAATGCCCTTCCCAATGAGATTTCCATGAAACGTTTCGTTCTGCTGGACACCACTCCGATCCCCGACAACGGCGGTGCCTTGTGCCTGTTCGAATACGGTGAGGATTTTGTCATCAAGATTCAGGGCGGTGACGGTGGCCAGTTGATGAACACGCGCATGCACGGCTCCGAAGACGCGCTGGCGGAGATTCCGTGCCGCAAGGTCGCCGGTCGGCCCGGTTCCCGGGTATTGATTGGCGGCCTGGGCATGGGCTTTACCCTGGCGGCGGCGCTCAAGCACTTGGGCAAGACCGCCGAAGTGGTGGTCGCCGAGCTGGTGCCCGGCGTAGTGGAGTGGAACCGTGGGCCGCTGGGGGAAAAGTCCGGCCGCCCGCTGCTGGACCCGCGCACCGTGATCCGCCTGGAAGACGTGGCCAAGGTGCTGCAGGCCGAGCCCCAGGGGTTTGACGCGATCATGCTGGACGTCGACAACGGCCCCGAAGGCCTGACCCAAAAAGCCAACAGTTGGCTGTATTCCGCCGGTGGCCTCAGCGCCTGCGCCAAGGCCCTGCGGCCCAAGGGCGTGCTGGCGGTGTGGTCGGCCAGCGCCGACAAGCAGTTCAGCGACAAGCTGCGCAAGGCCGGCTTCAAGGCCGAGGAAGTGCAGGTGTTTGCCCATGGCAACAAGGGCACCCGGCATACCATTTGGATTGCCGAAAAACTGAAAGGCTAGCGGTTGCGCACCACCTCGATTGAATTCTGACACTCCTCACCGGCATGCCCTGCGGCTGAAAAAGCCGGAGGTTTATTGGCCCGCAAGCAGCTAGAATCAACGCTATCCGTGATCCACTAAAAGACAGGAGCCATGATGAGCTCGACCAACCCGCCCTCCCACACCGCCAAGCTGGACCGCATCCTCGCCGATGCCCAGCGCGACCGGGAAATGGGCTACCGCGACAAAGCCCTGAAGATGTACCCCCATGTGTGCGGCCGCTGCGCCCGTGAATTCGCCGGCAAGCGCCTGAGCGAACTGACCGTGCACCACCGCAACCACAACCATGACGACAACCCCCAGGACGGCTCCAACTGGGAGTTGCTGTGCCTGTATTGCCACGACAACGAGCACTCGCGGTATACCGACCAGCAGTATTTCGGCGAAGGCTCCACCAGCAGCCCGACGATTGCCAAAGCGACGCACAACCCGTTTGCGGCGTTGGCCGGGTTGATGAAGAAGGACGACTGAAGCAATGTGATGAACGACTTGCTGTGGGAGAAGGCTTGCTGTGGCAAGGGTGCTTGCTGTGGCGAGGGAGCTTGCTCCCGCTGGAGTGCGAAGCGCTCCCAAAAATCTTGGGGCCGCTACGCAGCCCAGCGGGAGCAAGCT
>NZ_JANUEW010000021.1:0-109485 GCF_024807515.1 Pseudomonas sp. BIGb0558
ACCACACTCAAGCCGGCCTGTAGGCCGCTGTGCTGTTGATCTGCTTTTGATCTTGATCTTAGGCGCCCCGTTAAACCACGCTGGCCGAACGCAGGCTTTGGAGCGTGGGTAACCCGGCAGGACGCCGGGTTAGCCGCGCTGGGCCAAGGATGGCCCATCGCGGCGGCCCACGCTCCAAAGCCTTCGTTCGGGCACACCGAGCCTAGGCGAGGTGCCGAGTGGTGGGGCAAGAGCGTTTTGCTTACTTTTGCGCTTTTCAAAAGTGACCCGCTGTAAGAGCGGAACCAATAGAGGCCATCACCCAAATAACGGATATACACCCAAAACCCCACAACACCCCCAACCCCCACATCTGCGTCAATCTGCGTCTCTTTTACCCAAGGTGCGAAATTGAGCCCTCCCCGCACCAGGGCAAATACTCCAAACCTCATCCCGGCCCAGACGCCGCGCACTCGCTGGAGTATCAAGTGAAACTCACAGGTGGCCAAATTATCGCCAAGGCACTCAAAGCCAACAGCGTCGACTACGTAGCCGGCCTCCCGGGCGACGGCGCACGGGCCCTGGTGGAAGCATTGATGACCCCAGGCACCGACATCCCCTTCATCCACGTCATCCAGGCCCACAGCGCCGTGCACCTGGCAGACGGTTACTTCCGCGCCTGCGGGCGCCCCATGGCCGTCGTACTCACGGGCCCATTGGGCATCCCCTCAGCCCTCGGAGCCCTCGCCACCGCGTACGAAGACTTATCCGCGCTGCTGGTCATCAGCAACACTCAGGCCGAAACGACAGCAGCCAACGTCATGAAAGACCAGGCGACGGTTACGACAATCCAGAAGCTCCCCCAAGCCCTGCGCCAAGCCTTCGACACCATGCTGAGTACCGACCCCGGCCCGGTCAGCCTGTCCATCGACGACACCCTGCAAAGCACCTCCACAAACGTGAGCCTGCCACCCGCCATCCTGCGCGCAGAACCCCAGCCCATCCCGCGAAAAATCGCCGTATTACGCGAAGGCCGTGCCTCACGTTCGGTGCTCGAAAGCGACGCCATGCTCGTGCTCGGCGCCGGCCCCACTCAAGCCATCGCCCGGGAAATGTTCCCGGTGCATTACCCCGGCAGGCACCTCTGCGCCGGCAATCCCGCCACCCTCGGCTGGGCCGTCCCGGCAGCGATCGGTGCCAAGCTCGCCATGCCCGCACGCCAGGTGGTCTGCGCCGTGGGCAGCCGGGATTTTCTGCAGTCGATGCAAGAGATGGCCGTGTGCGTGATGCACAGCATTCCGGTGGTGTTCCTGGTCTTCAACAGCAGCGCGGACGACGCCGTGAGCGACGTGCAGACGCCGCCCATGGAGCAGCATCGAGCCGGTGAATTCAACCTGCCCGACGGCAAGCCCTATGCCCCGGACTTTGCCGGCATTGCGCGCAATTTCGGCCTTGAAGCCTGGCGCGTCGAACACGCTTCACACCTCAACGCGACCCTCGTCAAGGCCCTGAACAGCAAGGGCCCGTCGCTGGTGGAAATGATGACCGCACGCAATCCCCTGCAAGCCCCTCAGTCCTGACCGCCCCACACAATGGTGGCGTTGTCGCCGGTCATGTATTCACGCACATCCAGCGGGATCGACTGATCGCTGGGCAACAGCACCGTTGCGTTGCGCAAGTGGTGCTTGCGGATCTTGCCCTTGTCCACCAGCCCCAGCGCCATGCGCGTGGAGAAGGGCTGACGGAACGAGGACGAAGCCACACCCGTCACCAGCCCATAGAGAAAGCGGATCGGCCGACGATGCTGCGGCGTCAGGATCGAGAAGGTCATTTCGTTACGTTGCTTGCCTTCGAAATCCACCATGAACAGGCGATCGCCCAGCAACAGGCAGAACCCGTGGTAGGTAAATGAATAACCGATCTTGCCGCTGCCGTCGCGCAGCGGAAAGCGCTCCACGGTGACGTACTGCACCATCGAATCGGCGCGGTACAGGCAGGTGACCGAGCGCAGGATCCGGCCCTTGTAGATCGACGAATTGTGGTAGCGGTAATAGACCCCCAGGTAGTCTTCGAGCACGTCCGCCGACTGCTTGGCCAGCGGCAGGAAATGATTGAACTGCTCCGAGGCGCGCAAGCCGGTCGGCAGTTCGTTTTCATAACCTTCATAGAACTTCTTGAACTCGGCGGGCGGGCGGAAAAGGTCTTCCACTTCCATCATGAAATAACGCCCGATCTTTTGCAGGATCTTCTGCGACGGAACGTGCTGGCCCACCAGATACTTGTTGAACTGCTGGCGATTCACATCAACTTTGCGGCACATGTCGGCCACCGACCGGCAGGATTCCACCAGGGTGCTCAGGTTTTTCTGCACATTGCCCTGCAAGTCACTGCGCGCCTGCTGTCGCTCGGGGTGGGAGGTGGCGGCGGCTAACGACAACGGGGATGAGTCCGGGCGACTGGGCATTATTATCTCGATGTACTTGGCTGGGTTAAGGCGCCAGTTATTAAAGTTATAGCGCAGTTATCGAATAACCTTTGGCATAACTTTGATAACCGTTTAAGCGTTTGAAACTTCCGATAATTACCAAAGCATCTTTCATGCCGTTTATTTAAGTTCGTACATGAAGTTTGAGCATCACTGAATGCGTCAGATTGTAAGCGCTTTTGCTGGCTGTTCGCCGCCGGCGCGTCAGGTTTTCAGCTGTCCATCCGCGGCATGAACGGTCCGCCCAGTAACACATTCAATGGCGGCGGGTAACACCCCCGTGCTGCGTGGGAGTGCTTCATTCCGCGTCAGGTATCGCCAAGTGTGCGAAATGGTGGAAACACCTGCCGCCCTTGATACTTCCTCATAGTGCTTTGTGTTGATGAGCGCTCACCCTAACGCTGTTGAGGAAAAGCAATGTCAAGCGAACTGCATAGCGCCGCGTATTCGGTACTGCTTCCCGCATTCGGGGATTTGCACCTGGACGACAATGTGCGCCGTTACCTGAGCCGTGGTGGTGTGTCCCTGTTGCTCGGGGAAACCCGGGATGAATACGTGGGCCGAGGCATGAGCCCGGCGCGCAAGGCTGCCGAATCCGGCGCCGACTTTACCAATCTCGTGCGGGAAGCCACGGCATTGGCCGGTTCCGGAGTGCTCATCGCGGTAGACCAGGAGCTCGGCGGGATCGAGCGCCTGCACCAGTTGGTTCCGGCGGTCGCCACCCGGGCGCAACTCCAGGGCCTCAGTGCCGAGGACATCGAGCAACGTTGCTTCGAAATGGCTACCGTGGCCCGCGGGCTGGGGGTGAATCTGTTCCTGGCGCCGATCGTGGATGTGGTCACCGGCGCCAATCCATGGCTGCACAATCGACACCTGGGTGCCGACCCGGTGGAGGTCAGCCGGGTGTCCTGTGCGTTTATCCGTGGGGTGCAGCGCGCAGGTGTGATCGCCACCGCCAAGCACTTCCCCGGGCACTACGTCACTGAGCACGACCCGGCCATTGCTGAAGCCACGGTGCCCGGCCCGCTGGAATTGCTGCATGACAACCTTGAAGTGTTCAAGCAGGTCATCGCCACCGGTGTAAAAGCCGTCATGCCAGGCCCGGCGGTGTTCCCCGCGATTGATGCCGATCACTCGGCGTCCACCTCGGCGGAGGTCATCGGGTTGCTGCGTGACAGCCTCGGCTTCGAAGGCCTGATCATTTCCGATGACCTGGACGCCGTGTCGATCCTGCGCGGCAACACCATCCCCGACACCGCCGTCGCGTCGCTGGTGGCCGGTGCGCACCTGTTGCTGGTGTCCAGCGAGTCGGGCCTGGACAGCATCGCGGACGCGATCGTCGCCGCCGTTCATGAAGGCACCCTGGATCGCCAGGTGCTGCTGGATGCGGCCGCCAGGGTCCGCCATCTGGCCAGCGCTACCCAGGGGGCCCGCCATGAGCGCGAATGAGAGCAAGGCCTACGGTGTGCTGTTTCCGGTGCTGTTGGACGTGCAGATGACCGACGAGGTGCGCCGGTTTCTCGGCAATGGCGGGCGCAGTCTGTTGTTTGGCGAGACGGCCGAGGAGTACGTCAGCGGAACAATGAGCGCCAGCCGCCTGCACACCGAAACCCTGGACACCTGGCAACGCTTTATCGGCACGGCTACCGCCCTCGGCGGGCCGCTGCTGCTGGCGGCCGATGCGGACATCTCTGCCGTGCACCGTTTGCAAGGGGTAGCCCCGGCACTGCCTGAACCCGACGTGGCCCGGGCGATGGACTGCGCGGCGCTGGAACAGGCCTGCTTCAAGGTTGCCACTGCCGTGCGCGAGACCGGGGTCAACCTGTTGCTGTCGCCGACGGCGGACGTGGTGGGCGGCCCCAATGTGTGGCTGGCGGGGCGCACCCTGTCGGACGACGTGCAGCAGACAGCGGCGATGGTCGGTGCGTATGTGCGTGGCGTGCGGCGGGCCGGGATGGCCAGCACCCTGAAGCACTTCCCCGGGCATCCGGTGTTATTCCAGCAGCCATCGACGGAAACGGCGGTGGTCAGCGAGTCCATGCAGCAACTGCGTGCCTACTGGCCCGGGTTCCAGGCCGGGATCGACGCCGGGGCGGATGCGGTGATGATGGGCCCGGCGATCTTCGCCGCGTGCACACCACCCACGGCGGCATCGGTGTCGCCTGAACTGATCGGCGTATTGCGCCAGGAGTTGGGCTTCAAGGGGCTGGTGATGACCATCGACCTCGATCACCGCTCAACCATTGGCCAGATGTCCCTTGGTGAGGTCGCCGTGGCCGCCTTGAACGCTGGGGCTGACCTGTTGCTGATTTCCGCCAGGGCCATGCCGCAAGTGCCGCAGGTCGTCCGGGCGATTGTCGCCGCCGTCGCCCAGGGCATCTTGCCCCAGGCGCGACTGGATGCTGCGGCGCTGGCCGTGGGCGCGCTGGCCGAGCGTTATTCAATCGTAGGAGCGTCGTATGCCAACCCAAAATAATCTCATCGCCCTGCATTCCACCGTCGCCAAACACTCGACCCTGGCGATGGATATCGACATGGCGCAGACGCTGGGCTTCGATGCGCTGGAGATCAACAGCGGCAAGCTGGAAGCCTATCTGCAGGCCGGCTATTGCGAGGCAGAGCTTCAAGATTTGCTCAAGAATATGCACGTCACCGGCATCGGCTACCTGCGGGACATCGAACGCCAGGGCGCTGAGCGGGATGACCTGTTCAAGGAAGCCCGGCGGCTATTTGAGCTGGCGAACCTGGTCGGCGCCAAAGGCGTGCAAGTGCTCACCGGCCCGATCAATGTGCAGGCGGTGATCGATTTCCAGGCGACGGGCAAGAGTGCGCATTACTCGGGCCTGCTGGGGCTGGATCAAGCCGAGCAGTACGCGTTGACGGCGAGCAACCTGGCGGCGCTGGCCGATGTGGCCAAGCAATACGATCTGCTGCTTTATCTGGAAGCGCTGTCCTGGACGCCCCTCAATACCCTGGACCACCAACTGCAACTCATCGACCGCACCGGGCGCAGCAACGTGAAGCTGGTGATCGACTACTGGCATTGCTTTACCAGCGGCGTGACTCCTGTGGACGTGGCCAGGCTGAACAGGGACGTGATCTACGGCGTGCATGTCTGCGATTCGCTGGCCTATGAAGACGGTATTCCAAATGAAGAAGTCCTGCGGGATGTCCCCACCGGCAGCGGTGTGCTCGACCTGGCCGCGTGGACTGCCGCAGTAAAGGCCACCGGTTATACCGGGTGGTGGAGCTGTGAGCTGTTCTGCAAAAAACAGCAGCAGCAAAACAGCTACGTCGTCGCCCAACAATTGAAGACACTGTTGACCAGCCTGGTCGGTCGATGACGCGCGTTTCAACACGGGCTCAATACTAAGAAGAACTGAGGTTGTCATGGTGGATTTCATCGTAATCGGGGGCGGCTCCACAGGCTGCACGGTCGCATCGCGCCTGAGCGAGGATGAGGGCGCGTCGGTGGTGCTGTTCGAGGAAGGGCCGCGGGATCGCAGCCCTTACATCCATATTCCCGGTGCCTATTACAAGACGGCCCAGGGTCCGTTGCTCAAGCGCTATGCCTGGGAACCGACCGAGGACCAGCAGCGCAGTGAGGCACCGACCATGGTCCAGGCCAGCGTGCTCGGTGGTGGCAGCTCGGTGAACGCGATGATTTACATCCGCGGCGTGCCTGCCGATTACGACGGTTGGGCCGAACAGGGCGCTGCGGGCTGGTCGTACAAGGACGTGTTGCCGTACTTCAAGAAGGCCGAGGACAACGAGCGTTTCTGCAACGACGTGCACGGTGTCGGCGGGCCGTTGGGGGTGTCGGACCCGATCAATATCCACCCCTTGACCAAAGTCTGGCTGCGGGCCTGCCAGCAGTACGGGTTGCCCTACAACGAAGACTTCAACTCGGGCCGGCCCGAAGGTTGCGGGCTGTACCAGATCACCGCCAAAAACGGCTTTCGCAGCAGTGCCGCCGTGGCCTACCTGGCGCCCGCCAAGGCGCGCAAGAACCTGACAGTGAAGACCGGTTGCCGGGTGCTGCGGATCCTGATGCAGGGCAACAAGGCGGTCGGTGTCGAATACCTGGAAAAGGGCGTGCGCCACGTGATGCACGCCGACAAGGAAATCATCCTGTCCTCAGGCGCGATCAACTCACCGCGATTGTTGATGCTGTCCGGGATAGGGCCCGCTGCGCAGTTGCAGAAGCACGGGATTAACGTCGTCCAGGATTTGCCCGGGGTGGGGCAGAACCTGCAGGACCATATCGAAATATCGCTGGTGTATGAACTGACCGGCCCCCATAGCTACGACAAGTACAAAAAACCTTGGTGGAAACTCATGGCGGGGTTGCAGTACGCGCTGTTCCGGCAGGGCCCGGCGGCGTCGAACCTGATTGAAGGCGGGGCGTTCTGGTGGGGCGACAAGACGGCAGCGCACCCGGATATCCAGTATTTCATGGTGGTGGGCGCGGGCATCGAGGAGGGCGTGGATTCGGTGCCGGGCGGTAACGGCTGCACCCTCAATTTGGGGCAGATCCGGCCAAGGTCCAGGGGCTACGTGGAACTGTATTGCGCCGACCCAATGTCGCCGCCGCGCATTGTGCCCAACTACTTTTCTGACCCGTACGACATTGAAAGCCTGGTGGACGGATGCCTGGTGGGCGAGCAGATCATGGCCCAGGCGGCCTTCAAACCCTACGTGGCACGGCGGCACGTGCCGGACGCCAGTGTGCGTTCACGCGAAGAGATGAGGCAGTTCTGTCACCAGCAAGCCCACGCCGCACTGCACCCGTCCGGCACTTGCCGCATGGGCGTGGATGAGCGGGCGGTGGTAGGGCCGGACCTCAAGGTGCGCGGCATCGAGGGGCTGCGGGTGGCCGACGCATCGATCATGCCGACCCTGATTTCAGGCAACCCCAACTCGGTGTGCATCATGATCGGCGAAAAAGTCGCCGACATGATTCGCTCCGCCCGATAGGGTTGCCGGGGCGGTAACGCCTGCCTCTTTTTGGGTCAGGCGCAGGCTTCGATCAACCAGAGTGTGAAACAGCTGGCGAGCGCCAGCAGGCCAAGGGCGATGCCGATTTTTGCCTGCAGTTCGAGGGGCATCATCCTTGGGTCGTGATCTTTGTCCATGGAATCAAAGGACTGCACCCGGCCGTTGATCATCTGAGCGGTTGCAAAGAACAAACTGTGCATGGCATGTGCCTCGTGGGTCGTTTCTGCTCAAGTCGAGGCCGATACCGGCCTCCTGCTTGAGAAGAGCAAGCTCCATGCCATTGCCCGGCCTCAGCGACGCCCGGTCCGCGTACTCACGTCAACCCACACCGCCAGCACCAGGATGCTGCCCTTGACGATCATCTGCCAGTAGCTGTCCACGTCGAGCATCGACATGCCGTTGTCCAGGCTGCTGATCACCAGCGCGCCAAGCAGGGCGCCGTACACGGTGCCCGAGCCGCCGCGCATCGAGGTGCCGCCAATGAAGCAGGCCGCGATGGCGTCCAGTTCGCCCATGTTGCCCGCCGACGGTGAGCCGGCCGCCAGACGCGCGGTGTTGACCAAGCCGGCGAGGGCGCACATCACGCCCATGATCCCGAAGATCCACAGCTTCACCGCCTGCACGTTGATCCCCGACAGGCGCGTGGCCTCCATGTTGCTGCCCACCGAGTAGATGCGCCGGCCGAACACGGTCTGGCTGGTGACGTAGCTGAACACCCCCAGCAGCACCAGAAGCAGCAGCACCGGTACGGGAATCCCGTCGTAGCTGTTGAGGGTGTAGACGAAGCCGGCCAGCACGAAACCGATCAGCACCACGCGTACGCTGTCGCGCAGCATCGACGGCAATGCCAGTCCGTGCAGGGCACGGTTGCGGCGCTGTCGCCAGGTCAGGAAGAGCGCCAGCCCGAACAGCAACACGCCGAGAATCACCCCGACCACCGTCGGCAGGTAACCCTGGCCGATGTACACCAGCTCCGGCGATACCGGCGCAATCGTGGTGCCGCCGGTAATGCCCAGCAGCACGCCGCGAAACGCGAGCATGCCGCCCAGCCCGACGATGAACGAGGGGATGCGCAGGTACGCGGTCATGTAGCCGTTGCCCAGGCCAATCAGCAAGCCGCACAGGGCGACGATGGCGAGGTTGAGCGGCAGCGGAATGTGATAGACCACATCCAGGATCGCCGCCACGCCGCCGAGCAAACCGAGCATCGAGCCCACCGACAGGTCGATCTCGCCGCTGATGATCACCAGCACCATGCCGCAGGCCAGGATGCCGGTGATGGACATCTGCCGCAGCAGGTTCGACAGGTTGCGCGGGGTCAGGAAACCGCCTTCGGTCTGCCAGCTGAAAAACACCCAGATCAGCACCACGGCGATCAACAGGGCGAGCATTTTGTAGCGGGTGAAAAGCTGTTTGACCTGATTCATTTACGCGGACTTCCGATCATTATTATTGTCATGCCCGTTCGGTTGGCTGAGGGCGGCGGCGAGCACCTGTTCCTGGGTCAGGCCCTGGTTGATGAAGTCACCGCGCAACTGGCCTTCGCCGATCACCAGCACCCGGTCGGATACGCCCAGCACCTCGGCCAGCTCCGAGGACACCATGATGATCGACACGCCTTCGGCCGCCAGCGCGCCCATCAATTTGTAGATCTCATATTTGGCGCCCACGTCCACGCCACGGGTGGGCTCGTCGAGGATCAGCACCCGGGGTTGGGTCAGGAGCATTTTCGCCAATACGGCTTTCTGCTGGTTGCCGCCGGAGAGGCTGGTGATCGGCAGGAACGGGTTCGCGGTCTTCAAGTGCATGCGCTTGATTTCCTGCTCGACGCTGCCCAGTTCCGCCTCGGCGTTGATGCGCGTCAGGTGCGAGAAGCGGTCCAGCACCGCCAGGGTGATGTTCTGCCCCACGCCCAGGTCTGGCACGATGCCCTGGCGCTTGCGGTCTTCCGGGACCATGCACAACCCCGCGCGAATCGACTTCAGCGGCGTGCGGGTATCGATGGGTTTGCCGTCCAGCCACACCTCGCCTTCACAGCGCCCGGGGTAGCTGCCGAACAGCGCCGACACCAGCTCCGTGCGGCCCGCGCCCACCAGGCCGGCGATGCCGAGGATTTCGCCCCGGCGCAGGCTGAACGAGACATCGTCCACGCGCTTGCGCCCCGGGTTGTCGACGTCGTAGCAGGTGATGTTGCGCGCCTCGAACAGCACCTCGCCCACCGCGTGGGGTTCGGTGGGGTAGAGGTTGCTCATCTCGCGGCCGACCATCTGGGTGATGATGCGCGACACGTCCATCTCGGCCATGGCCGTGGTCGCGATGTGCTTGCCGTCGCGGATCACCGCGATGGTGTCGCAGATGGCCGAGACTTCATCGAGCTTGTGGGAGATGTACACGCAGGCAACGCCCTTGGCCTTGAGGCCACGGATGATGTCCAGCAGCACCTCGATTTCCGAGCGGGTCAGCGCCGAGGAGGGCTCATCCAGAATCAGCAGGCGCGCCTGTTTGTTCAGCGCCTTGGCGATTTCCACCAGTTGCTGGTAGCCGCCGCCGTATTGCGAGACGGGCAGGGCGACGTTCATGTCCGGCACTTTCAGCTCGCGCATCAGCGCTTCGGCACGGTGCATCATGGCGGGGTAGTTCATGCGCCCGCCGGGCAGTGTCAGCTCGTGGCCCATGAAGATGTTTTCGGCCACCGAGAGGTCGGGCACCAAGGTCAGTTCCTGGTGGATGATCACGATGCCGCAGGCTTCGGTTTCGGCGATGGAGTGGGCGCGCAGCGGCTGGCCGTCCCAAAGGATTTCGCCGTCCCAGGTGCCATGGGGATACACCGCCGACAGCACCTTCATCAGGGTCGATTTGCCGGCGCCGTTCTCGCCGCACAACCCCACGCATTCCCCGGGTCTTACCTTGATGTCGATGCCGTTCAGGGCTTTGACGCCACCAAAGGTCTTGACGATGTTGTTCATTTCCAGCAAGTAGTCGGACATGGCGGGTACTCATTCCACAGCGAAAAGGCGGGTGGCGTGCAGGAGCGGCCGCAAGCCGCTCCCGCAGTGAGCCGTACGCTTACTGCCCGGCGATTTGCGCTTTGGTGTAGAACCCGTCTTCTTCCAGCACGTTGACGTTATCTTTGGTCAACGCGGTCGGCTTGAGCAGGATGCTCGAGACCTGTTTGCTGCCGTTGTCGTACTGCGAGTTGTAGGCCGGTTTCTCGTCCCGTACCAGTTGCACCGAGAGCTTGGCGGCCTCGGACGCCAGCAGTTTCAGGGGCTTGTACACGGTCATGGTCTGGGTGCCGGCGATCACACGCTTGATCGCGGCAAGGTCGGCGTCTTGCCCGGAGACCGGCACCTTGCCCGCCAGTTTTTGTGCCGCCAGGGCCTGGATCGCGCCGCCGGCAGTGGCGTCATTGGAGGCGACGATGCCGTCGATCTTGTTGCTGTTGGCGGTCAGGGCGTTCTCGACGATGCTCAGGGCTTCGGTAGGGTTCCATTCCTTGACCCACTGCTGGCCGACGATCTTGATGTCGCCCTTGTCGATGGCAGGCTGCAGCACCTTCATCTGGCCCTGGCGCAGGATCTTCGCGTTGTTGTCGGTAGGGGCGCCGCCCAGCAGGAAGTAATTGCCCTTAGGCTGCGCGTTCAATACGCCCTGGGCCTGCATCTCGCCGACCTTTTCGTTATCGAAGGAGATGTAGGCGTCGATATCGGCATTCAAAATCAGCCGGTCGTAAGACAGCACTTTCACCCCGGCTTTCTTCGCTTCGGCCACCACGTTGTTCAGCACCGTGGCGTTGAACGGCACGATCACAATCACATCGACGCCCCGGGAGATCAGGTTTTCAATCTGCGAGATCTGTCGCTGCTCGTTGGCGTCCGCCGATTGCACATAGACCTTGGCCCCCAGTTGCTCGGCGGCGGCGGTGAAGTAATCACGGTCGCGGGCCCAGCGTTCAAGGCGCAGGTCGTCGATGGAAAAGCCGATTTTCGGATGGGCCGCATCGGCCATGACCGAGTTGGAAAGCAGTGCCAGAACGCTGGTGAATAAAACGGTTTTCAGGTGTTTCATGATGGTGAGTCCCTTTTATTGTTGTTTAGACGCACTGCTGGACCTGGAGCGTAGCGGTCATGGGTAGATAAAGCGATTCACTACACCTTCGAGCATCTCCTGGCGGCCGCTGACCGCTTGCGGGTTGAGTTGGTGGCTGAAGGCATGCTCGGCCAACGACTCCAGGCTGAAGTCGCCGCCGAGCACGGCGCGCCCGAACGACTTGTCCCAGCCGGCATAACGCTGGGCCTTGAACTGCTCGAGGGCATCGTTCTGCACCATGGCGGCGGCGCGCTCCAGGGACAGCGCCAGCACGTCCATCGCGGCCACGTGGCCATGGAACAGGTCCACTTCGTCGAGGCTTTGACGACGCACCTTGGAGTCGAAGTTGTAGCCGCCGCCTTTGAAACCACCGGCCTTGAGTACCTCGTAGGTGACCAGGGTCAGCTCTTCGACGCTGTTGGGGAACTGGTCGGTGTCCCAGCCGTTCTGCGGGTCGCCGCGGTTGGCGTCGATGCTGCCGAAAATCCCCAGGGACGCGGCGGTGGCGATTTCATGATGAAAGCTGTGGCCGGCGAGGGTGGCGTGGTTGGCCTCGATATTGACCTTGATCTCTTTCTCCAGGCCGAACTGATGCAGGAAGCCAAACACGGTGGCGGTGTCGTAGTCGTACTGGTGCTTGGTCGGCTCCTGCGGCTTGGGTTCGATAAACAGCTCGCCGGTGAAGCCGATCTTGTATTTGTGCTCGACCACCATGCGCATGAAGCGCCCGAGTTGCTCGCGCTCGCGCTTGAGGTCGGTGTTGAGCAGCGTCTCGTAACCTTCGCGGCCGCCCCACAGTACATAGCTGGAGCCTTTGAGGCGGTGGGTGGCGTTCATCGCACTGAACACCTGGGCGGCTGCGTAGGCAAACACTTCCGGGTTGGGGTTACTGGCGGCGCCGGCGGCAAAGCGCGGGTTGCTGAAGCAGTTGGCGGTGCCCCACAGCAGCTGGATGCCGGTCTGTTCCTGATGGCCTTCGAGCTGGTCGACCATCCGCGCAAAGTTGTCGCGGTACTCCGCCAGGCTTGCGCCTTCGGGGGCAACGTCGGTGTCGTGGAAGCTGTAGTAGTCGATGCCCAGCTTGGAGAAAAACTCGAACGCCGCCTCGGCCTTGCCGCGTGCTACCTGCAGGGCTTCACCCGGCTGCTGCCAGGGCCGCTGGAAGGTGCCGGAGCCGAACATGTCGCTGCCGGGCCAGACGAAATTGTGCCAATAACACGCGGCCATCCGCAGGTGCTCACGCATCGGCTTGCCGAGGATCAGCTTGTTCGCATCGTAGTGCCGGAAGGCCAGGGCAGAGGTGCTATCCGGGCCTTCGTAGAGGATTTTTTCGACAGCGGGAAAGTAGGGCATCGCCAGATCCTTGTTGTTATGAGTGCACGTTAACCTTGCCTCGATACTAGCAACGGCCCCCGGCCAACCGATTATGAAAATCACCAGAGCGGGGTTCGATTTTGAGTGGCTTTGGGCGCATAGTTGGGCGATACCTCGCCAGGAGCCGCCCCTGTGAAAACCCTTCCGCCGGTGCACCGGATTGCCCTGCTGTTCAACGGCAACAAGATCTACGATCGCGGCATCATCACCGGGATCGGCAACTACCTGAGCAGCACGCGGGTGTCGTGGGATCTGTTCCTGGAGGAGGATTTCGTTTGCCGGCTCAAGGGCATCGAGCGCTGGCATGGCGACGGCATCATCGCCGACTTCGACGACCCGGCGATGGGCCCGGCGCTGGCGGGCGTGCACTTACCGGTGGTGGCGGTAGGCGGGTCTTACGAAGATGAGCGGGCTTACCCACGGCATATTCCGTACGTGGCCACCGACAATTTCGCCCTGATCAAGCTGGCCTACGAACACCTGATCGAAGCCGGGCTTACGCGCTTCGCCTGCTTCAGCCTGCCGCAAGCGGATATCAACCGCTGGGCCCAGGAGCGTGAAAAAGCCTTCCGCCGCCTGCTGGAGCGCGACGGCCTGCCCGTGGAGGTGTATCGCGGGCTGGGTACCAGCGCGCCGCTGTGGGACTCGGCGGTAGAGCAGCAGATTGCCTGGCTGCACAGCTTGCCCAAGCCCATCGGCATCATCGCGGTCAGCGACGCCCGTGCCCGGCAGTTGCTGCAAGCCTGCCTCACGGCGGGCATCCCGGTGCCGGAGCAAGTGGCACTGATCGGCATCGACAACGACCCGCTGACCCGCACCTTGACCCGCGTGCCACTGAGCTCGGTGATCCAGGGCACCGAAAAAATGGGCCGCACCGCCGCGCGTTTGCTGCATCAAATGTTGCATGGCATGCCTTCGGCGGGCAGCCAGATCCTGGTGCCGCCGGAAGCGGTCAACGTGCAGACCTCAAGCCTGCACCAACCCCTCGGCCATCCCTATGTGATGCAGGCGTTGCACTTCATTCGCCAATACGCCTGCCAGGGCATCAAGACGGCTCAGGTCGCCAACTACGTCGGGGTGTCGCGCTCGTCCCTGGAAGCGCATTTTCGCAGCGAACTGAACCGCAGCGTCCATGACGAAATCCTGCGTTTCAAACTCGCCGCGGCGGTGGCAGGCCTGGAAAATACCGAAGCGGGCATCGCGGATATCGCCTACGACTGCGGCTTCAAATCGGCGCAGTACCTGCACACGGTGTTCAAGCGCGAGTTCGGGTGTACGCCGAGGGAGTATCAGGTGGGACAGGTTGAACGCGATTCAAGCGATGTCATTTCTTTGTCGCCTTGAGTCCCTATTTTGTCCTGAGCCTCGCTCCAGAACTTCAAGGGATTGAATCGTCTTATGCCGACTCTTACACGCAGGACCCTGTTGCAAGCCGCCGCCATCGGATCCGCCTACACCCTGTTGCCCGACTCCATTCGCCAGGCCCTGGCGATCCCTGCCAACAACCGCACCGGCACGATCATGGACGTCGAGCATGTGGTGATCCTGATGCAGGAAAACCGCTCATTCGATCACTACTTCGGCACCTTGCCCGGCGTGCGCGGGTTCAGTGACCGCTTCACCATCCCACTGCCGGGCGGGCACCGGGTGTGGGAGCAGCAGGGCGTCGGGCGGCGGATTTTGCCCTATCACCTGGACAGTTCCCGTGGCAACGCGCAGCGGGTCAGCGGCACGCCTCATTCCTGGGTGGACGAGCACGCCGCCTGGGGCAGTGGCCGGATGCATGCCTGGCCGACGTTCAAGACGCCCACCTCGATGGGCTACTACCGCGAGCAGGAAGTGCCGTTCCAGTTCGCCCTGGCCAACACCTTTACCTTGTGCGATGCCTACCATTGCTCGGTGCACGCCGGCACCAATCCCAACCGGCTATTCCACTGGACCGGCACCAACGGCCCGACCGGTGCGAAC
The DNA here is from genome assembly GCF_024807515.1 of Pseudomonas sp. BIGb0558. Classification (NCBI taxonomy): domain Bacteria; kingdom Pseudomonadati; phylum Pseudomonadota; class Gammaproteobacteria; order Pseudomonadales; family Pseudomonadaceae; genus Pseudomonas; species Pseudomonas sp. BIGb0558. Next base: position 14,894 of record NZ_JANUEW010000021.1, read on the forward strand.
GTGGCGGCGGTGGTCAACGAGTGGGACGGCCCCGGCGCGGTGAGCGAGGGCTACACCTGGAAAACCTATCCCGAACGCCTGGAAGAAGCGGGCGTGAGCTGGAAGGTTTACCAGTACTTGCCGGATAACTTTGGCGACAATCCCCTGGCCGGGTTTCGTCAATTTCGTGCGGCCAGCGTCGCGGCCGGCAACCCCGCGGTGCCACCGAAGGACTTCAAGGACTTCGTGCCCTACAGCGATCAACTGAATGCCCGCGTGCCGCTGTACAAAGGCAACGGCAACACACTCCCGGCCGTCAGCGGCAGCGACCTGGAAGCGATCATCCAGGGCTTTCGCAAGGACGTGAACGACGGTCGCCTGCCCCAGGTCAGTTGGCTGGTGGCGCCGGCCGATTACTCCGAACACCCCGGACCTTCCAGCCCGGTGCAGGGTGGCTGGTTCACCCAGGAAATCCTCAAGGCGCTGACCGCCAACCCGGATGTGTGGAGCAAGACGGTGCTGCTGGTCAACTACGATGAAAACGACGGTTTCTTCGACCACGTGCCGTCGCCATCGGCCCCGTCCAAACGCCTGGACGGCAGCTTCGCCGGCAAGTCCACGGTGAAGTTCGACAGCGAGATCTTCACCCACCCGGCGCCACCCGGTTCAAGCCAGCAACCCGCGCCCGACGGCGGGGTGTACGGGCCCGGTCCACGGGTGCCGATGCTGGTGCTGTCGCCGTGGAGCCGTGGCGGCTGGGTCAACTCCCAGGCGTTTGATCACACCTCGGTGCTGCAATTCCTGGAGAAGCGCTTCCACGTGCGCGAGCCCAATATCAGCGCCTGGCGCCGGGCCGTGTGCGGCGACCTCACGTCGGCCTTCAACTTCGTCAACCCCAACACCGAAACCCTGCCGCCGCTGCACACCATCAGCCGCCAGGCCGCTGACACCCTGCGCCAACGCCAGGAACAACTGCCCCAGGTCGCCGTGCCAACGGTGGGCCAGCAACAGGCACCGTTCCAGGCGCGCATGGCGCGACCCTCCCGGGCACTGCCGTACCAGTTGAACGTCGAGGCTTCGGTTGACCGTCGCGCCAGTTCCGTGACCCTGGACTTCTTCAACAATGGCGAACAAGGCGTGGTGTTCCACGTCTACGACCGCTTGCACCTGGACGACATCCCGCGCCGCTACACCGTGGAGGCCGGCAAGCACCTCAGCGACACCTGGCAAGTGGCGGGGGCCTACAAGCTCTGGCTGTTGGGGCCGAACGGCTTTCACCGTGCATTCAAGGGGAATCTGCTGCGGCGTGAGCCCGAGTTATCCCTGGCCTATCACGGCGATACGTTGCTGCTGACCCTGGTCAACCCTGGTAAGCGCACGGCGTCGGTGACCATCGAGCGCTGCCCGTACACCAGGCAAGGGCCCTGGCTGCTGGAGATTGCCGGCGGCAGCACCGTGCAGCGCACGTTCTCGTGCCAGCCCAATGGGGGGTGGTATGACTTCAAGCTGCGTGATGAGCACGGTTGGGTGCGGCGGGTGGCGGGGCGGATTGAAACCGGGGCGCACAGCATCAGCGATCCGTTGATGGGGAAGCGTGGGTAAGGATTGCTTCTGGCATAGGGGGTGAACGCGTGCCGGTAAAATAAGGAGCCAGATGGGAAATTTCGCCATCAGATGATATCATTTGGCCACTTATTCGATCGTAAAAGGGATTTTATGCACGCGTTTCTTTCCAAAACCTTCGGCGCAGTCAGCGCCTGATTGGCTCCATCCAGTCAACGCCTTTAACGGGCGCCTGGCTGATGCCGGGCGCAGGCAACCCAGCATCTTGAAGCGAGTCTTTCCGTGAGCGAAGTGATCACCAGCGTGTTACAGCAGGCAGCACAGAATTTTGCCGCCAGCCTGGACGAGTTTTACCCGTCCTACGGCAGCAACGGCCTCAATGAGCGCAACCTGACCTACCAAATGGCCAAGGCGTTTGACGCGCGAAGCAATGCCCATGCCTTCATGGAAGTGCCCTTTCTCAACCCGGTAACTGAGCGCTACGAGTTCCGTATCGACTGCATGTTGTTCGACCCGACAACTGTTGCTTTCGTGGAGTGCAAGCGACTCTACAGCCCGGAAAAGGCAGAACAACTGCGCCTCGATTTCCACCGGATGAGCGCAACCAACCTGGCGCCGGTGCTGGAGAAATTCAGCCATGCCGGAAGCCCTGGGCGAAGCGTATATCGCGTCATGCTGGCGGAGACCTGGCAAAAAGCTACGGTGGACTGGTGGACAGCCAAGGACAGCAGCCGCAGTTGGGACAATGAATGGCTGCCGGATGAGCGGGGCGTCTTTGAGGTCAAGACTTTCGAGAACGGCAACACATTGTATTGGCTGTTTGCGTATGAGCTGCTGGAGCTTGCTTGATCGCCATGGTCTGAAGCAGTGGCCCGCTAGCCGTTGACCTGCACGGCAAGCGTCGCGCGCTCTTTGGTCAGCGGGTTAAGTACGCCAGGGCCATCGGCGGAATGAAGGTACAAAAAGTAGTGGCCGTTGTGGTCGCGCAGGATCCGGTAAATCTCGGGTGGCCTGCGCGTACCCCGGGCCAGGTTTCGGTCTACAAGCAGCTCGTAGGTCTCGATGTGCAGGCGTTGCAAGGCGGCTTCAAAGTCGGCTTTGACGGCCAGCTTCCATCGCCGGACCCGAAGGATTTGAAAGAGGGCAGCGAGCAGAATGAACAGCGCCAGGCCGACGAGTGCGAGGGGTTTCGGTCCCTGTTCCATGGGTGACTCCGTGTTCTGTAAGATTTCGTAATCCCTTTCCCTGTTTATTGTAGGAGCAGGGCTATCCATCAATGCAGTGCTTGAAACAAAAACCACACGGCAATAGCCTCGCTTTTTTCCTGACACTGAGGCCTGGCATTGGGTAAGCGAAAAACGGTTTGGCCCACGGAGCGGGAAGTTCGACTGCGCTTTATCCTGCTGGCAATCATTGAAACCGCCTGTGATCGAGGCGTTCCCATCGAGCGGCTGTTGCTTTCGTACATCCTGCTGCGCAATACGCCGACCCCGGAGCAGTTGTGGGCGGCAATCAGTGACACGCTGCTTCTCGACCAGATGCGCGGCTTTCGATTTGAGCCCGGGTCGGAAGCCGATCAGTTGATGCGCAAACTCGGTGATGAAGCCGTAACGAAAAGGATTGGAACCTGAACGGTTCCAATCCCTTTTTATTTATGGCTTGCCCGCAACCAGCTTCGGCGTGCGCGGCGGTACCAGGCGCTTGCTCCCCGTCGACTCATACGCCGACGCCAATCGCAGCAGCGCCGAATCGTCATACGCCCGGCCGGCAAAGGTCAGGCCCACCGGCATGCCGATATCCGCCATGACGCCCATCGGCACCGTCACCGTCGGCACCCCCAGGTGACGGATGGCGAGGTTGCCGTTGGCCACCCACACACCGTTGCTCCAGGCGATATCCGCCGACGCCGGGTTTACGTCCGCATCGGCCGGGCCCACGTCGGCGACGGTGGGGAAGATCACCGCGTCCAGCCCCAGCTTATCCATCCAGTCTTCAAGGTCGATGCGCCGTGTCTGCTCCAGGCCGCGCAGGCCGTCGGGCACGCTGCTGATCTTGTCCCACGGGGTGATGCCGCGTTCGGCCATGCGCACGTACTCGTCCATGCCGGCGGCCAGGTCGTCTTCGCGGTTGGGCAGGGTGCCGGGGTCGTGGGGGAAGATCTTCGGGCCGTCGACATCGGCCAGGCGGTTCAACGCAGGGTCGTTGTTGGCCCGCAGGAAATCATCGAACGCCCAGGCCGACAGTTCCCACAATTCATCGTGGAGGAATTCCTTGGACACCAGGCCGCGGGTAAATACTGTCGGTGCGCCCGGGCGGTCGCCTTCGCAATTGGAGACCAGCGGGAAATCCACCTCGAGCACTTCTGCGCCCGCGGCTTCGAGCGCCTTGCGAGCGGCTTCCCAGAGGTTGATCACCGACGCGCGGGTTTTGATTTGCTGGCCGGTGGGGCCGCCGATGCCTGGGGCGTCGCTGGTGCCTGCCTCGGGGTCTGCGTTGATGTACATGCGCGGCACGCCGAAGCGTTTGCCGGCGAGTGCATCGCCGGTGGCGGCCAGGGCGCCATAGGATTCGGGGCGTACCGAGGCGACACTTGGAATCGGTACCCAGGGTTGCATCCGCCACAGGTCGCCGCGGGTGTCGGGGTCTTCTGCCACCACCACGTCGAGCACTTCAAGCAGGTCGGCCATGGTGCGGGCGTAGGGCACCACCACGTCCATGGTCGGGGTCAGCGGCCAGTTGCCGCGCACCGAGATCACGCCACGGGACGGGGTGTAGGCACACAAGCCGTTGTTGGAGGCCGGGCCGCGCCCGCTGGACCAGGTTTCTTCCGCCAGGCCGAACGCCGCGAAGCTGGCCGCAGTGGCCGTGCCGGCGCCGTTGGAGGAGCCCGAGGCGAACGGTGCGGTGAGGTAGTCGGCGTTGTACGGGCTTTCGGCCCGGCCATAGACACCGCGCTGCATGCCGCCGTTGGCCATGGGCGGCATGTTGGTCTTGCCCAGGCAAATGGCGCCGGTTGCACGCAGCCGCTCGATGGTGAACGCGTCGCGGTAGGCGGTCAGGTTGGCGAATGCCGGGCTGCCGGAAGCGGCCGTGAGGCCCTTGACCAGGTAGCTGTCCTTGGCCGTGTAGGGAATACCGTCGAGCGGCCCCAGGGTTTTGCCATTGGCCCGGCGAGCATCGGAGGCTCGGGCTTCCTCAAGCGCTTGCGGGTTGCGCACCACCACCGCGTTGAGGGCTGTGGCGGTATTGGGGGCATCAAAGGCGTCGATCCTGGCGAGGTAGGCTTCTACCAGCTCAACCGCCGTGGTCTGGCCGGACTCAAGCGCAGCGCGCAACTGGGCAATGGAAACTTCGGTTACTTCGATCACGTGGTTATCGCCGGGGGCAGAAAAGGGGAGGGCTTGAGTGCTGACTCAATCCGTTCAGTGAAACTAGCTTACTGATAGATTTTTCGTAGCGCCAGAGCATGGCATCCCTTACTGTGGTTCCTCTTTTTCCTTATCGATAACGGTGCTGTTTATGTCCGATGAAGTGCGGCTTGTCGTCATCATCAATACCCAGCCTGGGCGGGGTGCGGACCAGTTGACCGCGTTTGCCAGGCTCGCTCCGCTGGTGCGGGCTGAAGCGGGTTGCATCCAGTACGACCTGCATCCGGTGGAAGGCAACAGCGACAGTTTTGTGTTGATCGAGACGTGGGCTTCAAAGGCGGCGCTCAAGGATCACCACGCAGCGCCTCACATGCTCGAAGCCGCGAAGCACAACCCGACATTTCGTGCCGGCCCCTCCAACGTTCTGGTGCTGGAACCCGCCGTCCAGACGCCCTGACTTCAACCCGGTGGCTCAAGGGGTTATCATTGCCCCTTCATTTTTTGCTGCCCGGAAAGATTTCGATGTTGTTTACAAGGACTGTCATGGCGAGCGCACTGCTCGCCGTTCTGGCCACCCAGGCTTACGCGTCCAACCTGGACCTGACCTACGAGGCACCTATCCTCAGCGCTGTACCCCTCACGCCGCAGGCTGAGCCCAAGCCGCGTTTCCCGGTCAAAAGCGTTGCGCCGGTGACCGTGGAAAACAGCTGCACCGGCCGCGAGTGCACCTACGAAGGCGACATCAGCCTGCCCCGTGAGGAGCAGACTGTGCGGCGCATTTCCATCGGTATTCAATAAGACCTGCTGGTGCCTCAGACAATCCCATACCGGGGCGCCGGCTTGCCCGTCTGCGTGGCTGCAAACAATGCGCCGCGCGCGGCGTCATAGGTGTCCCACAGCGAGCCATCGGCCACCGACGGCCAGGTGATCGTCTCGCCCTGATCAAGTCCGGCCAATGCCGCGTCCACCAGATTCTCGGTGGTCATGACCGACTCTTTTTGCAGCGCGGAAAGCGGAATGCCCGACTCGTCCCAAATCTCGGTAGCGGTGGACGCCGGCAACACGATCTGCACTTTCACTCCGGTTTCTGCCAGCTCCGATTGCAAGCCACGGCTGAACGCCAGGACATAGCTCTTGGTGCCGCTGTACACCGAACTGACCGGCAGCGAATGCACGCCCAACACCGACGCCACGTTGATGATCACGCCTTCATTACGCACCAGCATGCCGGGCAGCGCCGCGTGGGTCAGGCGGGTGAGGGCGGTGATGTTCAGGGCGATCTGGGTGGTGGAGTCCTCGACGGAGGATTGAGCCAGCGGGTGCAGGCGGGCCAGGCCGGCGTTGTTCACCAGCACCTGGATCGCCGGATTGCTGGCCAGCAGGCTTTCTACGCGGGCCAGGTCAGCAGGGTTCACCAGGTCGGCGCCAAGGGTCTGGACCTGACGCCCGTGGTTTTGCGTGATCTTCGCGGCGAGGGCTTTGAGCCGGTCTTCGCGACGGGCCACCAGGATCAGATCGTAGCCGCGAGCCGCCAATCGGTCGGCATACACCGCACCAATACCGGAAGACGCGCCAGTGATAAGGGCAATTTTTGTGGAAGCGGGGGTCGACATGAACGGCTCCAAAAGATGAGTACTCAACCAATATTGTTGAGGGCTCAAGTTATAAGCTCGGCATTTGTCCTTGTCAATGGTTTAGTACTCAATCATTCTAGCGGCATGGAGGAACTGAAAATGCCAACCGAGAAGATCAATACCGATAAAGCACGCGCCGAACTTTTGGATTTGCTGGGTGACGTGGCGTGCACCAACAACGCATTGCGCCGTGCCGCCAGGCGGCTGGGGCAGCTGTATGACGAAGCGCTGGCGCCGATTGGCCTGAAGGCCACGCAGGTCGGCTTGCTGGGTGAAATCACCCGGCTGTCGGCGGTGGATGAGCAGGGCGGGCCGACGTTGCAGGAGCTGGCCGGACGCCTGGCGATCCTGATGTCGGCGCTGACCCATGCCATGAAGCCGCTGGTGCGCGACGGGATTGTCGAGCTGCGTCCGGACGCCCTGGACAAGCGCACCAAACGCTGTGTGCTCACGCCCAAGGGCGAAGCGCTGTTCAGCGAGGCGCTGGTGTACTGGGCCTCAGCCAATAATCGGGTGGAGGACGTGCTGGGGCATGACTCGGCGGCGCAGCTGCGGGGCATGGCGGATCATGTCGCCTCCGAAGCATTTCTGGCGGACTACAACAGTCGCTCTGTCCAGGCATAAGCCAGATCCTTTCGTTATTAGACAGACGCCGTTCGCGCATCCGATGCTGAGCCCCTCTCGATCAGGGGTTTTCCATGAGCACTCCACGCCAACTGAAACTGGGCGCGTTCATGCGTCCGGTCAGCATCCACACCGGCGCCTGGCGCTATCCCGGCGCTTACCGCGACGCCAACTTCAACTTCGCGCACCTCAAGCAGTTCGCCCAGACCCTGGAGAAGGCGCGTTTCGATGCCTTCTTTATGGCCGACCACCTGGCCCTGCTCAACATGCCCATCGACGCGTTGAAGCGCAGCCACACGGCCACCTCGTTTGAGCCGTTCACCTTGCTGTCGGCCCTGAGCCAGGCCACCGAGCACATCGGCCTGGTCGCCACCGCGTCGACCACTTACGACGAGCCATTCCACATCGCCCGTCGTTTCGCGTCTCTGGATCACTTGAGCAACGGTCGCGCCGGCTGGAACATCGTCACCACCGCCAACCCGGATGCCGCGCAGAATTTCGGCCTGGAACAGGCCTACGCCCACGACGAGCGCTACGCCCGTGCACGTGAGTTCTACGATGTGGTCACCGGCCTCTGGGACAGTTGGGCCGATGACGCCTTCATCCGCGATGCCGACAGCGGCGTGTACTTCGACCCCGACAAACTGCACACCCTCAATCACCAGGGCCGCTACCTCAACGTGCGCGGCCCGCTGCACATTGCCCGGCCGGTGCAGGGCTGGCCGGTGATCGTGCAGGCCGGGGCCTCGGAGCCCGGGCGGCAACTGGCGGCAGAAACCGCCGAGGTGATTTTTGTCGCGCCGGGTACGCTTGAGGAGGGGCGTAAGTTTTATGCGGATATCAAGCGCAGGATGCTGGCGGTGGGGCGGCATCCCGACCACCTGAAGATTCTGCCCGGGGCCTTTGTGGTGGTCGGCGATACACAGGAAGAGGCCCGCCGGATTCGTGCGCACCTCGACAGCCTGGTGCATTACGAAAGTGCAATTGCCTCGCTGTCGATCGCGCTGGGCACCGACGCAACCAAGTTTGATCCGGACCAGTACCTGCCCCCCATTCCCGAAACCAATGCCAGCCAAAGCTCCCGGGAGCGGGTGCTGGCGCTGGCCGATCGCGAGCAGTTGACGGTGCGCCAACTGGCCCAGCGCCTTGGTGGTTATGCCGGCTTGTCGTTTGTCGGCACGGCCCACAGCATCGCCGACCAGATGCAGCAATGGCTGGAGGAAGAGGGCAGCGATGGCTTCAACATCATGTTCCCGTGGCTGCCGGGCGGGCTCGATGATTTTGTCGCCAAGGTGGTGCCCGAGTTGCAGGGGCGCGGGATCTTCCGGCGGGAGTACGAAGGCTCTACCCTGCGGGAAAACCTCGGATTGCCGCGTCCGGCGAACCGCTTCTTCGCCGGATGACCGTGTATTTTCACGGTGGTTAGATCGTTTATTTCCTTCTGATTGGAGGCCATTCCCCAATCGCATATCCATCGCGCCGGTTTCGAACCAGTAACGGAGTCAGCCGGCGCGATCACTTCAAAGCCTCTGTCATCACGGAATTATCGGCTGCCTCGCTCCGATAAATCCCCATGCAGCGTCTATTCTTGCTGCTGGGCCAGCGCCTTGCGCCGTTGTGCGGCATCTCTAGAATCGGCCCCAGAACTTACTCATTTCCTGTCGATTACGGAGTTTCGAACATGATGAACGCCATGCAGATGCCAATGAACAACGCGATGCCAATGATGCCGATGATGGGCATGCCGATGATGATGGCCACCATGACCTGCAAGATGACCGACGAGGCCATGATGTGCACCATGAAGCCGGCCGCGGGCATGGACATGGCGATGTTCAAGAACAACGCCGAAATGATGGCGATGATGATGAACTGCGGCATGCCGATGATGATGCAGTGCGCCAACATGTCGATGATGTGCATGTCGCAAGACGGCATGGCGATGATGAACAGCATGTCCTCCATGAACATGCCGATGATGATGCCGATGGGCATGCCCATGCCGATGATGAAGTGCGTCATGGAATGCAAGATGGAAGCGAACTGCATGACCTGCAAGATGATGCCGATGCCAGGCATGAGCATGAACATGATGAACAACTGCTGCATGTTGATGATGAAGATGATGAACGACTGCGCCATGCCGATGATGATGAGCTGCAACGGCATGCCGATGATGTGCTGCACCTGCTGATTCCGCACGCACTAAGAAAAGCCCTGGCGTCTACGCGCCAGGGCTTTTTTCATTGAGTCCCGCCGAGAGAGTGATTTTGTTTTGCTATCATTGCGTCCTTTGGTGTGATCGTCGCGCCAGCCTTTAATCCGGAGTTGAGTCCGGTCAGTCAGGGATGCGTATGAGGGTAGAGTGGTGGGTCGGCGAGGATGACCTTAAAACGAGAACACGAACCGGTGGCGTCAACGCCATCAACGGCTTTGAGTTCCAGAAGGCCTACGCGCGGCTTCGCGTCGCCTGGATGCTGCTAGGGCGCCATGGGATTGTCGAGGTTCGGTACGAAGGTGCGCAGGATGTCGACATACGTTTTGGTGACGGCCGACAACAATTTGTTCAGGCCAAGCATTACAGCGCTGACCTGTCGGTGGACGATCTTCACGAAGTGATGGCTGGTTTTGCGCGTGATGTGATCAGTGCTAAGGCCAGGGGGTGCTCCGACGCCAGTTTGCCGTTGTTTCGTCTGGTGAGTACCAGGACGCCCAGCCAGCCCGAAGGGTTGGAGGTGTTCAGGAAAATCAGGCCGGCCCAGCACCGGCGCCGAATAATGAATGAGATCAAGCCGGAATACCGCAACAACCTCTCCAATCAGGAGGTCCTTAAATGCGTCAATCTCGCGTGGAAACGGACCTCATTTGAGGTTGTGCTGCGGGAAGATGCGATTCGTGATTTTTATGACCAGGCGTGCTGGGCGCTGGCCGAATTTGGTGTTCCGTTCGAGCATGTCCATGCAAGTCTTGGGCGAATAGACCAATTGCTGCGGCCTACGGCTTCCTTGCAACTCAACGACGTATCGGCGGTGCTGGTGGGCCTGCCGAAAGGGCATTTTGCCCTGGCTGGCGGAGCATGTCAGTTGCTCCCTTGTAGTTGGAAATTACCTGACAAAACCAAAGCGAACGCAGCGTTTCTGGGAAGCGGAACGTCATTGCCATGGGCTGCAGCGGCATATGGCTTGGGAGTTGAGCGCTCAGCCACACCTTGTATCGAAAGCCAGTTGAAGAGCCTGTTCGAAAAGGGCGGCATGCTTCTGATCGAAGGAGGGAGCGGAACAGGAAAATCGATACTTGCCCAGCGTATTGCCTGGGATTTTCACCGGCGCGGTACCTGCATTGTATTGGACGTCCGTTCACCCGATGGGATGAAAGATGAACACTGGTCCGCTATTAATCAACTGTGTTGCGTAAGTGAACGGCCTGTCTTGCTGGTGGTGGATGAGGTTAGTCGCAGTGATAACTTTATCGAAGAACTGGTCCGCCATGCCGGTAAGCGGCTCTGTGTCTTGTCCACCCGCCAGCCAGGTCAGGTGCTCGCGGCAGCGTCAGCCAACGTTGACTTGCGCGTGGTGAACCTGGGGGCTTTGGACAGGCAAGAAGAGAGTGGGCTCTATACGCTGCTTGGGATTACAACCACACCTTCTGGTTCGCGTAAATCATTGACGGCGTTCGCCAGTGCCGGCCAGATTTTTGCTTTCTCGCTGGCGCTTCAGAATGGGTCGTTGGAACAATTTTCGACCAAAATGGTAAAACCGCTTCGCGCCCATCCGGCTCATCTGAGTGGCTTTATTGACCTCTGCACGGCAGGACGATTTGACCAGACGATTGCAACCTCGATATTGATGAAGCGTTATCCAGGGTTCGATTTTTTTTGGAAAGACGAACGCTATGAAAATCTCGTTTTCTTGAGCAGCGACGGGGGCTTCGATCGTTTGGGGGGCGTTCATTCACTTGTTGCCCGTGAGGTGCTGAAACTCCTTGCCGTCCCTGTTGTTAAAAATGCCATTGCGCTGTGTGAGGTCTGTGATGGCTACGTTCGGGAGGAGCGTCTTTTCGCGCTACGCCTGCTTTCCAATTGTGTGAAAGACCGCACACTCAACCCGCAGTGCCTGTACCTCAAGGAAGACATCGCAGCGGTTTTGGGCGACTTTATGGTTTCAGCCTCCTATTCTGATCTTCATCGCATGCACTATTTGCTTGAGGCGCTTGGTAAGACAAAGATGGCCGGTGAATGCCTTGCGTTAGCCACCGGCGATAGGATTCGGGAGTCGCGCGATATCAGCTTGGCGCTGACGACTCAGCAGAGCTTTACCATGTTCTTCCAGGATATTCTGGCTCTTTATGAGGCTGATGCCATCGAGCTTGGACCTGGAAAACTTCTGAAGGCGACCAAGCTCTTCGGGACGGTGCAACAGATGGTGCAGCTTGTCGACTATACGGCGGGCTGGTTGCGCACGCACCGCTTCCCAGGGGAGGAGACACGTCTTCTTTTTGAGATGGGCCTTTCAACTCCGGTTCCCGTTGGAATGCAAGTAGTGCCGCTGCTGACGGAATATGTACTTGCTCCAGAAATACCTGTGGATACCGCGCTTTCCGCGGTCAAGCTGCTGGTCAGGCTCGAGTGCTCCGAATACCTGCCAGCAGTGAATAATCGCTTTATGAAAGACCTACTTGCACTGAATGACTGGTCGGACAAACAACTGACGCTGGCAATGAATTTGGCTGGTTTGGTTAAGTTATGGTCCGACCAGCCAAGCCAGCACGCGATGTGTCAGCATTTGATGCTGATTTATGCCAAATCCGGTACTCACCCCTTGCAGGTGGCAATGCTTCAAAGGGTGCTGCCGCTGGCCTCGGTTGCGCACATGAGCGAGCTGGGTCGGATGGTGGATGAGTTGGTTGTCGGGGGCGCAGCCCATGAAACGGATCTGTTGCAGAAGCAGTATGCTCAGCGCTCAGTTGTGCTGTCTTTTGGTAACGGTGGGTCGTAAATGCGCCAAACGACATCGACCGGGACCTAGTCCAGCCGTTCCGGGTAGGTGATCACCAGGAACGCCACGGCCTCGCTGTCTGCGGGGTTGCGGTAGCGGTGAGGCTGGTCGGCGTAGAACAGGATCGAGTCACCGGTGGAAAGCAGGTAGCGTTCTTCGTTGACGCTGACTTCCAGCACGCCCTGGGCCACCACCAGGTTCTCCTGGATGCCCGGCCCGTGACCTTCTGAAATCTCCTCGCCGAGTGCCTTCAAACGTATCTCGTAGAACTCCGACTGGCGCGCCATATCGTAGGGAAACAGCGCGCGGCTGATGAAGGTGCCGTCGGCACTCACCAGGCGTTTGCTCTGTTGCGCCGGCAGCAGTTCAACCCCTTCGAACGCGCGATTTTCCAGAAAGGCCGCCACCGAGACTTTCAGGCCTTTGGCGATTTTGCACAGCACCTTGATCGACGGCACGCTGCGCCCGGATTCAATCTGCGCGAGCATCGCGCGGCTTACACCGCAGTTGCGCGCCAGTGCATCCAGCGATAGATAGCGTTTACTGCGCAGGCGTTGCAGGTTGTGGGCGACGCACTGGCCGATGGCGTCGTCGTCGCCGCTGTTGCAATCCTTGGGTTTGGCGGGGAGGTCGGGCACTTCGGGAATCGCGTGCAGGAAATTCATCGCCTCACGCCCGGCGGGTATCGCTGGATGTGGTGACGTGTGCGGTAAACGCCGCGACCCCGGCCCGTGCCGCATACATCGCCCACATCAGTTCAGCCGCTGCGCGTGCCTGGCGGCGTTTGCGGTGGAGGGTGAAGTCGATGACGGTGGCGGATGTTTGCATGACGTAAATCTCTGGGGACTCAATGGCTCTACAGTAATCCGTGGCGCTTATTTCCATAAATACTGAGTTTGCATTTGGTAATTCGATTTTGGACTTAACGCCGATTGACGGCTGTCCGTTCATCAAGGGTGACCCGCCGGGCTTCACAGGCTTCCCACCACAGACCTTGTGCCGGACCGAGCCCGTCGCAAAAACGAATTCCAAGGATTTACCCCCATGCCCCCCGCGTTTTTGTTCCCCGCCCGAAAAGCCTGGCCCTTGCTGGGCTTTGGCGCCGCCCTGAGCTTCAGCCCCGTGACCCAGGCCGACGACACGCTGCAACTGGCCCCCGTTGAAGTCAGCGGCTCCGAGGTCAGCGCCGACGAGTTGGCCCAGGCCGAGCTCAAGAGCGTGCCCGGCGCCACCAATTACATCGACATGGGCAGCGTTGATCAGGGCCGGGTAAGCACCAACGAAGACGTGTTCAAGTACCAGGCCGGCGTATACGCCAAGGCGGCGAACAACGAAGGGGTGAAGCTTTCCATTCGTGGCTCGGGCATCAACCGCGGCCCGGGCGCTCACGCCTCCGGCCTGTACGAGACCTTTGACGGCCTGCCGCTGACCGGCCCCGGCGGCACGCCCTACGAACTCAAGGACCCGTTGTGGCTCTGCCGGGTGGAAGTGCTGCGCGGCGCCAACGGTTTTGACCGAGGTGCACTGGCCCTGGGCGGGGCGGTCAACTACGTCACCCACACCGGCTACGACGCTCCCAAATTGCAGGTGCGCTACGAGGCCGGCAGCCATGGCTACGCCCAGCGGGAGATCAGCTCGGGGCAAGTGCTGGGGGATGCCGACTACTACATCAGCCTCACCGACTCGCACTATGATGGCTTCCAGAACCACAGCGCCGGCAGCGGCAAAGGCATGGCGGCCAACTTCGGCTATCGCTTCAACCCTGACCTGGAAACCCGCTTCTACTTTCGCTACCGAGAAACCGACAACGACTCCCCCGGCAAGCTGACCCGCGACCAGATCAGCCACGACCCGCGCGCCGCTGCCGCGCTCAACCTGACGCGGGACTCGAAACGCACGCAACCGGGCTCGACCTGGATCGCCAACAAAACCACCTTGCACCTGGACGACAACGCCCGGATCGAGGTCGGGCTGGCGTATCACGACTACCCGATGGACCTGCGCGAAGGCACCAACCGCCTCAAGGTCGCGTACACCGACGTCAGCGGCACCGTGAATTACATCCGCCAGGACACGTTGTTCGGGCGCGACAGCAAGACCACCCTCGGCCTGCGTACCACCCAGGCCATGCCGAATAACGGTGGCTCGGAATTCGTGCGGATCCCCACCGGCAATACGGCGGGCTACGCGCCCGGCACCAAGACCCGCGACTATAGCTACCTGGGTTCCGACACCGTGCTGCATATCGGCAATGACCTGGAGCTGGTGCCGGACCTTTGGCTGACCACCGGGCTGGCGGCGATCTATACCCGCCGCGAAACCGAAGTCAGCTACCCGCAAACCCACACACCCGTCAGCCAGCACGATTGGGATTACGCGCCACGGGTCGGCCTGCGCTATGACTTCAGCCCGCAACTGCAGGTGTACGGCAACCTGAGTCGTTCGGTTGAGCCGCCTCATGCGTGGTCGATGATCTGGGGCTCCAACAAGTATTTCCCGGCAAACAGTGGCCCGGCGAGCGGGTTACAGCGTGAAGGTGTGAAACTGAAAAACCAGACCGCCACCACCCTGGAAGTCGGTGGCCGCGGTGAAGAGTGGTTCGGCCAGTGGGACCTGGCGCTGTACCGTTCCGAGGTGCGCCACGAACTGCTCAGTGTCGAAACCCAGGCCGCGACGTCCACCACGTCCGCGGTCGTTGCCGAATCCAACGCCAGCCCCACCGTGCACCAAGGCCTGGAACTGAGCCTGATCAGCCCGCTGTGGGACGGCGGCCGCACCGGCCAGCTTGCCTTGCGCCAGGCCTATACCTACAGCGACTTCCACTACCGCAACGACGACCGCTTCGGCGACAACACCTTGCCCGGCGTCCCCAAGCACTACTACCAGGCGCAACTGCGCTACAGCCACCCGAGTGGTTTCTACACCAGCCTCAATGGCGAGCATTCATCGCGGGTGGCGGTGGACTATGCCAATTCCTACTACGCGGCGGCCTACACGCTGCTCGGTGCGACGCTTGGGTATGACGCGCCGAAGCACGACTGGCAAGCCTGGGTCGACCTGCGCAACCTGACCAATCGGCGTTACGCGAATACGGTCACGCCGGGTTATGACGACAAGGGGATGGATGTGGCGCGGTCTACGCCGGGGGATGGCATGGGCGTGTACACCGGGGTTTCCTGGAGCTGGCGCTAGTAAGCCGGGCGAAGGTCAAATGTAGGAGCTGGCTTGCCTGCGATAGCATCACCTCGGTGTTACTGAAACACCGAGTCGCCTGCATCGCGGGCAAGCCCGGCTCCCACATTGGATCGGGTTTTACGGCCTGATTTTTTTGCTTTTAGCGCTGGTTTTTTTGTAACAATTGCGTGTATAAGATAAAGCCTGCTCAACTGAAAGATCATTGTTCATGAGCAGTTAGTTGCTGGCGCCATCGGCGCGGGTAGTTAAGCGGGTACGCACATGGAATGTCGCCGTACGCGCAAGCACAGTTATCCAGTCATCGACTTTATAGGCTGTCCTTTTATTCAGGGTGGCTTACGTAATGTTGGGATCAATTGCGCCCGTTTTATCAACTTAAACTTAATTAATCTGTTGTAGATGGAGTATTACCATGCAAAGGAAAGCACTGTTCAAATACGTCGCGTTGTTGTGGGTGCCGCTGATGGCGGGCTGTATCAGCACCCAGCCTTCACAGGTGCCGGAGCGCGCCATCCAGGTACCGCTGGAGCAGGCCACCACGGTCGATAACTGCTCCGAGGGTTGCCCTTCCGGCGGTGGGCCGCTGACGTTGAATCGCCTGGCCTACACCCTCAATAACAACGCCTCGACCAAGTTTGCCAACTGGGTGGCCTACCGGATTACCAAGTCCACACCGGCCAGCGGGCGCCCGCGCAATTGGCAGACCGACCCCGACATCCCGGCGGGCGAAACCCTTGACCCGGTTGACTATAACGGTGCCAACGTGGCGCTGAAGGTCGACCGCGGGCACCAGGCCAACCTCGCGTCGATGGCCGGCGTGGCCGATTGGCAGACCCTCAATTACCTGTCCAACATCACCCCGCAAAAGTCCGATCTGAACCAGGGGCCGTGGGCACACCTGGAGGATCAGGAGCGCAAACTGAGCCAGGACGCGACGGTGGATGAGGTGTATGTGATGACCGGCCCGCTGTATGAGAAATTCATCGGTACTTTGCCGGGCACGAATAAGGTCCACACGATCCCCAGCGGTTACTGGAAGATTGTTTCCGTGGGCAAGTCGCCGCAAGACGGACTTTACGCTTCCTTCATCATGAATCAGGAAGCACCCAAAGGCGCCAACTTCTGTGATTACCGCGCAACGGTGGAACAGATTGAACAACGTTCCGGGCTGACATTCTGGAGTGAGTTGCCGCAAGCCGTGCAAGTGGCACTTAAGTCAAAGCAAGGGCAATTGCCGCAGAGGATTGGTTGCAAGTAATCACCTTGCTGTAGAAGTTGGTCGTTAATTATCCTCTTCATTAAGTTGGCAGGCACGGGAGTGCCTGTTGACTCATGGTTGTTTTAACTAAGTGAATAGTTTTAAAGACCTGCCGCCTATCTCTCGTTCGGCTGACCGCACATCACCCATGAAGGCCTGGACTTGCTCCTCTCTCGTTTTACTGTCATCGTTCGCGCAATTGGTAATCTTTCTTGTTTGAGAAATTTTTGCGCATGCATGACTTTCCTGTCGCTGAAGGTGATATAGCCCGTCGCCAGCAGACCATCACCGCCCTCTACAGCGACCATCATTCCTGGTTGCACGGTTGGCTGCGCAAGAAACTCGGCTGTTCGCAACATGCCGCCGACCTGGCTCACGACGCGTTTATCCGCATCCTGCTGCTGGCCGAACCCCACACCATCAAGGAACCCCGGGCCTTTCTGGCGACGACGGCGGGGCGCCTGATGATTGATGGCGCACGTCGGCGGCGGATCGAAAAGGCCTACATGGAAGCCCTGGCGATTCAGAGCGAAGACGCCGGCATGCCTGACCCTGCGGCAATTCATGTGGCCCTCCAGGCCCTGGAACGGATTGCCGAGATGCTCACCGGCTTGCCCGCCAAGGCTCGCGAAGCCTTCCTGCTCAGCCGCCTCGACGGGCTGACCTACAGCGAAATCGCCGATCAACTGCAGGTGTCATCCAGCACGGTGAAGAACTACATTTCCAGCGCGTTGGTGCACTGCTATCACACCCTGCACGGGGCGGACCCGCTGTCGTGAGTTCCGAGCAGATCATCAGTGAAGCGGCCCGCTGGCTGACGTTGTTGCACGATGACGCCGTGACCGAGGCCGACCGCGCCGCCTTCGAGCGTTGGCGCCAGGCCGACCCACGGAATGCCGTCGCCATTGAGCGCATGCGCAGCCTGTGGGGCAGCCTCGACGCATTGCCCGCCGCCCCGGCACGCATTGCCCTGAACCGCGCGTTTGCCCCGCAAAAACCACGGTTTGCTGCCCGAGGCACCCAGGCCCTCGCGTTACTGGGTGTGTTGCTGTGCGGCTGGGCAGGCTTTGAGCGGATGCCGGTGTGGATGGCCGACCAGCGCACCAGCATCGGTGAACGCCGTCAGGTGGCACTGACGGACGGCAGCCAGGTACAGCTCAACAGCAACTCGGCGCTGGACGTGAAGTTCGACGGCCACCAACGGGTGATCGAATTGTTGCAGGGCGAGATGTGGGTCGAGGTGGCCAAGGACGCGCAACGGCCGTTCGTGGTGCACACCGACCAGGGCACGGCCACGGCGTTGGGCACGCGGTTCCTGGTGCGCAAGGCCGAGGATGGCTCCACCGTGGTCAGCGTGATCGAGTCCACCGTGGCCGTCAAAGGCAGCCGCGCAGGCGAGGTGAAAGTGCCGGCAGGGCAGAAGTCCACGCTCAAGGACGGACAGGCCGGCGAGCCGCAAGCCATCGGCAATGCCGACCCGGATGCCTGGACCCGCGGCCTGCTCAAGGTCGACGACCAACCCCTGAGTGACGTCCTGCAAACCCTCGCCGGTTACCGCCACGGCCTGGTGCGCTTCGACCCGCAGGCACTGAAAGGGATGCGCGTGTCGGGGGTGTTCAAGCTCGATGACACCGGCGCGGCACTGGCGTCACTGGCGGATAACCTGCCGATCAGGGTGGAGTACTTCACGGATTTGGTGGTGGTGATCAAGCCGCTGTAAAAAACCTGAATAAAAACTGCTCTCATTCATACCCGATTTTCCGACATGGCCGTCATGACTAATAGAACCCCATTTTCCAGGACTTCTCATGTCGCGCCTTGCTCGTCCCTTACAGCCACTGGCCCTTTCAGTGGCGATGGCTTTTGCCGCCGTACCCCTGCTGACCATTCAAGCGTCCTTTGCTGCTGAAAGCGCCGCGTTCGCCATTCCCGCCGGCGACCTGAGCCAAGCCCTCAACAGCCTCGCCGAACAGGCGGGCCTGGTATTGGCGTTTGATTCGAGCCTGACGCGCGGCAAGCGCAGCAATGGCCTGAACGGGCAGTACAGCACCGACGCCGCACTGGCCCAACTGTTGGCCGGCAGCGGCCTGCAAGCCCTGAAGATCGCCGACAACCGCTACCGCCTCGAAGCCATCCCGCCCAGCGATGGCGCCATGGAATTGCAGGCCACCACCATCAGCGGCGCGTACCAGGCGCAAAGCCCCACCGGCCCGGTGTCCGGCTACGTGGCCACCCGCAGCCTGTCGGGGACCAAGACCGACACTGCGCTGATCGAAACCCCGCAGTCGATCTCCGTGGTCACCAAAGACCAGATGCGCGCGCAGAACGCCGAGAGCCTCAACCAGATCCTGCGCTACAGCGCCGCCGTGATCCCGGAAACCCGTGGCTCCACCGCCTCGCGCCTCGACCAGTTGACCATCCGTGGCTTCGCCCCGGCCACCTACCTCGACGGCCTGCGCATGCCCTCAAGCCGGGATGCGTTGCCGCAGAAAGACGCCTTCGACCTGGAGCGCGTCGAAGTACTGCGCGGGCCGGCGTCGGTGCTGTACGGGCAGGGCACGCCCAGTGGTGTGATCAACATGGTCAGCAAGCGCCCGCTGGACACGCCGTTCCATGAAGTCGGCGTCGAGTACGGCACTTTCAACAAGAAACGCACCACCTTTGACTTGAGCGGCCCGCTGGACGATCAAGGCGTATATTCCTACCGCGTCGCCGGCCTGTTCGACGATGCCGACGGGCAGATCGACCACACCGAAACCCGTCGCCAGTCCCTGTCCACCGCCTTCACCTGGCGCCCGGACGACAACACGTCGCTGACCTTGCTCGGGCATTTCCAGAAGGACCCCAAGGGGGCGTCCTACGGTTCGATGCCGGCCTGGGGCTCGGTATTGCACAGCCCGACCGGGCGCAAGATCGACGTGGATTTCTACGACGGCGAGAAGAGCTTCGAGAAGAGTGACCGCGAGTATTACTCCATCGGCTACGCCTTCGAGCACCACTTCAACGATGTCTGGACCGTGCGCCAGAACGCCCGCTACCTGCGCAGCGAAGGGCAATACCGCAGTCTCTACAGCAATTACCTGGAGAGCGATTACCGCACCATCCGACGCTCTACCATTGCCAGTGACGTGAACATCGACGCCTACGCCCTCGACAACCAGTTGCAGGCCAGATTCGACACCGGCCCGCTGCAGCACACCGTGCTGATGGGCGCCGATTACCAGAACACCAGCACCGACACCAAGTCGGGCAGCGGCGTGTACACCGCCGGCCCTACGCTGGATATTTTCGACCCGGTTTATGGCGCCGCAGTGCCGGTGCCGGCCTACACCAGCGACGCTACTTCCCGCAGCGAGCAAACCGGCGTGTACCTGCAGGAACAGATGAAGTGGGACAAATGGGTGTTGTTGATGGGCGGGCGCTATGACTGGGCCACCACCGACAACAGCACCCTGGCCATGACTACCCAGAAGAAGACCAAGTCTTCCCAGGACAGCAAGGCCTTTACCGGCCGCCTGGGCCTGGTCTACCTGTTCGATAACGGCTTGGCGCCTTACGTCAGCTATTCGGAATCCTTCCAGCCGCAATCCGGCACGGGCTACGGCGGTTCGACGTTCCAGCCCACCGAAGGCAAACAGACGGAAATCGGCATCAAGTACCAGCCGCCGGGCAGCAACAGCTTTATCACCGCGGCCATCTTCGACCTGCGCCAGACCAATGTGCCGACGCTGGACCCGGACGCTTCCCACCTGTGCAACGGCTCGCGCTGCCAGATCCAGGACGGCGAAGTGCAGTCCCGTGGCTTCGAACTGGAAGGCAAGGCCAGCCTGAACGACAACCTGGACATCACCGCAGCCTACGCCTACCTGGATAACCGCATCAGCAAGTCCAACAACACCGTGCGTTATGCGCCCATCAGCGACATCGGCGTGGGCCCGGCGATCGCGGCCGAAGGCACCACCACCTACGCCGTACCGCGCCATACCGCCTCGGCCTGGGCGGACTACACCCTGCACGACGGCACGCTGAAAGGCTTCGGCGTGGGGGCCGGTGCGCGTTATGTCGGCTCATCGTGGGGCGATACCGCCAACACCCTGAAAGTGCCGGGCTACACCTTGTTTGATGCGGCGGTGCACTACGACATTCCGCACATCAATCGCCAGGGTGACAACCTGCGCCTTGCGGTGAACGCCACCAACCTTGCGAATAAAGAGTATGTCGCGTCCTGCTATTCCTACTCGTGGTGCTGGTATGGCTCACAGCGCACCGTGCAGGCGAGTGCCACGTATCAGTGGTAAATAAAAAAGGCCTTGGCGAAAGGATTCGGGAGCAGCAGCGCCAAGGCCAAAAACCAGAGCGTTCGCCGATCAGGCCATGAGTGCATTCAGGATGCGTTTTCCCAGGGCTTCGGCGACCGCCTCGGATTCGATATTGGCAAAGCCCAGCAACAGCCCGGGGCCGGTCTGGCCTTGAATATTCCAGTCGCTCAGGGCCTCTGCATAAATGCCCGCCTGCGCCAGGCGCTCTACGCACAGGCGGTCTGACTGTTGCGCGTTCAGGCGCAGGATCAAGTGCATTCCGCCCGG
This sequence comes from Pseudomonas sp. BIGb0558, assembly GCF_024807515.1. Lineage (NCBI taxonomy): Bacteria > Pseudomonadati > Pseudomonadota > Gammaproteobacteria > Pseudomonadales > Pseudomonadaceae > Pseudomonas > Pseudomonas sp. BIGb0558. The sequence goes on from NZ_JANUEW010000021.1 coordinate 36,095, forward strand.
TTGGGCATCAATCGAAATCTGCTCGCCCAGGGCTTTGCGCAGCCCCCTGGCCGTGGCCTCCCGACGCTCACCGTAGAGTTTGCGCATACGCTGGATATGCCGCGCAAAATGCCCTTCGGCCATGAACGTCGCGACGATCGCCTGGGTCAGCTCCGGGCAACCGCCGAGGAAGGTCTGGCTGACGTGTTCGAAGCGCTCCACCTGCGCGTCGGGCACCACCAGATAGGCGAGGCGGATCCCCGGAAACAGCACCTTGCTGAACGTCCCGGCGTAGAGCACCCGGCCGTCGCGGTCCAGGCTCTTGAGGGCCGGCAGCGGGCGGCTCACGTAGCGGTATTCGCCGTCGTAGTCGTCTTCGATGATCCACGCCTGCTGGCGGCTGGCCCAATCCAGCAGTTCCAGGCGCCGGGGCAAGGACAGCGAGACACACAGCGGGCTTTGATGGGCCGGCGTGACCACCACCGCGCGGGCGCCTTTGCCCTGTTGCACGGCCTGGGATACCTGCATGCCGTCCTGGTCCACCGGCACCGGTATAGCCTTGATATTCAGGTAATCCAGCAATGGCCGGGTGAACAGGTAGCCCGGGTCTTCCAAAAGCACCCGGTCGCCCGGTTCCAGCAGTGCGTGGGCGATCAGGCCGAGCGTATTGCGATAGCCCGAGGTGACGAAGACTTGCGCAGGTGAGCAGTGGATGCCCCGCGCCATCTGCAAGTAGCTGGCAATCGCCGTGCGCAGGGAGTTCAGGCCGTAGACGCACGGGTTGGCCATGTCTGCGACCTGGGTGGCACGCACGCAACGGGCGGCGATTTTCGACCAGATCTTGCGCGGGAACGCATCCAGTGCCGGCAGGCCCATTTGAAACGGTAGCACGGCGGCTTTTTGCCTCACGGCATTGTGGTCGCTGATGGCGGTGGGGCGCTCCGGCAGGCTGGCCTTGATCCCTTCAGCCACCACGGTGCCGGCCTGGCCACGGGCCTGGATATAGCCTTCGGCTGCCAGCAGCGAATACGCGGTGTCGATGGTGCCCCGGGCCAGCCCCAGTTCCTTGGCCAGGGCCCGGGCCGCGGGTATGCGTTCGCCCGGCTTGAGCAGCCCGTCGGCAATTGCGCTGCGGAACCGCCAGTACAGTTGCCGATAGATCGGCTCCGAAGCGCCGGCGTCCAGCGGTGAAAGGGCTTTGATCGAGGTGCTCATCCGGTGGTGGGTCCTGTTCAGGTGGCGAAGTAGTCGTGCAGCGCCTGGTCGGTCTGGAGGCGGGTCTGGGCCAGGTTTTCCGGGCGTGAAGCGGTGCCTTCGACGGTGAAGAAGGTCACGTCATGCAGGCCGATCATGCCCAGGATGGTTTTCAGGTATGGCGTCAGGAAATCCGGCTGGTGCGCACGCGCCCCGGAAAATCGCCCGCCCGAGGCCACGGCCACGAACACTGGCCGGTCCTGCAACAAGCCGATCTTGCCCTGGGCCGAGATATCGAAGGTGCGGCGCACCCGCGCAATGTGATCGAGCCACAGCTTGAGGGCCGCAGGCACCGAATAGTTATGCATGGGGGTGGCGATCACCACGATATCCGCCAGCTCCACTTCCCGGACCAGCCGTTCGGACTGGGCCATCGAACCCTCTTGGGAGACGTCCACCAGCGACTGCTGGGACGTTGCGTAAGGCTCGTCCACCGGTGCCAGGGCATTTCCAGCGATCAGGCGCTGCACCACCTCGGCGGCCGGGTGCCGCTGGCGCAGGCATTCGATGATCTTGTGGGAGAGCGCGTTGCTTTCCGACGCTTGCCCGCGAGGGCTGGCGCTGACATGGAGGATATTCATGGTGCGGTGCTTCCTGGATGGATGGCCTTCAGTCTACGAACCCCATGACCCAGGCCAAAGAGCCAAGAATCAAGATTCAGAGTAGGCCATGGCGGCGCATTCATGGCCTATTGTTCAAGCCAGTTCATGGATCTTTTGGGGTAGGCCATGGCGCCGCAAGATGGCGGCTTCATCCAACTGCTACAGGACTTCACCATGACAACGCGTCTCGACTACTCCAAGGCTTCCCCTGAAGGTTACAAAGCGTTCGGCGGGGTTTACGTCTATCTGCAAAACAGTGGCCTGTCCAAGGAACTGATCGACCTGGTCTACTTGCGGGTTTCCCAGGTCAACGGCTGCGCCTTTTGCATCGACATGCACTCGCGGGACCTGCTCAAGCAAGGCCTGGCCGTGGACAAGCTGGTGCTGGTGCCGGTCTGGCACGACGCTGGCGCGGTCTTCACCCAGCGTGAGCGCGTGGCGCTGGCGTTTGCGCAAGCCGTTACCGCCAGTGATGTTTCGGACGCTGACTACGCGGCGGCTGCCGCCGAGTTCAGCGACAAGGAACTGGCCGACCTCACCTACGGCATTGCACTGATGAACGCCTTCAACCGCCTGGGCATCACCTTCCGCACCACGCCGGCGGCGGCCGCCAAGGCTTAAGCCAATTCGTTGTGGCGGGGCGGCTGGGCCCCTCGCCACACACCGACTGTATTTCCTGAGGGTTCACCCCATGGCATGGCTACTTCTCGGCTTGGCCGGCATCCTTGAAATCGCCTTCGCGTTCGCGATGAAGGCCTCGGATGGCTTCACCCGATTCACACCTGGATTGCTCACCGTGGTGACCGGCGTTTCCAGCGTGATCCTGCTTTCGACGGCGCTGCGCACGCTGCCGGTGGGCAGCGCCTACGCGGTCTGGACCGGAATCGGCGCAGCCGGCACGGCGATCCTGGGCATGGCGTTGCTGGGGGATTCCACCGCGCCGTTGCGGGTGTTGTGCATTGTGCTGATCCTTGCAGGTGTGATCGGTCTCAAACTGGTGTCGGTAAATTAACCGAGAAGGCAATTTGCTGGCCCCTTTGTAACAAAATCCTCGCCAAAATCACTTTTATTTTCAGGTGGTTAGGCGGGATGCAAATGCGCAATGTTGGAATCATGCTGATCGCCTGTTCCCTGGCGGGTGGGGCGGTTTCGGTTCAGGCACGTGAGCTGCGGGACAACGACCGGTATATGTGCAGCTGGGGGGCAGGCACGGCGGCCCGGGCGCAGGAGTTGAAGCTGTCGGGCGTCTCGCTGTATGCCGCGCGCCAGAAACTGAAGACCTACCAGTTCAAGAAGCCCTGGATGCACATGATGGCCATGGGCATCACCGAGCAGACCTACGACAGCCGTTCGCGGGTCAAGCCCGAGGTGATTCGCCAAAGTTTTTACCAGGACTGTTTGCGCTACAAGCTGGCGCGTAAATAACCCCTACTTATCAAGCAGCAACTGGAACCTGGAGAATGACTGATCGTAGGCGGGCTCCCATGGGAAGTGCCCTTGCTTGTCCGGCCAGACCATTTGCAGCGCGGGGAAGTCGGCCTTGATCGAGGCGTAGAACCAGCCGGCATAACCGAGGTATTCGCGGTAGTGCTGGCGGGCCACGGGAATGAATGCGATGCGCATGCCTTCGGCAATATCGTCATACGGCTTGTAGGTTTCATAGGCGGCTTTCGCGCCGGCAAAGCGGATCGCGGTGATGTTCAGCAGCTGCTGCGCAATCTGTGGGGGCAGCCCGAATACGATGATTTCCGGCTGGCCGAAGTTTGCGTAAAACCCCAGGGAGTAGGCAAACGATGGCTCACCGTCTTCGGCACGCACGTGCACGTGGTGCCAGCCGACTTTGTTGATATCCGCCAATACTTTCTCGTCGTACTCCGAGTCTGCCTTGGGCAACTGGAATCCCGGGAGCGGGGCCTTGGCGGACGTGTTCATCGAAAACAATGAGGCGGCGAAGAGCGCGACGGCGCGAATGATGTTCATCAGAGTCCTTTCTGCTGGATCGTGAGTGAAAGCGCGATGAGGCTAGCAGCGTTGGGTTCGGTCGGCAAAGTGATCGATGCACCGCCCAGTACAAAATCTGCGTAAGCCTGTCCAACTTCGCCCGGGAGTCAGTGCGCATACTGGCCCCAGGTAACCGAAGAGGCACATGCCATGACACGCTACGTCATCACCCCGAATGAAATCCCGTCCCTCGCAGTTCAGGACGACGACGCTCGCTTCCCTCTGCGCCGGGTGTTCTGCGTCGGGCGCAACTACAGCGAGCACGCCCGCGAAATGGGCCACGACCCGGACCGCGAGCCGCCGTTCTTCTTCATGAAACCGGCCGATGCCGTGGTGCCTGCCGAAGGCGTGATCGCCTATCCGCCCCTGACCGCCGACCTGCACCATGAAGTCGAGTTGGTGGTAGCCATCGGCAAGGGCGGGGTGGACATCGCCCCGGAAGACGCCTTCGCGCATATCTGGGGTTACGGCCTGGGCATTGATCTGACCCGCCGCGACCTCCAGGCCCTGGCGAAAAAGGCTTCTCGTCCGTGGGAATGGGCCAAGGCTTTCGATGAGTCGGCACCCTGCACCGCGTTGCGGCCGGTGAGTGCCGTCGGCCATCCGGGCAGCGGGCGTATCTGGCTCAAGGTCAATGGCGAGCAGCGCCAAGTGGGCGATCTGGCGGACCAGATCTGGTCGGTCAGCGAGGTCATCAGCCATGCGTCCAGATCCGTGGCGCTGAAGGCCGGCGACCTGATCTTCACCGGCACCCCGGCGGGCGTCGGCGCCTTGCAACCGGGCGATGTGGTGACCGCCGGAATCGACGGCCTGGCGGAGCTGAGCTTCACCCTCGGCCAGGGTTGACGCTACAGTGGTGCCAGGCCCTTCGAGAAATACGTATGCCCGGCACCCGCATCACCACCTACGGCATGGAACAGCGCAGCGACCGCTCCGACTTCTACATCCGCGACAAGCGGGGCAGGGCGGCGCTGACCAGTCCCCATCGCCACGAATACTTCCAGATCCAGATCAACCTGGGCGGCGACACCGTGCAGCACATCGGCGGTGCGGTGCGCCCGTTCCCGAAGAAGGCCCTGGCCTTTATCCTGCCCCATCGCCTGCACGTGATTCCCCATCCCGAAGACGGCGACTTCATGCTGATCAATTTCAGCCAGGGGTTTTTCCTGCCGCAACTGACCTGCGACCCGCTGGACCTGGAAGACATACCCATTGGCCAGGCGCCGGAACTGTCGCCGTTCCGCTTCCAGGAACAACTGGATTTCATCCTTGAGGACGCGGCATTCGAGGAAGTCAAAACCTGGCTGGAACACATGCGCACCCTGGACGCCCACCGCAGCTTCGGCGCCCGGGAGCGGCTCAAGGGTTACCTGTTCCAGTTGATCGGGCTGGTGTGCCAGCAGTATGCCGAGCCGCTCCAGGCCTTTGCCGCCAACAACGCCACCCGCCGTGGCCGCAAGGATGCGCTGGCGCGGGTCCAGGGCTACATCCGTGAGCATCTGCACGAGCCGTCGCTGAACCTGACCGATGCCGCGGCCGCGGCCTTCCTGTCGCCCAACTACCTGACCCACCTGCTGCGCAAGGAAACCGGCAAGCCTTTCTCCCAACTGGTGCTCGACCGGCGCATGCAGCTGGCGCGCACGCTGCTGCTCAACAGCCCGCAGATGATTGGTGCGATTGCGCACCGTTGCGGGTTTACCGACGAGGCCTATTTTTCCCGGTGTTTTCGCAAGGCCCACGGGCTGGCGCCGGGGCAGTTCAGGCGGCGTGAGCAGGACTGACGGTGTTTTACAAATCCAACACAACCCATGTGTTTCAATTTACATACAATTGAGCGTCTCGGTGAGAAGCTTGGCGATGATGTTCGCTATCAGAAACACAAGGTGCAATGAGTGTATGAGTGAGCTGGAACCCCCTCCATCCAACGCCTTCCGCTATTTTGTTGTCGGTGTTCTGTGTGTGGCGGTGATGCTGGGTGCGTATTTCGTGCGGCTCAATGCCCAGGTGGACCGGCAGCGGGAAGAAGCAGCGGAGCGCCTGGCGTTATGCCGTCAGGCGGCGAGTGTTTCGCGTACAACGCCTCAGGACGAATTGGTGCTGGTGGATCCGTGCAAACATTTGACTGAGCATTACTTGAAGAAGCCCACGCACTTTTAATCAATACCCTTATTTTTATCGCGGAATTAAACAGCGCAAGTTTGTTTAACTTAGGGTTTGTTGCACCAAAAAGTGGCGCTTTGAATAATCGGATCCATTAAAAAAGTGTGGTTATTGAAGGGCTTAGGCGCGGCTTGATCCGACGAAAGGCTTAAAAATATCTTGTTACAGATTGCTCCGGTCGGTATTATTGCCGGGCGTTCACCTCCCACGGTTTATGCATTTTTAAATCCCAAGTTTCCATCAGCTACTTGGGATTTTTTTTGCCTGGAATTTGGTGTTTTCGACAGCGATTCCCTTGCACGTCCTGTCGCTTCCACTGAGCATTCTCACTGCTGCCAGGTTGGTTTTCCGTCGTCCTGGTATATCCCACCCTACGCTACCCCGGCATGGCCGAGGAAAAATAAGCATTTAAGACGTGATAATAAATTTGGTATTAAATTTCCAACAGTATTTGTGAGAAATGTGTTGTTGTACTTTGCAGGCGTGCGCGTTTCTTTATGAAAAGTATTAAACGTACTGCACTCGATTGCCCTTTTTTCGGCGGGTATAGAAAACGTTGATTTGTGAGTGTAGTGGGTTTTTTTAGGTGGCTGGTGTCGTATTGGTTTAGTGATATTTTCTTACGTAAAATTTTGAAGACGTATTTTTTTGTCGTTTTTTGAGTGGAGTAAAAATACCGGATTTAGATCTAGTTACGAATTGAGGCTTGATTGCTTTTTTGGCCGTGTCACCTTGTTTCGGCGAATAGAGTGTTCGCTCGTTTCCGGGTGTTTAATCTGAAAGGGTATTTTATGTCGAACTTACAAGCACTTCATAATTCCACCATGACCAATGGTTATGCGGATAATTACTCAAAGTCTGCCTCTGAAGAGCCCAGCAAGACACAGCCTTCAAAAGGTTATGGTGACGGCCAGCCAACTCAGCAGAGTTCAGGCACCGGACGTAAGTGGCATGATCTTAATAATGATGGTGTTACGAGCCTCTCTTACCAGAATGGTGTCTATCATTCTTCCGAGCGGGGGAAGGGCTTACTTCCTTTTATGCTGGATGAGTCAAAGGTCAAAAGCGCTCTGCAGGATTGGTCGGATGTTGCCAACGTTACATTTACAGAGAGTAAAAATCCTGCAAATGAGGGGCACCTTAAGCTGGCTGTTCACACGTATCCTAATACACCTGATGGCGTGCCCAAAGAACCAGGATCTGAAGTGGTCTTTTTTCAGACGGCAAGGGGGACGGACGCTCCATCAATATCCAAACAAAAAATCATGCGCGAAGTGGGGCATGCAATGGGGGTTCAACGTCCCGACCATGCACCTGGCTCGTTGATGGACGATATAGAGCAAGCCCAGAAACTATATGGTGCAAATTACAATACGCGTAATACCGACACGGTTTATGGCTTTAATTCAAATGCTGATCGCGATCAGTATAGTTTGAAGGACCCTGATACGTATCGAATGATGCCGAGGCATATGCAAGAGGCTAATTCTGCGCCGAAATTTAGTGTGTGGGATGGTGGCGGTAATGACACGTTTGACTTTTCAAAGTTTACTCAGGACCAGACTATTAATCTGGGGGCAGGAACGTACTCCAATGTGGGGAGTGGTGTGAATAATGTGTCCATTGCCAGAGGCGTGACGATCGAAAATGCCAAGGGAGGAACAGGCAACGATAAAATTATCGGTAACATGGCAAATAACGTCATCGTGGGCGGCGGTGGTCAGGATCAACTATGGGGAGTAGGGGGGAACAACACCTTTAAATATAATCAGGTGTCAGACTCTACGCAGGAAAAAGCCGACCGCCTGATGGATTTTGTCAGTGGCAAGGACAAAATTGATATCACCGAAGCCATGAGCAATGCCGGTGTTACGCCGCGTCTTGTGCAAAATTTTACTGGCACGCCCGGTGATGCGGTAATCGGGTTTCACCCGACCGATAAACTTTACTATCTGGCTATTGATACCTCAGGTAACGGCAAAACCGATTTCCTTATTAAAAGTACCAAGCCTATTGTTCCAAGCGACATCGTCGTGCCTCGTTAAGCGTTGCTGTCTTTTGGCGGCGTGACGAATCGGTGCAGGCCGGGAGTGTAGGGCCTGCACCTACGTTGTGAGTATGGGGGCTCAGTCGGTGATCGTGGCTATCTCGGCGCGCATCCGCCCGTTGCGTTTGGCTTGATACAGCAATTTGTCCACCTGTTCGACAAACACCAGGGCTTCGCTTCCCGGGCTTACCGTCCGGGTGCCCACCCCCAGGCTCAGCGTCAGCAGGTCGGACACCGCCGAATGCCCATGCTTGATCTGTTGCTGGCGGATCAGGTGCAGGCAGCGCTCGGCCACACGCAGGGCAGACTCGGCGTCGGTTTCCGGCAATAACCACACAAACTCTTCACCGCCGATGCGCGCAATGAAATCCCGTGGCCGGTTGGCCGCCCGGGAGAGCGTGCTCGCCACTTGCCGCAGGCATTCGTCACCCTTGATATGCCCGTAGAGGTCGTTGTACTGCTTGAAATAATCGATATCCAACAGGATCAACGACAGCGGCAACTGGCTGCGCAGGGCGCTGGTCCACTCACGCGCCAGCACGGTGTCGAACATGCGCCGATTGGCGATGCCGGTCAGGCCGTCCTGGAAGGAATATTCCTCCAGCTGTTTCTGCAAGCGGATCAAGTGCTCTTCGGTCTTCTTGCGCTCGCTGATATCGAACATGAAGCCGATCAGTGCTTGCACCTCGCCATCCTTGCGCTCCACGTGCACCACGTCGCGAATCCACACGTACTCGCCGCTGGCGGTCAGCGCGCGGTAATCGGCTTCGTGGTCGACCCCGGCGCGGGACTGCGAGACGCAGAAGTTGACCACGTATTCGCGGTCGTCCGGGTGCATGCGTTCTACCCAGTCATCCACGGTGGCCCAGCTCTGGGGCGTCCAGCCCAGTAGCGTCTCGATCTGCGGGCCGATGTAGCTGAAGGTCATGGTTGCCCAGTCGATGCGCCAGGGAATCGCCTTGGTGGATTCCAGCAAGGTCTTGTACACGGCGCTGTCGGGTTCGCTCGGCGGTTCGATGCTCATGGGGATGCTCTTGATGGCGGCAAAAACCCAGAGCATCTGGCCATCATCGACAGGAATCAAGTGCTACGCGCGGCATCGGATGAGAGGTCGTGGTGTGGTTTTTCTGGCGTCAGCCCGCCAGCGGTTTCAGGCAAAATGAGCACCAAGTATCACTTTTGACTTAATTCCCCGGCAGGTTGAAAAAGCTCATCTACCCTAGACGGATCACGTCCACTGAGCCTGGTCCAGCGAAGGGTGCCCGCATGGTCTCGATAGCCGAGTTTCGCCACATCATGGAGTCGGGTTTTCTGCCCCTCGCCTGTGACTGCTCACTGAACAGCGACGGTTCGCTGCGCATCAACATCTTCGACCCGGCCTCCGGGCGCGTCGACCTGCTGCTGACCCGCGTGTCGCCCCAGGGTCTGGACAGCATCCGTTCCATCTCAAACCTGATTGGCGAACTGCGCACCGAGATAAAGGCCGGGCGCAGAGGGTTTGCGGCGGTCAGTTAGCGATCAGGAGATCGCTTGTGCCGTCGGGGTTGTCACCACCCCGTAACCGCGCCAGCAGCAATGCTCGCGGTGCCCCGGCAGGAACACGCAGCCGCCAAGGTTCATGAGCAGGACGGCGGCAACCAGCAGTGAAATTCGACGAGACATGGTGATTTCCTCAAGGTAGTGAACGTTGCCGATCAGCAGATACGCCTGCTGATTGCCAACGGTTAACCCTTGAACGCGACCGCCCGGCCAAATCCGTCGCAGCTTTTTGCATATTTCATCAAACCCCCGCAAACCCTGGGCAATACTGGCCCTGCCTGCCGTGCCGAGTGGTCGCGAAAAATTTTGATTTTGACGCGACGGATTTCCCCGGCACCCGCCGTTCAACCCTGCAGCAGCGATCACTGGCGATCGCCGATGAAGGAGTTGTCATGAGACTTGCACGACCGCTGGCCAAACTACGTTATGCCCTGTTGATCCCGCTGGCGCTGGCCGCCCTGGTCAGCACGCCGACCTTTGCCCAGACCGAAGTGATCATCCGCGATGCGCCGCCGCCGATGCGTGTCGAGGCGGTTCCCGTCGAGCGTCCTGGCTATGTGTGGGATCGCGGGCACTGGCGCTACGAAGGGCGCGGTTACGTGTGGATGCCGGGCCACTGGCAGCCGGTGATGCGCAACGCCCGTTGGGAACCTGGCCACTGGGAGTCGCGCGGCCCCAACTGGTACTGGATGGAAGGGCACTGGATCCGCTGACCGTCCCGTCAACCTGACCCTTAGCCACCGGACCGAGACTTGCCCTATTGAAAGACACTGATCCGGACGTTGAGCTGTTGGCCCGCATCGGTAATAACGAACCGGCGGCCATCAACGAAATGGTGACGCGCAAACTTCCGCGTTTGCTCGCGCTCGCCAGTCGGATCCTCGGGGATGCCGACGAGGCCAGGGACGTGGCCCAGGAAAGCTTCCTGCGGATCTGGCGCCAGGCTGCAAGCTGGCGCAGTGGTGAAGCGCGTTTCGACACCTGGTTGCACCGCGTGGCACTCAACCTGTGCCACGACCATTTGCGTCGGCGCAAGGAGCGCCCGTTGCACGACGAGGAGGCGATGAGCGAGGTGGTCGACACAGCGCCTGCGCCCGATGAACAGCTGGAAGCCGCCGCCCGCAGTGAGCACATGGCGGCGGCGTTGGCGTCGCTGCCCGAACGCCAGCGTGAAGCGATTGTGCTGCAGTACTATCAAGAGCTGTCGAATATCGACGCCGCTGCGCTGATGAACATCAGCGTCGAGGCACTGGAGAGCTTGCTGTCACGGGCCCGGCGCAACTTGCGCAGTTACCTTGACGACACACCCGGGCCCGCCCGCCCAGGAAGGGGAAAACCATGACGCCCGAACGATTTGCCCAATTGGCCGAGGCTTACGGCGGCCACTTGCACCGTTGGCCCCGCGCCGAACAGGCCGAAGCCCAGGCACTGCTGGATGCAGGCGATGCCGGCGCACGTGAGGTGTTGCACCAGGCGCGATGGCTCGATGGCCAGTTGGATGGGTATCAACTGGCGCCTGTCGACCCGGCGCTGGCGCGACAGATCCGTCAGTCGTTTCCCCAGCGCCAGTCGTTCTGGGCGCGTTACGCCGGCTGGCTGTCGCCTGCCGGTTTTGTCGGCGTGGGCATTGCCGGGATCGCCGCCGGAATCCTGGTGGCGTCGTTGAGCGTGCCGCTGCCCATGCTCGGTCCTGAAGTACTGCCCAGTGTCTTCGACCAGGGCGACGCCGAAGTCGTCTTCACCGTCAACGCCGAGGAAAGCGAGCAATGACCCCGTCACCCAAATACCTGAAGCCGCTGCTGGTTGTGTCGGTGTTGTTCAACGTGTTTTTGATCGGCGGGGTCGGCGGTGGCCTGTACCACTGGCTGGCGAATACCAAGCCTGCCGAGGCCGTGGTGAACCAGCATGGCTTGCGCCAGGCGATGGTCAAGCTGCCGCCGGAGCGGCGTAAGGAGTTGCGTCAGTTGCTACGCCAGAACCGCTCGGACAGCCAACCGCTGGTGCTGGCCGGGCGCGAGGCGCGGCTGGATGTGATCAAGCAACTGGAGGCGCCGACCCTGGACCGTGAGGCACTGGTGAGCGACTTGGGCAAGGCTCGGGAAGCGGACATGGCGCTCAGGGCGCTGGTGGACAACACCCTGGCGCAGTTCGCCAGCACCTTGCCCCGGGATGAGCGCCAGCGACTGGTGGAAGCGTTGTATTTGAAGGGGCAGGCGAAGGGCTCGGTAGCCAAAAAGAACTGAGACGGGCGACGGATTTTCCCGGATGGCCGCGTTTAACCCGGGTAAGCCCGCCACTCAGGCGACGGCTAGTCTCATTGGGGAACCGTGCCATGTCCCGGATATTCAAGGCCACGCTGGCCGCCACGTTGATGGCCGCTGCGTTGTCCGGTTGTATTGTCGAACCTGTTCATCCGCGTCGTCCGCCGCCGTTGGTTGAAGTAGTGCCGGTGGCCCCGGCGCCGGGGTATCAGTGGGTGCGGGGGCACTATCGCTGGGGGAACGGGCAGTGGTTGTGGGTGCCGGGGCATTGGCGGTATTGATCCTTCACCACTTTCAGTTACAACACCGAACCCATGTGGGAGCTGGCTTGCCTGCGATGCAGGCGCCTCGGTATACCTGACAAACCGCGGTGATGCCATCGCGGGCAAGCCCGGCTCCCACATTTGACCGGGGCAGGCGATCAAATAACGCATACCCCAATGCCCTCAACACTCAGTCAGTACTTTCCTGAACGTCTCCACCAACGGCCGCAAATTGATCCGATGCCACGCCGCCCACAGCGGTGTGGTGTACGTCAGCCACGGCAGTTCCCGCAGCACCACGCCCGGTGGTGCATTGCGGCTCAAACCCTTTTGCACCATCGCCACACCCAACCCCGACGCCACCAATCCCAGCGCGGTAAACGGCTCGCTGGCTTCCATCGGAATCTGCGGGGTAAAGCCCGCCCGAATGCACGCCGCAACGAAGTCATCCGCCGGGTTCGCCCCGGGTTTGCGTTGCACGCCAATCCACTGCTGTTCGGCCAGATGTTCGGGCAGCAACTCGCTGACGCCGGCCAGTGGATGCTGCTCGGGCAGCGCCAGCAACATCGGATCGTCCAGCACTTGCAAGGCGATCAGGTCCGGGTCATCTGCTGCCGGCGGTTCACCTACCAGGGCGATGTCGAGGCTGCGCTGGCGCAAGCCTTCCAGTTGCTCGATGGAGGGCAGGTTGTACAGGGCGATATGCACGTTGGGCCGCGCGTCGCGCAGTACCTTCAGGGCATTCGGTAGCACGCCGGCGTGCATGGCGTTTTCGATGTAGCCGATGCACAGGCCGCCTTCTTCGCCTTTGCCCAGACGCCGGCCGAGGGATTCCAGGCGGTTGGCGTGGGTCAGCAAGGCCTTGGTTTCGGCAAGAAACGTCTGGCCGTCGCGGGTCAGGCGGATGCGCTGTTGGCTGCGCTCGAACAGGGTCAAACCCAGGCGCTCTTCCAGTTGGGCGATCTGCCGGCTCAGGGGCGATTGGGAGATGTGCAACCGTTCGGCAGCACGCCCCACGTGTTCTTCTTCAGCGACTACAACGAAGTAGCGCAGTTGGCGGAAATCGATCATGTCAGACCTGTAGGGACTCAAGTTGGTCGCAGTATGTCTTGGACGGTCCGATCTCTGCAATCTACGATCTGCTCAACGGTCAACACAGCGACCTTGAACAATCTTGAGGATTTACCCCATGAGCTTGAAAGACAAACTGCCCGGCGTGCTGGGTTTTGGTACCGCCCCATTGGGCAACATGTTCCGCGCGATTCCTGAAGACGAGGCGCAAGCCACCGTTGAAGCGGCCTGGAGCCAGGGCGTGCGTTACTTCGACACCGCGCCGTTCTACGGTTCGGGCCTCTCGGAAATTCGCCTGGGCCAGGCCCTGTCGAAATACAACCGTGACGAGTATGTGCTCAGCACCAAGGTCGGCCGGGTGATCCTGGATGAAGTGGAAGAAAGCGCCCGCGACCTCGGCGAGAAAAGCGGCGTGTTCGAACATGGCCGGCCGAACAAGATGGTCAACGACTACAGCGCCGATGCCACCCTGCGTTCCATCGAAGACAGCCTCAATCGCCTGCAAACCGATCGCCTCGATATCGTATGGATTCACGACATCGCCCAGGACTTCTACGGCGACCAATGGCTGGACTACTTCAACCAGGCCCGCACCGGGGCTTTCAAAGTGCTGACCCGCCTGCGTGAAGAAGGCGTGATCAAGGCCTGGGGCCTGGGCGTCAACCGCGTCGAGCCTTGCGAGCTGACCCTGGACCTGACCGAAGCCCAGCCCGATGGCTTCCTGCTGGCCGGCCGCTACACCTTGCTCGACCATGAGCGTGCCTTGCAGCGCCTGATGGACGCGGCCCTGGCGCAGAACGTCGAGATCGTGGTGGGTGGCCCTTACAGCTCCGGCATTCTTGCGGGCGGCGCACATTTTGAGTACCAGAAAGCCAGCCCGGCGATCATCAGCAAGGTCGAGCAGATCAAGGCGATTGCCGCTGCCCATGGCGTCAGCGTGAAAGCCGCTGCACTGCAATTCTCCCTGGCCCACCCGGCGGTGGCGGCAGTGATTCCGGGTGCCAGTCGTCCGGGTCGAATTGCCGAAGACGTCGCGGCGTTGTCAGAGAAGATTCCCGCAGCCTTTTGGCAGGCCCTGCGCGACGCCCGATTGATTTCGGCCCGTGCACCGCTGCCGCTCTAACCACAGGAACGCGAACGATGAAAATTGATATCAGTGGCAAAGTCGCAATCGTCAGTGGCAGCACTGCCGGGATCGGCCTGGGCATCAGCCAGGCCCTGGCGCAATCCGGTGCCACGGTGGTGGTGATCGGGCGTGAATCGGGCAAGGTCGACGAGGCGCTGGCGACGATTCGCCAGGCTGTACCCGGTGCCGAGTTGCGCGGGTTGGTGGCAGACCTCGGCACGGTGGAGGGCGCTGAAAAACTGTTCGCCGCCGAGCCCCGGGCCGACATCCTGGTGAACAACCTCGGGATCTTCAACGACGTCGATTTCTTCGACGCCCCCGACAGTGAGTGGACGCGTTTCTACGAGGTCAACGTGATCTCCGGCGTGCGTTTGTCGCGGCACTACACGCCGGGCATGGTCAAGCAGGGCTGGGGGCGGGTTATTTTCGTATCGTCGGAATCCGGGGTGGCAACGCCGGCCGACATGATCAACTACGGCGTGACCAAAAGCGCCAACCTGGCGGTGTCCCATGGCTTGGCCAAACGGCTGGCGGGCACCGGGGTGACGGTCAATGCGATCCTGCCGGGGCCGACCTTTACCGATGGCCTGGAGCACATGCTCAAGGACGCGGTGGCCAAGTCCGGGCGCAGTGCGCGGGACGAGGCTGATGTGTTTGTGCGCAACGCCCGGCCGACGTCGATCATCCAGCGCGCAGCAAATGTGGATGAAGTGGCGAATCTGGTGGCGTACATTGCTTCACCGTTGTCCTCGGCAACCACCGGTGCCGCGTTGCGGGTCGACGGCGGTGTTGTCGACAGCATGGCGATCTGATTTTTCTTGAATGGTTTGGAGTGTGAATCGTGGCAAAAGCATCTGCTGTTATTGAAGTTCCGGTTTCGGCCGAACAGGTTTGGCAATTGGTGGGCGGCTTCAATTCGCTGCCGGATTGGTTGCCCTTTATCGTCAAGAGCGAGCCGAGTGAAGGCGGGCGTGTGCGCCATCTGCAAACGGCGGATGGCGGTGTGGTGGTGGAGCGGTTGCAAAGCTTTGATAACGTCGCGCGCACCTACAGCTACTCGATCAGCGAGTCGCCGTTTCCGGTGAGTGAGTACCTGGCGACGTTGAAGGTGGAAGGGCTGACTGCCAGCTCTGCGAAGGTGACCTGGTCGGGTGTGTTTACCCCGGTGGCCGGTGTGACGGATGCGGCGGTGGAGGAGTTGTTTGCCGGTGTGTATAGCGGTGGGCTTGAGGCACTGCGGGGCAATTTCCCGGGTTAATAAGGCTCAACTGTAGGAGCTGGCTTGCCGGCGATCGCATCACCTCGGTGTACCTGATACACCGAGGTGTCTGCATCGCCGGCAAGCCAGCTCCTACATTGGGTTTGGGGTGTTCTTCAGGCTTCTGGCATCAGTTGTTGGCGGCATTCCAGGATCAATTTTGCGCCGCCGCTTTCGCTGCTGCCTACTTCCAGTTTAAAGCCGTGCAGGTTGATGATCGCGGCCACGATCGACAATCCCAACCCGAACCCGCCTTGTTGCTGATTACCTTCGTCCACTCGATAAAAGCGTTGGAACACTGCGGCACGTTCCGCTGCAGGAATCCCGGGGCCGGTGTCGAGTACTTCGATGCGGGTGCTGCCGGCATCGTTCACGCCACGCAGAATCACTTTGCCGCCCGGTGGGGTGAATTTGATCGAGTTGCTCAGCAGGTTGGCCAGGGCTTCGAACAGCAAGGCGCGGTCGCCGGTGATCCAGGGCAACGAGGCCGGCACTTCCAGCAGCAGTTCCATCTCGCCTTCTTCTGCCAGGGGCAGGTAGAAGTCATGGAGCTCCTGCAGCAAGGGCAGGGGGTCGAGCACCAGGAAGCCGGAGCGACGCTGGTGGTCTTCCAGTTCGGAAATCCGCAGCAAGCCGCGAAAGCGTGCCATCAGGGTGTCGGTCTCGGCGATGGCCGCGTCCAGTTGCAGGGCGTGGGGGGCGTCTTCATCGGCCTGTTGCTGGATCCGGTACAACTGCGCCCGCAGGCGGGTCAGCGGGGTACGCAGGTCGTGGGCGATGTTGTCGCACACGCCCTTGACCTCGTTCATCAGTTTCTCGATGCGGTCGAGCATCGCGTTGACGATGGCCGCCAGCATGTCGAGTTCGTCGCGTCGGTCCGACAGCGGCAAGCGATGGGTCAGGTCGCCGGCCACGATGGCTTCGGCACTCGCCTGGATCCCTCGAATCCGCCGCAACGGGCGCCGCCTGAGCAGGTGCCAGCCGGCCGCGCCGGGAATGATCGTCAGGGTGATCCCCCACAGCAAGGCATGCAGGATGATGCGCGTCACGCCGAACAGCGAGCCGTTGGCGCGCACCAGGATCAGCCAGCGCCCGTCTTCGGTGTGGGTGGCCACGGCGTCGCAGCTGTCGCGGGGCAGTTTCGGGTCGTCGGAGTCGATGCAGTTGGCCAGGGCATGGATGTGCCCGTCCATCGGCAGGTCCGGCGGTATCACGCGGATCGGGCCACTGATGGGGTTGAACTGATTGTCGAACAGGCCGTAGGCGTCAACGCCTTTCATGTCGAAAGTCATGCTGGTGGTCAGGGCTTCCACCAGTTCTTCGCCGTCAAAGCGCTGGAACAGGTGCTGGCGCTGCATCAGCGAGTGGCGCGAGAGGTCGCCCAGGTAACCGGACACCTCGTAGTACAGCACGCCCATGAGGATGCAGCTCCAGGCCACGAACAACGAACTGTAGAGCGCCAGCAGCCGGCTGCTGGAAGAGCGCCAGCCTTTAGAGGGGTTCAGCAATGACATACCCGGAACCTCGTACCGTGCGGATCAGCGGCGTGAGGCCCGGCGGGTCGATTTTTTTGCGCAGGCGACCGATGTGCACATCGATCAGGTTGGTGCCCGGGTCGAAGTGATACCCCCAGACTTCCTCGAAGATCATCATCCGCGACAGGATTTGCCCGGTGTTGCGCATCAGGAATTCCAGCAGTTTGTATTCCGTCGGCAACAGGCTCAGGGGCTGTTCGGCGCGGCTGGCTTCACGGCTGATCAGGTTCAGTTCCAGATCGGCCACGCGCAGGGCGGTCTCGAATTCCTTGACCGTGCTTTTGCGGCGCAGCAGCACTTCGACGCGGGCGGCCATTTCGTCGGAGGCGAACGGTTTGGTCAGGTAGTCATCCCCACCGGCACGCAGGCCGCGTACCCGTTCATCCACATCGGAGAGGGCGCTGATCATCAGGATCGGCGTGGATACGCCAATGGTGCGCAGGGTGGTGACGATGGCCAGGCCATCCAGTTCCGGGAGCATGCGGTCGAGGGTGATCAGGTCGTAATCACCGCTGACGGCACGGACCAGGCCTTCGCGGCCATTGTCTACCCAGTCAACGTCCAGTCCATGGCTACTCAGCTCGGCAACGATCTCGCGGGCCGTTACGGCGTCGTCCTCGATGGTCAAAATGCGGGTCATAAGGATTACCTGGTGAGCGATTCACACTGAAGTGCGGGCATTTTGCCAAGAAATGATAGCCCGCTTCCTAAATAAAAATTTATGTAGGCATAAACGACACAATTCACCTTACCCCGCTGAATCTGAACGAATGCTGTGCGTGTAGGAATTTATCCTTCCAAGCCTTGCGCGCGGGTCGTTTCCTACGGGGAATGCATAACGCCCGCCGCTCCCGGGCATTTCTTGCAAGTTGCATGGTTCAAATTAGTTCAAATTACTTAACTAATTGAAATATATGGGGTTTTATTTTAAAGGCTCCTGGCACGGTGCCTGCACTGTCCCTTTTGAGACTTGTAACACTATTTTTCATGCCTGGAGCAAAACAACAATGATTACATCCTCATCCACGCTGCAAGAGTCGAGCGCGCTCTCCGGGGTTTCCTGGGGGGCGATTTTTGCCGGGGCTGCCGCCGCGGCCGCATTGTCCTTGATATTGGTGCTGCTGGGCTTCGGCCTGGGCTTTTCGGCGGTATCGCCGTGGGCCGACAGCGGTATCAGCGCCAAAGGGCTTGGCATTTCCACCATTGTCTGGCTGGCGGTTACGCAGATCATCGCGTCGGGGATGGGCGGTTACCTCGCCGGTCGCCTGCGGGTGAAATGGGCCAATATGCACGGCGATGAGGTGTACTTTCGCGACACCGCCCATGGCTTCCTGGCCTGGGCCGTGGCGACACTGGTGACGGCGGTGCTGATCGTCGGTTCGGTCAGCAGTGTGGTCAGCGGTGGTGTGAAGGCGGGTGCCAGTGTGGCCTCGGGTGCTGCCAGCGGCATGAGCCAGGTGGCGGGTGCTGCGTCCAAGGGTGAAGACTTCGGCTATTACGTCGACAGCCTGTTCCGTGATGATCGCCCGGCAGCCGTCAGTGATGACGCGGTGCATGGTGTGGTTGCCCGCATCTTTGCCCGTACCGTGAGCAACAACGGCCAGTTGGCGCCGGAAGACCGTGCGTACCTGGCGCAACTGATCAGCCAGCGGACCAACCTCAGTCAGGCCGATGCCGAGGCGCGTGTGGACCAGGTTTATGGCCAGGCCCAGAAGGCGCTGGAGGATGCCAAGTTGAAAGCCAAGCAGGCTGCTGACACTGCGGCGAAAGTCGCTGCCTATACATCGCTGTGGACCTTCGTGGCGCTGTTGATCGGTGCGTTTTTTGCCAGCCTCGCTGCAACCTTTGGCGGTCGTCGCCGGGATGCGGTGGTGTATCTGGAAACCACTGCACACACCACGTCCGTTCGTTAATTCAAGGAGACTGTCATGCGCTCATTACTGCTGTTTTTCCTCGGTGTGCCTATCCCGGTCATTATCCTGATCGCGATCTTCATGCACTGATCCTGTTGTCTGTTTGACCCAAGCCGCGCCTGCTCCAGCAGGCGCGGCTTTTTGCTGTTTGTTAATTGTTGCTTAACCGCCTTTTGTCTAGACTCCCGCCCCATGAGCCGCTATCTGCGTTTTTTTCTCGTCCTGTTGTTGAGCCTCTCGCTTCCCCTGACCGGGATGGCGGGCGTGCCGTCGAGCAGCGAGCCGTGCCCGATGCAGATGTCCGATATGCAGATGATGAGCGACATGTCTGCGGACTGTTGCGCGGACGGTGCGGGCCACGCCGATCACGGCAAGAGCTGCAAGCCCGGACAGGAATGCAAGACTGGCGGCATGCTGCAGCTGTCGATGCCCGTGCTCAAGTCACCCGTTGCTGGCTCCCATCCGGTGGTTGCCGGCCTGGGGTCTGATTTCATCCCCGACCGCACGCCGTCCGGCGTCTGGCGTCCGCCCCGTACCTGAATCCTGTTGCACCTGAAGACTCGTCCCCGACCCGGGATGGCCTTGCTGTGGGCCGCGTAAAGCGGAGTGCAGCGCAACAGAACAGGAAACTTCAAGATGAATTCCCTATGCGTGCGTGCCCTGGTGGTGGGCGTGCTGGCGTGGCCGACGCTGGCGTCTGCGCTGACCCTGGATGAGGCCCTGCGCCTGGCGCAAAACAACGCGCCGTCGCTGGCGGCCGAATCCGCTAAATTGCAGGCTGCTGGCCAGGCGGCGATACCGGCAGGTGAGTTGCCGGACCCGAAACTGGTGGTGGGCCTGCAGAACTTCCCCATTGGCGGGCCCAATCGCGGCACGCTGTATGGCGATGACATGACCGAGCAGATGATCGGCATCCAGCAGCAAGTGCCCAGCCGCGACAAGCGCAAGGCGCGCGTGGAGTTGGCCTCGGCCAGCGTGGACACGGCGGCCGCCGAAGGCCGCATCGAGCGCCTGAACGTGCGCCAGGCCACCGCCCAGGCGTGGATTCGCGCCTATGCGGTGGAGCGCAAAGAGGCCCTGTTCAAGGACTTCTATCAGCAGAATCGCCTGCTGCAAGACACCGTGCGTGCGCAGTTGGCCGGTGGGCGTGGGCAGCCTTCCGACACGGTGATCCCCAAACAGGAAGCCGCCGACCTTGCTGGGCGCGAGGACGAACTGATCCAGCAACGCGCCCAGGCCCGCGCTGCCCTCAAGCGCTGGATCGGCCCGGCCGCCAGCGAAGCCCCCAGCGGCCAGTTGCCGAACTGGACAATCGACACCCATGGCTTCACCCACAACCTGCACCAGCACCCGGAACTGCAAGCCTTTGTGCCGCGTACCCGCGAGGCCGAAGCCCGGCTGAACGAGGCCAGGGCGCAGAAGACTTCGGACTGGAGTTGGGAGGTGGACTATCAGCACCGTGGCCGTGAATACGGTGACATGGTCAGCCTGCAATTGACCTTCGATCTGCCGATCTTCCCCGGTCGCCGGCAGAACCCCGGCATCGCCGCCAAGCAGGCTCAACTCGACCAGCTGGACGCCGAGCGCGAAGCCAAGACCCGCGAACACACCCAGGAACTTGAAGACGACCTGGCTACCTACCAGCGCCTGGACCGCGCCGTGCAGCGCAGCCAGGACAGCCTTGTGCCGCTGGCCGAGGAGAAGGTTGCCCTGAGCCTGGCGGGTTACCGCGCGGGCAAGGGCGACCTGATGAACGTGGTCAGCGCCCGCCGTGAGTGGGTCGAGGCGCGCTTCAAACAGATTGATGCCATTGAGCAGCGCGCCCTGACCGGCGCCCAGCTGTATTTCGCTTACGGGGAACCCGCCAATGAATAACCGAATCGTGAACATGGCGCTGTTGGGCGGCGTCCTGCTGCTGGGCCTGGGGGGCGGCTACTGGCTGGCGCAGAAACCGGCCATGGCCGGGGCGATGCAGGCGCCGCAGGAGAAAAAGGCGTTGTACTGGTACGACCCGATGTACCCGCAGCAGAAATTCGACAAGCCGGGCAAGTCGCCCTTTATGGACATGCAACTGGTGCCGCGATATGGCGGCGAGCAGGGCGCAGCGGCGGACACTGCGGCGATTCGCATCGATTCGAGCCTGACCCAGAACATCGGCGTACGCCTGGCGAGTGTCAGCCGCGGCGTGTTGGCGTCGAGTCTTGAACTGTCGGGAATCCTCGCCTTCAACGACCGCGATGTGGCGGTGGTGCAGGCCCGGGCTGCGGGTTTTGTCGAGCGGGTTTACGCCCGTGCGCCGGGTGATGTGCTCAAGGCCGATGCGCCCCTGGCCGACATTCTGGTGCCGGAATGGGCCGCCGCTCAGGAAGAATTCCTTGCCCTGCGCCACAGCGACGCCGGCCTGTTGGCCGCCGCCCGCCAGCGCCTGCGCCTGAGCGGCATGCCCGCCGGGGTGATCGCGCAAATGGAGCGCAGCGGCCGGGTGCAATCGGTGATGACCATTACCAGCCCGCTGGCCGGCGCGTTGCAAACGCTGGACGTGCGCGAGGGCATGACCGTCGCGCCGGGCCAGACCCTGGCGCGGGTCAATGGCCTGGGCAGCGTGTGGCTGCAAGTCGCCGTGCCTGAAGCCCAGGGCGCTGCGTTGGCGGTTGGGCAAACCGTCGAGAGCCGGTTTGTTGGTTTGCCGGGGCAGGCATTCAGCGGCACCGTCAGCGCGATTCTGCCGGCCACCGCCATGGACAGCCGCACCGTGCAGGTCCGGGTCGAGCTGCCCAACCCTGATGGCCGGTTGCGGCCCGGCATGACCGCTCAGGTGCGCCTGGCCCAATCCACCGGCCAGTCGGTGCTGTTGTTGCCGAGCGAAGCGCTGATTCGCACCGGCAAACGCGTGCTGGTGATGGTGGCCGAGGTGGGCGGACGTTATCGCCCGGTAGAAGTGCAGGTGGGTGCGGAAAACCAGGACCAGACCGTGATCGTCGCAGGCTTGCAGGAAGGCCAGCAGGTGGTCGCCTCGGGTCAATTTCTGCTGGACTCTGAAGCAAGTTTGAAGGGAATCACCACTCAATCGTCCGACGGTTTTTCAAATGAGGGGGCCATGGACGGCATGAGCATGCAACCGGGAGCCCGACCATGATCGCCCTGTTGATTCGTTGGTCGGTGGCCAACCGCTTTTTGGTTTTGCTGGCGACTTTATTCGTCACCGCATGGGGCTTGTGGTCGATCCAGAACACGCCGGTGGACGCCCTGCCGGACCTGTCGGATGTGCAGGTGATCATCCGCACGCCGTACCCGGGCCAGGCGCCGCAGATTGTCGAGAACCAGGTCACGTACCCGATGACCACCACCATGCTCTCGGTGCCGGGGGCGAAGACCGTACGCGGCTTTTCGTTCTTCGGCGACAGCTACGTCTACGTGCTGTTTGACGAAGGCACCGACCTGTATTGGGCACGCTCGCGGGTGCTGGAATACCTGAGCCAGCTGCAGGCGCGCTTGCCGGCGTCGGCCAAGCCGGCGCTGGGCCCGGACGCCACCGGTGTCGGCTGGATCTACCAGTACGCCCTGGTGGACCGCACCGGCAAACATGACCTGGCGCAGTTGCGCTCGTTGCAGGACTGGTTCCTCAAGTTCGAACTCAAGACCCTGCCCAACGTCGCCGAAGTGGCGACCATTGGCGGCCAGGTCAAGCAATACCAGGTGCAGATCGATCCCCTGGCCCTGGCCAGTCGCGGTATCACCCAGGCGCAAGTGGTGGAGGCCATCGGCAAGGCCAACCAGGAAGCCGGCGGCTCGGTGCTGAACATGGGCGAGTCGGAATACATGGTGCGCGCCTCCGGCTACCTGAAGACCCTGGAGGACTTTCGCGCGATCCCCCTGCGGCTCGACGCCAACAACGTGCCGGTGACCCTCGGTGATGTGGCGACAATCCAGCTGGGCCCGGACATGCGCCGGGGCATCAGCGAGCTGGATGGCGAAGGCGAGGCGGTGGGCGGGGTGGTGATCCTGCGCAGCGGCAAGAACGCCCGCGAGGCCATCGCGGCGGTGAAGAGCAAGCTGGAACAACTGAAAACCAGCCTGCCGCCCGGCGTGGAAATCGTCACCACCTACGATCGCAGCAAACTGATCGACCGCGCCGTGGACAACCTCAGCCACAAGCTGCTGGAGGAGTTCCTGGTGGTGGCACTGGTGTGCGGGATCTTCCTGTGGCACCTGCGCTCGTCCCTGGTGGCGATCATCTCGTTGCCGGTGGGGGTGTTGATTGCCTTTATCGTGATGCGCTTCCAGGGCATCAACGCCAACATCATGTCCCTGGGCGGGATTGCGATTGCCATCGGCGCGATGGTGGATGGCGCGGTAGTAATGATCGAGAACGCCCACAAGAAAATCGAAGCCTGGCACCACGCGCACCCGAACCAGGAATTGAAGGGGGAGGAACACTGGAAGGTCATCACCGACGCGGCGGTGGAGGTGGGGCCGGCGCTGTTTTTCTGCCTGCTGATCATCACCTTGTCGTTTATCCCGGTGTTCACCCTGCAAGCCCAGGAAGGCCGCTTGTTCGGGCCGCTGGCCTACACCAAGACCTACGCCATGGCCGCGGCGGCGGGGTTGTCGGTGACCTTGATCCCGGTGCTGATGGGGTACTGGATTCGCGGGCGCATCCCCGACGAGCAACGCAACCCGCTCAATCGCGGCCTGATCAAGCTCTATCAGCCGGCGCTCGAGTCCGTGCTGCGCTGGCCGCGCATGACCTTGCTGGTGGCGCTGTTGATGGTCGCCAGTGCACTGTGGCCGGTGTCGCACCTGGGGGGTGAATTCCTGCCGCCGCTGGATGAAGGCGACCTGCTGTACATGCCTTCGGCGCTGCCGGGGTTGTCAACGCAAACCGCGGGCGCGTTGTTGCAGCGTACCGACCGCTTGATCAAGAGCGTGCCGGAAGTTGCCCATGTGTTCGGCAAGGCCGGCCGCGCGGAAACCGCCACCGACCCGGCGCCGCTGGAAATGTTCGAAACCACCATCGAGTTCAAGCCGCGAGACCAATGGCGCCCGGGCATGACCCCGGAAAAACTGGTGAAGGAACTCGACCGGGTGGTGCAGGTGCCGGGCTTGACCAACATCTGGATCCCGCCGATCCGCAACCGCATCGACATGCTCGCCACCGGCGTCAAAAGCCCGATAGGCGTGAAGGTGGCGGGCACCAGCCTGATGCAGATCGACGCCGTGACCCAGGCCGTGGAAAAGGTCGCCAAAACGGTGCCCGGCGTCAGCTCGGCCTTGGCCGAACGCCTGACCGGCGGGCGCTACATCGACGTGGACATCGACCGCCCGGCGGCTGCACGCTATGGCCTGAACATCACCGATGTGCAGTCCATCGTTTCCGGGGCGATTGGCGGTGAAAACATTGGCGAGACCGTCGAAGGCCTGGCGCGGTTTCCCATCAACCTGCGCTACCCGAAAGAATGGCGCGACTCGGTGAGCGCCTTGGGCAACCTGCCGATCTACACGCCTTCGGGCAGCCAGATCACCCTGGGTACCGTGGCCAAAATAAAGGTCACTGAAGGCCCGCCGATGCTCAAGAGCGAAAACGCCCGACCTTCCGGCTGGGTGTACATCGACGTGCGCGACCGCGACCTGGCGTCGGTCGTGAAGGATCTGCGTGAGGCAATCAACCGGAACGTGCAACTTCAGCCGGGCATGAGCCTCAGCTATTCGGGGCAGTTCGAGTTCCTGGAGCGGGCCAATGAACGCCTGAAACTGGTCGTGCCGGCGACCCTGCTGATCATTTTCGTGCTGCTGTACCTGACGTTCCGCCGGGTGGATGAGGCGCTGCTGATCCTCGCCACGTTGCCGTTCGCGCTGACCGGCGGGGTCTGGTTGTTGTACTGGCTGGGCTTCAACCTGTCGGTGGCTACGGGCGTGGGCTTTATTGCGTTGGCGGGGGTATCGGCCGAGTTCGGCGTCATCATGCTGCTGTATTTGAAAAACGCCTGGGCCGAGCGCCAGGGAGGAGGGGACCAGGCCTTGCTGGAAGCCATCACCGAAGGCGCCGTATTGCGCGTACGCCCCAAGGCGATGACCGTGGCCGTGATCATCGCCGGCTTGTTGCCGATCCTGCTGGGCGGCGGCACCGGCAGCGAAGTCATGAGCCGGATTGCCGCGCCCATGATCGGTGGCATGCTCACCGCACCGCTGCTCTCCCTGTTCGTCATCCCGGCGGCGTACCGCCTGATGCGCAAACCTCAAAGCTGACAAAAATCAAATGTAGTAGCTGGCTTCTGTGGGAGCTGGCTTGCCTGCGATAGCGGTGTAACAGTCAGCGAATATGCTGGCTGACACACCGCTATCGCGGGCAAGCCCGGCTCCCACATTTGATCTCCTCTATCCTTTAAACCTCACTCAGCCTGACCCACCGCTCCTCCCGAGCCGCCACCCGAATTGCCGCCGCCAACCGCTCCACCTCCCAAGCCGCCGCAAAATCCGTCCCATCACTGCCTTTGCCAGCCAACGCCATCACCAGCTCATGCACCTCCAGCGTCTTCAACTCGTTGTACCCCAACTGATGCCCCGGCGCCGGACTGAACGCCGCATACCCCGCAAGCGCAGGCCCCGCCAGCAACCGTTGAAACCCCTCCTGCCCGACCCGGAACAGCTGCAATTCATTCAACCGCTCCTGATCAAACAACAACGTGCCCCGCGTGCCACTGATCTCAAAGCTCAGGTGATTCTTATACCCATGCTTCAGCCAACTGCTGCTCACCGTCCCCCGCGCACCGTTGGCAAACCGCAACAACGCATGCACCTGATCATCCACCGCAATCTCCCGCAGCGTCTCACTCCCGGCAGTGGCAGGCCGCTGCCCGTGCACCGTCTGCGTATCGGCACACACACTTACGACATCCCCCACCAAATAGCGCGCCATGGACAGCAAATGACTGCCCAGGTCCGCCAAGGCCCCACCGGCATGCCCCACCTCACAGCGCCACGACCAGGGCGACGCTGCATCCGCCATGAAATCCTCGCTGAATTCCCCTTGGAAACTGATGATCTCTCCCAACTCACCGCTGTCGATCAACTGCTGGGCCAGGCCAATCATCGGGTTGTGCTGATAGTTGTAACCCACCCGGGTCACCACCCCGGCCTTGCTCGCCGCATCGCGCATGGCCGCCGCCTGTTCCAGGCTCACCGCCAGCGGCTTCTCGCAATACACCGCCTTGCCTGCCGCCAGCGCAGCCATGGCCATCGGATAGTGCAAATGGTTGGGTGTGGTGATGGCGACGACATCCACCTTGGGGTCGTCGATCAACTGCTGCCAGTCGCCATGTGCCTGGGCAAATCCCCAGTCGCTGGCGCAGCGCTTGGCGCGTTCGGTATCGGCATCGGCCAGGGCGGCCAGGGTAAGCTTCACCGGCAGCTCGAACACCGCCCGCGCGTTATTGAACGCCAGGGCGTGGGCACGCCCCATAAAGCCTGTGCCAATCAGGCCGATTCCGAGTTCGCGCATAGCCAGGTACCTTCGAATTATTGTTGTGAGAAAGCTATTTATGGAATAAATATTCTCAACATTCAATAGATAGAATAAAAATTCATTCTCGGGACGAACAATGCACCCCGTGGCGAGGGAGCTTGCTCCCGCTGGAGTGCGAAGCGCTCCCAGGATTTTGGGGCCGCTGCGCAGCCCAGCGGGAGCAAGCTCCCTCGCCACAGCAAGCTCCCTCGCCACGATCACCGCTACTGATAGCATTACATTCAGCACCGGCTTAACCCCTTCCAGTTAACAAAACATAACGTAGCGCCGATTGTCAGACGATTCCAAAGCCCGCTAGGATGGCCCAGCTTGCCCAAGGCGCTCTAGATTGCAGGTTTCAGGGCTCCTCACGGCAAGACGACCTAACAATAATAAATGGGAGAAAGGTCTATGAGTGAGCCTGTCATGGGTGTGGTGTTTTTCCGCCCGAAGGCCACGCGCAGGGTCGCATTGCTGGCCACAGCGCTCTCGTTGCTGGGGGCTGTCGCGTTGTCGACAGCGGCCCACGCCGCCACTGAAACCCCCGCCGCAGCGGTGTTTGCCATTGATTCCCCCAAGGCCGCCAAAAGCCTGATGATCGACGTGGTGCACGCAGGCAAACGCCTGGTCGCCGTCGGTGATCGCGGGCACATTCTCTATTCCGACGACCAGGGCGCCACCTGGACCCAGGCCAAAGTCCCCACCCGGCAACTGCTGACGGCCGTGTTTTTCGCCGACGACCAACACGGCTGGGCCGTGGGCCATGACGCACAGATCCTCGCCAGCACCGATGGCGGCGTGACCTGGACCCAGCAATTCCAGGACCTCAAGCGCGAAGCGCCGCTGCTCGACGTCTGGTTCAAGGACGCCAGCACCGGCTTTGCCGTGGGCGCCTACGGTGCGCTGGTCGAAACCACCGACGGCGGCAAGACCTGGGACGACGTCAGCGACCGTCTCGACAACGAAGACCAATACCACCTCAACGCCATTGCCCAGGTCAAAGACGCCGGGCTGTTTATCGTCGGCGAGCAGGGCAGCATGTTCCGCTCCCATGACGAGGGGCAAACCTGGGAAAAACTCGAAGGCCCCTACGAGGGCTCGCTGTTCGGCGTGATCGGCACTGCCCAGGCGCAAACCCTGTTGGCCTACGGCTTGCGCGGCAACCTGTTTCGCTCCACGGATTTTGGCAGCACCTGGGAGCCGGTGGAATTGAACGCCACCCGTGGCGCGCTGGAGTTCGGCCTGTCGGGGGCGACCCTGCTGGACGACGGCTCCATCGTGGTGGTGGGCAACGGCGGCAGCGTGGTGGTCAGCCACGACGACGGCCTGACCTTCAGCGTATTCAATCGCCCGGACCGCATCTCGCTGTCGGCGGTCACGGCGGCGGGCAACGGCAACTTGATTCTGGCGGGGCAGGGCGGCGTTCGCGTGGCCAGTCCAACCGGCGCCGAGCCGACAAAACAATAAGAAGGCGGGGACACAATGAGCAGTCATCACAACGACAAGGCCACGTTTCTCGAGCGCCTGATTTTCAATAACCGCCCGGCAGTGATCACGATCTGCCTGTTGGTGAGTATTTTCCTGTTCTGGCAGGCGACGTTGATTCGCCCGTCCACCAGCTTCGAAAAAATGATCCCCTTAAAGCACCCCTTCATCGAGAAGATGATGGAGCACCGCAACGACCTGGCGAACCTGGGCAACACCGTGCGCATTTCGGTGGAAGCCAAGGACGGTGACATCTTCACCAAGGAATACATGGAGACCCTGCGCCAGATCAACGACGAGGTGTTCTACATCTCCGGCGTCGACCGCTCCGGGCTCAAGTCCCTGTGGAGCCCCAGCGTGCGCTGGACCGAAGTTACCGAGGAAGGTTTTGCCGGCGGCGAAGTGATCCCGCAGAGCTACAACGGCTCGCCGGAAAGCCTCGACCAGCTGCGCAACAACGTGCTCAAGTCCGGGCAGGTGGGGCGGCTGGTGGCCAACGATTTCAAGTCGAGCATCGTCGACATTCCGCTGCTGGAGTCCTATCCCGACCCGCAAGACCAGGGCAAGTTGCTGGCCCTGGACTACCGCAAGTTCTCCCATGAACTCGAAGACAAGATCCGCGACAAGTTCGAAGCGCAGAACCCCAACGTCAAGATCCACATCGTCGGGTTTGCCAAGAAGGTCGGCGACCTGATCGACGGCCTGGTGATGGTGGTGCTGTTCTTCGGGATCGCTTTCGTCATCACTCTGGTGCTGCTGCTGTGGTTCACCAACTGCCTGCGCAGTACCGTCGCGGTGTTGAGCACCACGCTGGTGGCGGTGATCTGGCAGCTTGGGCTGATGCATGCCCTGGGTTTCGGGCTGGATCCCTACTCGATGCTGGTGCCGTTCCTGATCTTCGCCATCGGCATTTCCCACGGCGTGCAGAAGATCAACGGGATCGCCCTGCAGTCCAGTGATGCCGACAACGCCCTGACCGCAGCCCGGCGTACTTTCCGCCAGCTGTTCCTGCCGGGCATGATCGCGATCCTCGCCGATGCGGTGGGCTTTATCACCCTGCTGATCATCGACATCGGCGTGATCCGCGAACTGGCCATCGGCGCCTCGGTGGGGGTGGCGGTCATCGTGTTCACCAACCTGATCCTGCTGCCGGTGGCGATCTCCTATGTGGGCATCAGCAAGCGCGCGATCGCCAAGAGCAAGAAGGATGCGCACCGCGAACACCCGTTCTGGCGCCTGCTGTCGAAGTTCGCCAGCCCCAAAGTTGCCCCGGTGTCGATCGCCCTGGCGCTGGTCGCCTTCGGTGGCGGCCTCTGGTACAGCCAGAACCTGAAAATCGGCGACCTCGACCAGGGCGCCCCGGAGCTGCGCCCGGACTCGCGCTACAACAAAGACAACAACTTCATCATCAGCAACTACTCCACCAGCTCCGACGTACTGGTGGTGATGGTCAAGACACCGCCGGAAGGCTGCTCGCGCTATGAAGCCATGGCGCCCATCGACCAGTTGATGTGGAAGATGCAGAACACCGAGGGTGTGCAGTCGGCCATCTCGCTGGTGACCGTGTCCAAGCAGATGATCAAGGGCATGAACGAGGGCAACCTGAAATGGGAAACCCTGTCGCGCAACCCCGACGTGCTGAACAACTCCATCGCCCGTGCCGATGGCCTGTACAACAACAATTGTTCCCTGGCGCCGGTACTGGTGTTCCTCAACGACCACAAGGCCGAGACCCTCGACCGCGCGGTGCATGCGGTGCAGGACTTCGCCAAGGAGAACAACAAGGACGGCCTGGAATTCATCCTCGCCGCCGGTAACGCCGGGATCGAGGCCGCCACCAACGAGGTGATCAAGGAATCCGAGCTGATCATCCTGATCCTGGTGTACCTGTGCGTCGCCACCATGTGCATGATCACCTTCCGTTCCTGGGCGGCGACCCTGTGCATCGTGCTGCCGCTGGTGCTGACCTCGGTGCTGGGCAACGCGCTGATGGCGTTCATGGGCATCGGCGTCAAGGTCGCGACCTTGCCGGTGGTGGCGCTGGGCGTGGGGATTGGCGTGGACTACGGCATCTACATCTACAGCCGCCTGGAGAGTTTCCTGCGGGCCGGCCTGCCGTTGCAGGAAGCCTATTACCAGACCCTCAAGTCCACCGGTAAAGCCGTGCTGTTCACCGGCCTGTGCCTGGCCATCGGCGTGTGCACCTGGATCTTCTCGGCGATCAAGTTCCAGGCCGACATGGGCCTGATGCTGACCTTCATGCTGCTGTGGAACATGTTCGGCGCGCTGTGGCTGTTGCCGGCGCTGGCACGCTTCCTGATCAAGCCCGAGAAGCTGGCGGGGCAGAAGGGCAATTCGCTGTTCGCTCACTGATCCAACGCTGTTCGCCAAAACGCCGTGGCCTGTGCCACGGCGTTTTGCATTGCGCGGGCTTAGGCCGATGCAACGATTTGACCTATCATGAGGTCTTTCCCCTTGATGATTGATGGTTATGACTGCCGACACCGCTACCTTGCTCAACGCTTTTGAAGACTGCCAGATGGTCGAGATCGATGGCCTGCATACCTTCGATTTCAGCCTGGATGACCAGAAGTTGCTGATCATCTGCATGGACGGTCGTGCCGAGAAGCGCTGGAGTTTCAGCCTGGAGCAGGTCAAGGCGGCGACCTTTGATCAGACCTTGCAAAGCTGGACCCTTACCGGTGACTCGGGCGAACACCGCCTGGTCTGCATGAGCGGCGTTACCGGCAACAATAATGACGAGGATGAAGCGGATGATGATGCGTAAATTCTGGCCCCTGCTGATGGCCGGCAGCGTAGGCGCGATGTCGGTCCAGGCTGCGCCGGTGGACACCTTTGAATTGCTGGTGGGCAGCTACACCGCCGGCACCAGCGAAGGCATCTACCGCCTGCAGTTCGACAGCCGCACCGGGCAGTTCAGCGGCCAGCCGGTGCTCGCCGCCAAGGCAGCCAACCCGTCGTGGCTGACCTTGTCCAAAGACCAGAAACACCTGTTTGTGGTCAATGAAAACGGCCCGGGCCAGAAAGACCCGGTAGGGCGCGTGAGCAGTTACAGCATCGACCCGAAGAACCATCAACTGACCCTGATCAACCAGGTGCAGAGCCTGGGCAACGAGCCGACCCATTCCAGCCTGGCCAGTGACGGGCGTTACCTGTTCGTGGCCAACTATTCGGTGCTGGAAGATCCAGGCGGCAGCCTCGCGGTATTGCCGGTAGACGCCGAAGGCAAGCTGTCACCGCCGGTGCAACTGAGCGGGCACCCGGCCAGCCGGGTCAACCCTGAACGCCAGGCGTCCAACCACGTGCACTCGGTGGTGTCTTCGCCGGACGGCAAATACGTGTTTGTCCAGGACCTCGGTGCGGACAAGATCTTTGCCTACCGCTACGACCCCAAGGCCAACCATGAACTGCCGCTGACCCCGGCCGACCCTGCGTTTGTGCAACTGCCTCCGGGCAGCGGCCCGCGTCACCTGCTGTTCACCGCGGATGGCAAGCACGCCTGGCTGACCACCGAGATGAGCGCGCAGGTTGCGGTGTTCGACTACAACGATGGCAAGCTGACCCAGAAGCAGTTGGTCAACTTCGCTGACGGCCAGCCGGTGTCCGACAAGGCCGGCGCTGCGCTGCACACCTCAAGCGACGGCAAGTTCCTCTACGTGAGCAACCGTGGCACCGCCAACCAGATGCTGGTATTTGCCATCGACCCCGCCACCGCGCAGTTGAAAGAGATCCAGCGCCGCTCGGTGGAAGGTGATCACCCCCGGGAGTTCGCCCTGGACCCCAGCGGCAAGTTCCTGCTGATTGCCAACCAGAAGAGCAACCAGATTGTGGTCGTCGAGCGCGATCCCAAGACCGGTCTTTTAGGCAAAACCACGCAGAAACTGGCGATTGATGCCCCCAGCGACCTCAAGTTCCTGGTGCGACACTAAGCCACAGGCCCCGCAGTGCGGGGCCTGACCCCTTGTATTAATCGTATTGATAGCGGCTAGTGTTTCAATGAATTTCTAAGGCTAACCCCTCGGGCGTAAGTTTGGTTCCAAGGCCAACACAGGCCACCAAGCCAACCGAACACAAGGGTTACCGACATGAACTTCAATCTCTTCTCGATCATCGCCGCTTCCGCTGTTTCTGCCACCGTAGCGTTGCCAGCCAGCGCCAGCGTTGAGATCAGCAGCAAAAAATCCAGCACCAGCGCCTACACCCAGAAATACCTGCAACAAAGCGCCAACTTCTACGCAGCCCTGGACCAAAAAATCCAGAACTGAGCGCAATACTCTTTAAGAGCAGGTTTGTTGTGGCGAGGGAGCTTGCTCCCGCTGGACTGCGCAGCAGTCCCATTTTTGGGGTCGCTTCGCAACCCAGCGGGAGCAAGCTCCCTCGCCACAAAAGCTGGCTCTGACCTCAAGGTTTTGCCATCACCGCGACAAACAGCGGCGACTCCAGAAACCGCCGCAACCACCCCTGCAACCGCGGATAAGGCGCCCGGGCAAACCATTCCCGATCCACGTGGGCAAACTGCCTTATAAACGGCACCAGTGCCACATCCGCCAGGCTCAAATGCCCGGCCAGCAAATACTCCCGCCCGGCCAGCAATCCCTCCAGCTTCAACAAAAACACCTCACCTTGCGCCCGATAAACCTCCATCGGCTGCTCCGGATAACGCTCGGCATACTTGTATCGATTCAATTGATGTTTGAAGCCCTGATCATTCTCGTCAATCAGCGCCTGCGTCGCCGCCTCATCCGCCAGCAACCAACGCTCGGGATCGTTCTGTGCCAGCGCCCAGCGCATAATCGCAAGGCTCTCATCGATCACCCGGCCATCCACACTCAGCACCGGCACCGTGCCCTTGGGCGACAGCGCAAGCATTTCAGCCGGCTTGGCCTTGAGGCTCACCTCGACAATCTGCACCGCTACCCCGCAATACCGCAGGGCCATCCGCGCCCGCATCGCATACGGGCAACGGCGGAACGAATACAACACCGCCTGGCTCACTTGACCTCCAGGGTGCTCAAGCCATTGCCCTGGCGCTTGACCTGAATCTGCACCGGAATCCGCTCGTGCATTTCCTGCACGTGGGAAATCACCGCCACCTTGCGGCCCTGAGCCTGCAAGCCGTCGAGGGCGTCCATCGCCAGTTGCAGCGATTCGGGATCGAGGCTGCCAAAGCCTTCGTCGATAAACAGCGATTCGATCTTCAACGTACTGGAGGCCATTGACGCCAGGCCCAACGCCAGCGCCAGCGAGACCAGGAACGTCTCGCCACCGGACAACGAGTGCACCGAGCGCAGTTCGTCGCCCATTTCCGTGTCGAGCACCAGCAGGCCCAGCATGCTGCCACCGCGTTTCAGGCGGTAGCGGCGCACCAGTTGGCGCAGTTGCACGTTGGCGTGGTGCACCAGCAGGTCGAGGTTGTAGGCCTGGGCGATCTTGCGGAAGGTATCGCCGGTGGCCGAGCCGATCAGCGCATTCAGGCGTGCCCAGCGTTGCCATTCTTCGTAAGCCTTGGCGATTTCGGCCGCCAGCGCCTGGTTGGCGTCCTGGCGACGCTGGTCATCGGCTTGTTGCGCGCGCAGTTCGGCGCAGTGTTTTTCGCCAATGGCCAACGCAGCGTTGAGTTCGGCCAGGGCGCTGTCCAGTTGCTCGGCGTCGAGGTTGCCGTTGTGCAGTGCCTGGTGATCCTTGAGCCGCTGTTCGCGCTCCTGCAGCAGTACCTTGGCCTGTTCGACGGCTTTTTCGCTGTGTTGCAGTTGCTGGCGCAGTTCGGCCACCTGCGGCTCATCGAAGGCCACCAGGCGCGCCAGACCTTGGTCATCGAGTTCCGGGTGCAAGGCACGCCAGTCACCGAGGCGCGTAGTGAGGGCCTGTTGCTCGGTGTCCAGAGCCTGTTGGCGCTCCTGCAGTGACTTGAGGTCGGCGGCCAGTTGGATCAACTGGTTGCGGGTGTCCTGCAACTGTTGGTTGGCCTCGGTCTCATGCTGCCGCGCCTGCTCGACGGCCTGGTCCAGTTGCTGTTGCCAGTGTTCGGCGCTGGAGTTTTCCCCCAGCAGCCCGGCGAGTTTTGCCTCGGCAGCCTGTTGCAGGGTGCTCTGTTCGGCGAGCTGTTTCTGCAAGGTCTCCAGTTGCTGCTGGCGATGTTGCTGGCGGTCCGTTTCCTTGTCGATGGCCTGCTGGCGCTGGAGCTGTTCGGCCAGTTGTTCTTTCTGGTTATCCAGCTGCTCCAGGCGCTGGCTGACTTGTTGGTCGAGCAACATGAAGGTCGCCGCCGGCTCGCTGCGCAGGCCATCGAGGGTCTCGGTGGGCAACAGGCTGGCGAAGGCGTTGAGTTCTTCGTCCAGGCGTTCGCGGTCGTTGGCCAGTTCCCGCTGCTGGTCGATCAGCAATTGGCGCGCCTGTTGGCTGGCGTCCTGGGCGGCTTGCAGTTGCTGCTGCATGCGCCCGGCATTTTGTTGCAGGTTGAGCAGGGCGCCCTGGCGTTGTTCATCCTGGCTGAGGCTCTGGCTGAGCTGGCTCAGTTGCTGGGCAAGCCAGGCATCTCGTTTGGCTGCATCCTGGTTGAACAGCGAGGCTGACAACGGATGGGCTTCAAGGCTCGGAGCCAGGGCCTGTTGTTCTGTCGCGACATCTTGTTGTTGGCGCAAAAGCTCTTTTTGCTGGGCAATCAGCTCCCCCAGCTCCGTGCGCAGCCCGTCCATCTTTTCTTTTAGTGCATCAACGGCTTTGCGGGCATTGGTCACTTCATCCTCATCGTGGCGCTCAAGGCTGCTGAGCAATACTTCGGATGAGTGATAAGGGTGTTCGATGCTTCCACACACGGGGCAGGGTTGCTCGGACTCTAATTGTTCGCGCAACGTTTGAACGTTGATATCACGGGCCAGTCGCTGACGTTCCAGCAACTGCTGAATAACCGAAAGGGTTTGTTCGGCTACCGCAAGGTCCGCCTTGGCTTGAACGCCGACTCGGTTGAACTCTTCACGTTGTTGCTTGGCGGCCTGCTGCTTGGCAATAAGGTCATTGGCGCGCACGTCCAGCTTTTGACTGGTTTCCCACAGCCGCGCCAGGTCTTCAAACGCGCGATGTTGCTTGCGATTGTCCTGCAGCAGGCTGCCCAGCAATTGAATCTGCTCGGCCACCGCATGAGGCTCGGCGCCGGCTTCGTGGTACAGCAGGTCCAGGGCTTCACGTTGCTCGGTCCACTTTTCACCGAGGCGGGTGGCGCGCTCTTCCAGTTGCGGCAGTTCAGCCTGACCTTTATTCAGGCGGTTGCCGATCAGCATCAACTGTTGCAAGCGGTCGCGGTACGCGCTCCAGGCGTCGCTCAAAGGCGCAAGCGCGGCGCTGCGCTCAAGCTCCGCGGCCAGCCGGTTCAGGCGTTCGGCGACGAGTTTTTGCTTGTCGAGCAAGCCGGTCAATGTCGCCTGGCCTTCCACACAGGCGGCTTCGCCCAGCTGTTTTTCTTCACTGCGCCTGGCCAGCTCGCGGGTCAGGTGGGCGAGGGTGGTTTGCTCCTCGAACGCCTGGCGCAGCAAGGGCACGGCGTCAGCTTGTTGTTTCAGGGCCTGGGCGAGGGCCGCGTGCACGTCGGTCTGCTGCTGTTGCAGTTGCGTCTGGCGGGTGTGCAGCGCGGCTTGCTGCTCAAGGTGCTGCTGGATCTGTGCGGCGAGGGGCTGCAACTGTGTGGTCAGTTCGGCCTGGCGGGCGAAGTGGTGACGTTGCGGCGCCAGTTGTTCCAGGCGGCTGAGGTCCAGGCGTTGCGGGCCCTGGCTTTCCCAGTGTTGCTGGGCCTGTTGCAGCTGTTCGGCTGCGCCTTGCTGGCGCTCCTGCCATTCCCGCAGTTCCTTGAGCCAGGTGTGCTGCAGCTCAAGCTGCTTGAGTTGCGCCTGTTGGGTCTTGAGTTGCTGCTGGGCGGCGGCCAGTTGTGCGTCAAGTTCGGCGCGGGCTTCGGGGGCCAGTGGGGTAAAGCCGGTGGCCTGGTCTTGCAGGTGTTTGTGGGCGTCCCGGGCGTCTTTGGCCTTGTCGAAGGCGCGGCGGCCAAGCTGGGTGTAGAGCGCGGTGTCGGTGAGCTTTTCCAGCAGTTCGCTGCGCTCGTTGTCGTTGGCCTTGAGGAACGCGCTGAACTCACTTTGGGCCAGCAACACGGCGCGGGTGAACTGCTCGAAGTTCAGGCCCAGGGCCAGTTCCAGCTGGGTTTTGTATTCGGTCTTCTGGCTGGCCAGCAGTTGCTCGCTGTCCAGGTCGATCAGGCTTTGCCGGCTGTTTTGCAGCTTGCCGCTGGCCTTGTCCCGGGCGCGGTTGGCTTCCCAGCGGGCGCGGTAGCGGCGGCCGCTGACGCCGACAAAATCAACCTCGGCGTAACCACCACCGGTGCCCCGGCGAATCAGGGTGCGCGGGTCGCCGATGGAAATGTCGGTATCGGCATCCGGCATTTTTGCCTGGCCGGTATCGCCCAGGCGCGGCACGGCGCCAAACAGCGCCAGGCACAGGGCATCGAGCAAGGTACTTTTACCGGCGCCGGTGGGCCCGGTAATCGCGAACAACCCGGCGCTGGCCAGGGGCTCGGCGGTGAAGTCGATTTCAAACGGGCCCGCCAACGAGGCGAGGTTTTTCAGGCGAATGGCGAGGATCTTCATGGCTGTTCGCCCTCCTGTTGCACTTCCTGGAGCAGCACGGCGAAGTCCTTCAAGGTTTGTTCGTCCACTTCACTGCCGTAGCTTTCCTGCCAGGCGCGGCTGAACAATTCCTGGGGCGTGAGCTGGTCGAGCTCGATCAGGCGGTCTTCCTGGCTGTCTTCGCGGCTGCCGCTGCCGGCGTATTCGGCGGCGATGCGCACCAGGCGCACGGCTTTGCCTTGCAGGGCATTTTCCACTTGCTGGCGCAGGTCGGGTTGCGGCTCGTCGAGGCGCACCCGCACTTCCAGCCAGGGCTGGCGCTGGGTTTCGGCCAGCAGGTCGATGTCGGGCAAGTCGGCCAGTTGCTTGAGGATATCGGCCAGGGGTGCGGCTTCCAGGCGTTGCAGGTTGACCGAACGGGGGATCAGCCGTGATTCGACGCTGACCAGGGTTTCGCCGTCCAGCTGCACGTCGAGGATCTGATGCTGGTAGCCGATTTCCGAAAATGACAGCGGGATCGGCGAGCCGCAGTAGCGAATCCGCTCCTCCCCATTCACCCGCTGGGGTTTGTGCAAATGACCGAGGGCCACGTAACTGACGCTGGCATCGAACAGGCTGGCGGGCAGCGCCTCGGCATTGCCGATGATCAGGCTGCGCTCGGAGTCTTCCGACACCGAGCCGCCGGCCATGTGCGCATGGCTGATGGCAACCAGCGCCTGGCCTGGCTGGCGCTTGGCGTTGGCGGCGGCGATCAGCCATTCGTGAACCTGGCCGATGCCCCGCAGGTAATCGTCCCCCAGTTGCGCGCCGGTCACTTCGGCCGGGCGCAGGAAGGGCAGGGCCAGGCACCAGCCGGCGATTTCACCGTCGGCGCCGGGCAATGGAATCAGCAGGCGTTCGACATCCAGTTGCCCGTCATCCAGCCACAGCACCCGGCCCAGGGCGTGGGTGCGCAGACGGCGCATCAGCGGCGCTGGCAGTTCGATGCGTGAACCGGAATCGTGGTTGCCGGCGATCATCACGATGGTCAGCGCGGGGTTTTGCTCGTGGGCGCTGATGATGAAGTCATACAGGCGCTCCTGGGCCTTGAGCGGCGGGTTGACCGTGTCGAAGATATCGCCGGCGATCAGCAGCACATCAGGGCGGTGCAGGCCCAACTGGCCCAGCAGCCAGTCGAGGAAGCAGGCGTGTTCGAAGTCGCGTTCCTGGCCGTGGAGGTTTTGCCCAAGGTGCCAGTCGGAGGTGTGAAACAGACGCAAGGCGATCTCCGTAAAAAAGAGGGTGACCGCTCAAGACAGGATGGCGGTACGCAGAACCGCCAATTCTACTGTGCTAATGAACCTATTGCGCGCACACCCTGCTTTTTGTGGCGAGGGAGCTTGCTGTGGTGGGGAGACTACTGTGGTGGGGAGCTTGCTGTGGTAGGGAGCTTGCTGTGGCGAGGGAGCTTGCTCCCGCTGGGGCGCGAAGCGGCCCTGATCCGGCTGATGCGGTTTTCCAGGAAGAAGCGCATTTGCCTGTTTTGGGGCCGCTTCGCAGCCCAGCGGGAG
Organism: Pseudomonas sp. BIGb0558; assembly: GCF_024807515.1. Lineage (NCBI taxonomy): Bacteria > Pseudomonadati > Pseudomonadota > Gammaproteobacteria > Pseudomonadales > Pseudomonadaceae > Pseudomonas > Pseudomonas sp. BIGb0558. The sequence continues at coordinate 74,270 of NZ_JANUEW010000021.1, forward strand.
CAAGCTCCCTCGCCACAGCAAGCTCCTCGCCACAGCAAACTTCCTCTCCACAGCAAGCTGTCTCAACCTCATTAAGGTGTTTGGCGAAATTAAACGTCGCGCATTAGAAGGCCAAAGCGCAGGTCCATTTCCGCCGGGATCGGCAGATACACCGTATGCCCGTCGCCCGGCGCCACCTCGATCGCCTCGCCCTTGGCGTTGTGCAGCGTGGCCAGGTCAAAGTGGAAATTCCCCGCCGGGGTCATGAGTTCCAGGTGATTGCCCACGGCAAACCGGTTCTTTACCTTGACCTCGGCCAACTCGCCGCGCCGCTCACCGGTCAGCTCGCCGACGAACTGCTGGCGTTCGGAAATCGAGCTGCCGTTCTGGTAGTTCTGGTATTCATCGTGCACGTGCCGGCGCAGGAAACCTTCGGTGTAGCCGCGCTGGGCCAGGGATTCGAGGTTGGTCATCAGGCCGCGGTCGAAGTCACGCCCGGCCACAGCATCGTCGATGGCCTGCCGGTACACCTGGGTGGTGCGGGCGCAATAGAAGTGGGATTTGGTGCGGCCTTCGATCTTCAGCGAATGCACGCCCATGCGCGTCAGCCGCTCGACGTGCTGCACCGCCCGCAGGTCCTTGGCGTTCATGATGTAGGTGCCGTGCTCGTCTTCGAAGGCGGGCATCTGTTCATCAGGGCGGTTGGCCTCCTGCAACAGGAACACCTGGTCGGTGGGGGCGCCGAGGCCCAGGGTCGGTTCGGGCGCGTACTGCTGCACGATGTCGCCCGTGGCATTTTCCACGGCGGGAGTGGCCTGGTATTTCCAGCGGCAGGCGTTGGTGCAGGTGCCCTGGTTGGCATCGCGCTTGTTCATGTAGCCCGACAGCAGGCAGCGCCCGGAATAGGCCATGCACAGCGCGCCGTGCACAAACACTTCCAGCTCCATGGCGGGGACGTGCTGGCGAATTTCCTCGATCTCTTCCAGCGACAGCTCCCGCGACAGGATGATCCGGCAAATGCCCTGGGCCTGCCAGAACTCGACGCTGGCCCAGTTCACGGTATTGGCCTGCACCGACAGGTGGATCGGCATGTGCGGGAAGTGCCGGCGCACCAGCATGATCAGGCCCGGGTCGGACATGATCAGCGCGTCCGGGCCCATGGCGATCACCGGGGCGAGGTCCTTGAGGAAGGTTTTCAGCTTGGCGTTGTGCGGCGCGATATTCACCACCACGTAGAAACGCTTGCCCTGGGCCTGGGCTTCCTGGATGCCGAGGGCGAGGTTGGCGTGGTCGAACTCGTTATTGCGTACCCGCAGGCTGTAGCGCGGTTGCCCGGCGTAGACGGCATCGGCGCCGTAGGCAAAGGCATACCGCATGTTTTTCAGGGTGCCGGCGGGGGCGAGCAGTTCGGGGGCGATAACGGGGGGCATGGGTTCGGGTCGCAAAAGGGCGGCAGGGTAGCCGGGCCTGCAGCACGGTTTATTGATCCAGGTCTAATAAATAGGGCACTCGCAGGATTTGTGGCGGACTAAGCATCAAGGTGCACATGAGTGTCCTGTGTTTTTGAGATGGATCGGCCATGAATCAAACCAACCTGCAATTCAAAACCCTGTTGTTGCTGCTCGCTCTGGTGACCATCGCGTTTATCTGGATTCTGCTGCCGTTCTACGGCGCGGTGTTCTGGGCGGTAATCCTGGGGATCATCTTTGCGCCGATGCAACGGCGCTTCCAGCAACGTTTTGGCTGGAACCGCAACTTCACCTCGCTGGCGACCCTGACGGTGTGCCTGGTGATCGCGATTTTGCCGGTGATCATCACCAGCGCTTTGCTGGTGCAGGAGGGCGCCACGCTGTACAAGAACGTCGAGAGCGGCAAGCTCGACGTCGCCGGGTATATCGAACAGTTCAAGAATTTCCTGCCGCCGTACTTCCAGCACCTGCTGGACCGCTTTGGCATGGGCAACCTGGAAGGCCTGCGGGAGAAGATCGTCAAGAGCGCGATGCAGGGCAGCCAGTTTTTCGCGACCCAGGCCTTCAGCTTCGGCCAGGGCACGTTTGATTTTCTGGTGAGCTTTTTCATCATGCTGTACTTGCTGTTCTTCCTGCTGCGGGACGGTCCGGAGCTGGTGCGCAAGGTACGTACCGCGGTGCCGCTGGCCGAACCGCAAAAACGTCGCCTGCAACTGAAATTCAACCGGGTGGTGCGGGCCACGGTGAAGGGCAACGTGCTGGTAGCGGTCACGCAAGGCGCGTTGGGTGGTTTGATTTTCTGGTTCCTGGACATTCCCAGTGCCCTGCTCTGGGCGGTGTTGATGGCGTTTCTGTCGCTGCTGCCGGCGGTGGGCGCGGGGATTGTGTGGGCCCCGGTGGCGGCGTATTTCCTGCTCAGCGGGTCGATCTGGCAAGGCGTGGTGCTGGGGCTGTTCGGGGTGTTTGTGATCGGGCTGGTGGACAACGTGTTGCGGCCGATCCTGGTGGGCAAGGACACCCGGATGCCGGATTACCTGATCCTGATCTCAACCCTGGGCGGGTTGTCGATCTTTGGCCTGAACGGTTTTGTCATCGGGCCGCTGATCGCTGCCTTGTTCATGTCCAGTTGGGCGCTGTTTGTCGAAACCAAACCGCGGGTGCAACTGCCTTAGGCATGAAAGCAATCAGCCATCTTGACCGACAGGGCCTGGGCGGCCGGTAACGAGGTGAGCGGGCCACTGATGGCTTCGCCATCGCGTACCAGGTACCAGCAGGCGAGCAAACCCAACTCCCGGAGTGGGGCGGGAACGGCACTGCCGATAACGGACATGATTTGGATAGTGGGCATGACGACCTCCGATAAGCTATGGAGGTGACATTACGGTGCGCGGGCCTTAAGGGAAAATTAACCTGCTCGATAGTCGACATCACTGTTATCGAGCGATCGGTCAGTCGACAACCTGGTCGAGCATGTGCACCACTTCCTGCTCACTGAGCAGGCCCTTGCGCACCAGGTTTTCCGTCAGCAAGGACAGGAACTTGGCGTTGCGATGGCCTTCCAGGGCCTTGAGCTCGGTCAGCACGCTATAGACCTTGCTCGACGTGCAGAGGCCAGCGGTGCGATGGGGGTTTTGCGTGGGCATGGTCGGTCGTCCTTGTTGTTATTGACTGGACAATGGTGATAGTGGAAGCCGTTCAAGACACAAACATGACAGCGCGAGCCCTGTTCGGGCAAGTGCCTATTGAGATCAATGATGTGGGATTTGGCCACAGCCATTGTCCTTATAACGACCTTGGCGAGATTTATTCAGACTAACAGGCCAAAAAAAGGCCCCGCTTTTAGGGCGGAGCCTGTTCAGGTGTGTCAGTTCATGCTTACCAGCCGCGGCCGTAGTAACCGTGTGGAGGGCCGTAGTAGCCGCGCGGTGGGCCGTAGTAGACCGGCGCCGGGCGGTAATAAACCTGTTGTTGCACATACACAGGCGGTGGCGGCGCGTAGTAGACCGGCGGCGGAGCGGCATACACCGGCTGCGGCTGGACATACACCGGCTGTTGCACGTAGACCGGCTGCTGCTGGCTGGCAACGATCGAGCCGCCTACCACTGCACCGACAACGGCACCCAGTGCAAGTGGAGCACCCCAACCACCACCGTGGGCGGAGGCTTGTCCTGCTATAGCGAGTGCGCCGATAAGCAAGGCGATCTTGGGGATTTTACGAATCATGGTCATTCCTCGGTTAGCCCCTGCGCTTGTGGTCTGCAATCAATAGACTCAAGGATTGTCGCGGGGATACTTTTAAGACAGCGTATTTCTGAAAAACAGCACAGCCGATAGGTAAAGGTTGTGTAAGGTCTGTATCGGCGCGCTTACACAAGCGGCCGGGCACAATGCGTATGATCCATGGCAACCCGCCGGCGCGGGTAATCCGTCTATCCGAAACCGCCTCTGGAAGGGCTTCAAGGAGTTACCGATGCAGATGAACCCCAACAAGGACACCCAACTGTGCATGTCACTGTCGGCGCGCCCCGGGAATTTTGGCCTGCGTTTTCATAACCACCTGTACGAACAGCTGGGGCTGAATTTCTACTACAAGGCCTTCAGCAGCCAGGACTTGCCGGGCGCCGTCGGTGGCATTCGTGCCTTGGGTATTCGTGGGTGTGGCGTGTCGATGCCGTTCAAGGAGGCCTGCATTGCCCTGGTGGATGAGCTGGACGATTCGGCGCGGGCCATTGCGTCGATCAATACCATCGTCAACACCAACGGGCATTTGAAGGCCTACAACACTGACTACATCGCCATCGAGCAACTGCTGAAGAAGCATGAAGTGCCCAAGGATTCGACCTTCGCCCTGCGCGGCAGCGGCGGCATGGCCAAGGCCGTGGCCAGCGCCTTGCGTGATGGTGGCTACGCCAATGGCGTGATCGTGGCGCGCAATGAAGCGGCGGGCCGGGCACTGGCCCAGAGCCTGGGGTATGAGTGGCAGGCGGAGCTGGGGGCTTTGCGCCCGCAGATGCTGGTCAACGTGACGCCGATTGGCATGACTGGAGGGGCGGAAGCGGATCAGTTGGCGTTTGATGCTGACGCCATTGATACGGCCGAGACGGTATTTGACGTGGTGGCGATTCCCTCGGAAACCCCACTGATTTTGCGTGGTCGCGCCCAGGGCAAGCGGGTGATTACCGGTCTGGAAGTGATCGCCATCCAGGCGCTGGAGCAGTTTGTGCTGTACACCGGCGTGCGGCCGACGGATGCGCAGTTTCAGGCTGCGGTAGCGTTTGCCCGAAGCTGAGCCTCACCGCTGATTTAGTGGCGAGGGAGCTTGCTGTGGCAGGGAGCTTGCTGTGGTGAGGGGGGCTTGCTGTGGCGAGGGAGCTTGCTGTGGTGAGGGAGCTTGCTCCCGCTGGAGTGCGTAGCGCTCCCAGTTTTTTGGGGCTGCTTCGCAACCCAGCGGGAGCAAGCTCCCTCGCCACAGCAAGCTCCCCCTCCACAGCAAGCTCCCCCACCACAATGGTTATTCCAACCTGGAAAGGCGCTCTTCCAGCGCCGCAATCCGCGCTTCCAGTTCTTCAATACGCTCCAGCGAAACGCCACTTCCCACACCACGCTCCACCGGATTCCCACGCGCCGCCAGGATCGCCTCGATATCCGCCGGGTCCCCAAGGGCATGCACGTACCGATCCTCCCGCTGCCCCGACTGACGCGGCACCAGCAGCGCCAGCCCACGGGCAATCAGGCGTTCCAGTTGATGCACCACCTGCTCGGCGTCTTCAAAGTCATGCATGCGCCCGCTGCGGGTCAGCAGTTCGTTGACCGTCTGCGGCCCCCGCAGGAACAGCAAGCCACTGAGGATCACCTGGGCCGGCACCAACTCCAGCGCCTTGTCCACCCGATGCTCCCAGCGATCGGCGCGGCTGCCCATCACCAGCCGGGTAAAACCGCGACCTTCCAAGGCCCGCAGGCTCTGGCCCACCTGGCCCTGGCTCAGGTTCATCACCGGCTCGCGGCTGGTTTTCTGGTTGCAGGCGATCACCAGCGCGTTGAGGGTCAACGGGTAGGTTTCGGGGCTGGTGGCCTGTTTTTCGATCAGGCAGCCCAGGATGCGGATTTCCGTGCTGTTCAGGCGCGGTTCTTCAGAAGTCGTGTCGTGCTCGGTGGTCATCGCGCTTTCCCTAATGCAGTGAGCCCACTAGCCTAATCCTGAAAAAATAAAAGACAAGCGGCGCCGGCTGCCGGCATGTCTATAATCGCCGCTGTTTCAAACCCTGCCACAACTGTCGAGACTGTCATGACTATTTCCCTGTACGCCGCTTCCCTCCCGGTCTTCAAGCAAATGCTCAACGCCCTGAGCGATGTGCTGAACAAGGCCGAAGCCCACGCCACCGCCAAGAACATCGACCCGAACGCTTTCCTGCAAGCACGCCTGTACCCGGATATGTTCCCGCTGGTGCGCCAGGTGCAGATCGCCGTCGACTTCGCCAAAGGCGTTTCTGCCCGCCTGGCTGAAATCGAAGTCCCGAAATACGACGACACAGAAGTCACCTTCGCCGACCTGCAAGCGCTGATCGCCAAGGTCCTGGCGTTTATCGACACCATCACCCCGGCCCAGGTCGACGGTAAAGAAGGCATCGAAATCGTCACCCGCCCTGGCACCCCGAAAGAGAAGCGCTTCAGTGGCCAGTCGTACCTGCTGAGCTACGGCCTGCCGCAGTTCTTCTTCCACGTCACCACTGCTTACGCCTTGCTGCGTCACAACGGTGTGGAAGTGGGCAAGCGCGACTACATGGGCGCGTTCTAAGCCTTAAGGCGTAAAAAAAGCCCGGGGCGGTTCATTCACGAACCGCCCCGGGCTTTTTTGTGCGCGTAAGGTTTACGCGGCTTGCTCTTCCTTGCCCAGGCACGCGGCAGCGGTGAACAACACGTCGGTGGACGAATTCAGCGCGGTTTCCGCCGAGTCCTGCAACACCCCGATGATGAAGCCCACGGCCACCACCTGCATGGCGATTTCACTGGGAATGCCGAACAGGCTGCACGCCAGCGGAATCAACAGCAGCGAACCACCGGCCACACCCGACGCGCCACAGGCACACACCGCCGCGACCACGCTGAGCAGTACGGCGGTGGGGATGTCCACGGCGATGCCCAGGGTGTGCACGGCGGCCAGGGTCAGCACGGTGATGGTGATGGCTGCGCCGGCCATATTGATGGTGGCGCCCAGGGGGATCGACACCGAGTAGGTGTCTTCATGCAGGCCCAGGCGCTTGCTCAATGCCAGGTTGACCGGGATGTTGGCCGCCGAACTGCGGGTGAAAAACGCGGTGATGCCGCTTTCCCGCAGGCACATCAGCACCAGCGGGTAAGGGTTGCGGCGCAGTTTCCAGTACACGATGGCCGGGTTGATCACCAGCGCCACGAACAGCATGCAGCCGATCAACACCAGCAGCAGGTGCGCGTAGCCCAGCAAGGCGCCGAAGCCGGAGGTGGCGAGGGTCGAAGCCACCAGGCCGAAGATCCCCAGGGGTGCGAAGCGGATCACCATGCGCACGATCAGCGTGACGCCGTTGGACAGGTCGCCCAGTACCGTGCGGGTGGTGTCGCTGGCATGGCGAATCGCTATGCCCATGCCGATGGCCCAGGCCAGGATGCCGATGAAATTGGCATTCATCAGCGCGCTGACCGGGTTGTCCACCACACTGAGCAACAGGCTTTGCATCACTTCACCGATGCCGCCGGGGGCGCTGACGGCCACATCGTGGGTGGCCAGCACCAGCGAGGAGGGGAACAGCGTGCTGGCGATCACTGCGACCACGGCGGCGGCAAAGGTGCCCAGCAGGTACAGGAACAGGATCGGCCGGATATGGGTTTCCTGGCCGTGCTTGTGGTTGGCAATCGAGGCCATCACCAGCACAAACACCAGGATCGGCGCGACGGCCTTGAGCGCCGAGACGAAGACCTTGCCGATAAAACCGGTGGCTTGTGCGACGTCGGGTAACAGAAGGGCCAATAGAATGCCGGCGACCAGGCCGATGACAATTTGGGTGACCAGGGTGACCGACATCAGTCGTTGAAAGAGGGAAGGGGCAGCAGTCATAAAAGGGTTGTCTCTGGTTTTTTCTAATTAGATGCAGCTAAGGCAGCGTGAATCTGGCAGGGGCGGAGTCTAGCATCTGTAGGAAATGTCTAATCCGGGTGCGGCGTTCCGTCGCCACGCTGCGACACATTCTGTTAACATTGCCCATCCTCTTATTTCTTCTTTATCAGCGGGCCTTCCGGGCTTTCGTTGATGTTGCTGTTTTCTGGAGTTTTTAATGTTGTTTCCGATCCTGCTGCTGTCAGCCGCCGGTTTTACCGTGCTGACCACAGAATTCATCATCGTCGGCCTGTTGCCTTCCATCGCCCGGGACCTCGACGTAAGCGTGTCCCAGGCCGGGTTGCTGGTGACGTTGTTCGCCTTCACGGTGGCGGCGTTCGGCCCATTCCTGACCGCGTATTTCGCGCGGTTCGAGCGCAAGCGGCTGTTCATCACGATCCTGATCATGTTCGGCCTGGCCAACACCTTGGCGGCACTGGCGCCGAACATCTGGGTCATGTCCCTGGCCCGCCTGATCCCGGCGCTGGGCTTGCCGGTGTTCTGGGCCTTGGCCAGCGAGACCGCGGTGGACATTGTCGGACCGGACTTCGCCGGCCGCGCGATTGAAAAGATCGGTTTCGGCATCGTGTGTGCCACGGTTTTCGGCATCCCGGTGGGCACGCTGATTTCCGATATGTTCGGCTGGCGCACCGCGTTTGGCATTCTCGCGGTGGTGGCGTTTGCCAAGGCCCTGCTGCTGTTTATCTACCTGCCGAAGACCCGCGCGAAGAACGACCAGGTCAGCCTGCGCTCGCAGTTCAAGATTTTGCGCAGTCCGCTGATGCAAGGGCATATCCTGCTGTCGATCTTGGTGTTCAGCGGCATGTTCACCGCCTACACCTACCTGGCCGATATCCTCGAACGCCTGGCGGGTTTTGACGGGACGGTGGTGGGCTGGTGCCTGATGGGCTTTGGCGCCGTGGGCCTGATCGGCAATTCATTGGGCGGGCGCATGGTCGACCGTCATCCGCTGATCGCCTCGATGCTGTTCTGCGGGTTCATGATCGCCGGCATGGTGGCGCTGGTCCCGGCCATTCACTCCACCGTCGGGCTGGCGGCGGCAATGGCCGTTTGGGGCGTGACCCAGGCGGCGCTGTTCCTGGTCAGCCATGTGCGGCTGATGAAAGCTGCGCCCCATGCGCCTGCGTTTGCCGCCTCGCTGAACATCGCCGGGGCCAACCTGGGGATTGGCCTGGGGGCGCTGGTGGGTGGGCATGTGATCGACACTCTGGGCCTGGGCAGCCTCGGGTTTGCCGCCGCCGGTTTTATCCTGCTGTCGATCCTGCTGGCGCTGTGGCTGATGACTGCCAAGACCCGCGCCGTCTGCGCCTGAGTTATCAGGGCAGGGAAGTGAACAGCTCCCGTCTTGCACCTTCGGTAATCGCCACGATGCCGGGGTGCTTGACCTTGCGCTCCACCGAAATCGCATAAAACGACTCGGTCACCGCGTCCGTCTGGCCGATCAGTGCCACGCCATACTGGCGTTCCACCTCGTCGGCAATCACGCTGGGCGCGATAAAAATCCCGCTGCCGGATTGGCCGAAGGCCTGCATCAAGGCGCTGTCGTCAAACTCGCCGACAATCCGTGGCTGGATCTGCTGCTCGGCAAACCAGCGCAGCAAACGGCTGCGCACCACTGTCTCTGCCCCGGGAATCAACAGCGGCGCGCCCTGCAAACACTGTGGGAAATCGCCGCGATGCTGGTCCGCCAATGCCTGGGTCGCGAAAAAACTGATCCCGCATTCCCCCAGCTTCTGGCTGTAGCCCTTGATGTCCAGGTGTGTGGGCATCGGGCTGTCGGAGATCACCAGGTCGAGGCGCTGGATCGCCAGGTCTGCCAGCAAACGCTCGAGTTTGTCTTCACGGCAGGTGATGCGGATCGGCTCGCTCAATTCCATGGTCGGCGCAATCAGCCGGTAGACGATGGACTTGGGCACCACGTCCGCCACGCCGACCCGGAACAGGATCTGCTGCTCGTTGGGTTGGGTGCGCAACATGGCTTCAAGCTCATTGCCCAGCTGGAACATTTGCTCGGCATAGGGCAGCGCCTGGCGCCCGGCTTCGGTCAACTCCAACTGGCGGCCGACCTTTTGAAACAACGCCACGCCGAAGGTTTGCTCCAGCAGGCTGATCTGCCCGCTGATGGTCTGCGGCGTGAGGTTCAACTGCTCGCAGGCGCGCACGATGCTGCCGGTCTTGGCGACGACCCAGAAGTAGTGCAGTTGTCGATAATTGAGCATGGCGGCCAACACTTCGTGAAAACCGAAGTATAAACGAAAAAAATACGAATTTTCCTGAAGTGTTCACCTGCATAGAATGCGTCGCTATCGAGGGGCCACTACTTGGACCCGAAGGTTCTAACGAGGAACGCATCATGAAACTCAATTCCCTGGGCGCAACCGCGTTGCTTGCGCTTTCATTAGTCATGCTCGGTGGTTGTGACCAAGCCGAGAAAAGTGCACAACAACTGCTGGGTAAAGCCACCGAATCGGCCAAGCAAGTGATCGACGACACCCACCAGGCTGCGGAGCAGGCATTGAGCGATGCGACAAAGGGCTTGATCGCACCCCCGCAAGGCAAGCAGGACAAGGAGGACCAGGAAGACAGGAAGCCTGAGTCCACTTCCCAAGAAACCTAATACCCGCACCTCACACCAGGACTGACCTATGGATTACCTTTTACAACTGGCCGCCAGCCCAACGGCGTGGATCGCACTGGCCACCCTGATCGTCATGGAGATCGTGCTGGGGATCGACAATCTGATCTTTATCTCGATTCTCACCAACAAGTTGCCGCTGAAGCACCGGGCCAAGGCCCGTCGCATTGGTATCAGCATGGCATTGATCCTGCGTCTGGGCCTGTTGAGCACCATCGCCTTCATCGTGCAGTTGACCGAGCCGGTCATCGACATCCTGGGGCAGTCGTTCTCCTGGAAGGACATGATCCTGATCGCCGGTGGCCTGTTCCTGGTGTGGAAGGCAACCACTGAAATCCATCACAGCATGGACCCTGAAAAGGAGCATGTGGACACCGGTGCGCCGAGCGTGACCCTGGGCTTCGCTTCGGCGATTGGCCAGATCCTGCTGCTGGACATGGTGTTTTCCATCGACAGCATCATCACCGCCGTGGGCATGACCGAGCACTTGCCGATCATGATCATTGCCGTGGTGGTCTCGGTGATCGTGATGCTGGTGGCGGCCGAGCCGTTGGCCAAGTTCATCAACGACAACCCGACGATTGTGATGTTGGCCCTGGGCTTCCTCATCATGATCGGTATGACGCTGATCGCCGAAGGTTTCGGCGCCCATGTGCCAAAAGGCTATGTGTATGCGGCCATGGCGTTCTCGGCGGCCATCGAGTGCCTGAACATGATGCGACGCAACCGGCATAAACGGCTTGCTGCCAAACACTAAGGGCTGAACATAAAGGCCGACTGCATGCAGTCGGCCTTTTGCTGTCTGTTAGAATCCGGCCACTTGACGCCTTGAGGGATACCCATGAACGAGCCGATTCGCCTGACCCAGTACAGCCACGGTGCTGGTTGCGGTTGCAAGATCTCACCTCAGGTACTGGAAGTGATACTCGCCGGCAGCGGCGCACAGAACCTCGACCCCAAGCTGTGGGTAGGCAACGCTTCGCGCGACGACGCGGCGGTGTATGCCATCGACGAGGAGCGCGGCGTGGTCTCCACCACCGACTTTTTCATGCCGATTGTCGATGACCCCTTCGACTTCGGCCGCATTGCTGCCACCAACGCCATCAGCGATATCTACGCCATGGGCGGCGATCCGTTGATGGCCATCGCGATTCTCGGCTGGCCGGTCAACGTGCTGGCCCCGGAGATTGCCCGGGAAGTGATTCGCGGCGGTCGCTCGGTGTGTGACGCGGCCGGGATTCCCCTGGCCGGCGGCCACTCCATCGACGCCCCCGAGCCGATCTTCGGCCTGGCCGTTACCGGGCTGGTAGAAAAACGCCACATGAAGCGCAACGACACCGCCACCGCCGGGTGCCAGCTGTACCTGACCAAACCCCTGGGCATCGGCATCCTCACCACTGCCGAAAAGAAGGGCAAGCTGCGGGAGGCGGATGTGGGCCTGGCCCGTGACTGGATGTGCACCCTCAACAAACCCGGCAGCCGTTTTGGCAAGCTGGCCGGTGTCACGGCCATGACCGATGTCACTGGTTTCGGTCTGTTGGGTCACCTGGTGGAAATGGCCGACGGCAGCAACCTGACGGCCCGCATCGAATACGAAAAAGTCCCACGCCTGCCCGGGGTCGAGTACTACCTGGACCAAGGCTGCGTGCCCGGCGGTACCTTGCGCAATTTCGACAGCTACGCCAGCAAACTGGGGCGCCTGAACGAACTGCACAAGCGCGTGCTGTGCGACCCGCAAACCAGCGGCGGCCTGCTGGTGGCGGTCACCCCCGAAGGCAATGCCGAATTCCTCGCCGTGGCGGCGGAACTGGGCCTGAACCTTGAGCCGATCGGCGAACTGGTTGAGCGACAGACCAACGCGGTAGAGGTGTTCTGATGCCCATCGACATCACCGATTACCGCGACATCTTTCTCAACGACCGGCCGATGATGGATACCCGTGCGCCGATCGAGTTCATCAAGGGCGCGTTTCCCGGGGTGATCAACCTGCCGTTGATGACCGACGACGAGCGCCAACGGGTGGGCACCTGTTACAAGCAGCAGGGCCAGCAGGCGGCCATCGTCCTTGGCCACGAGTTGGTGTCCGGGGCGATCAAGGCCGAACGTATCGAGCACTGGGCACGTTTTGCCCAGGCCAATCCTGATGGCGTGCTGTACTGCTTTCGCGGCGGCCTGCGTTCGCAGATCGTGCAGCAATGGCTGAAAACCGAGGCGGGTATCGACTACCCACGGGTCGGCGGCGGCTACAAGGCCATGCGAACCTTCCTGCTGGACACGGTGGAACAGGCCACGGCGCAATGCGATTTCGTGTTGCTGGGCGGCATGACCGGCACCGGCAAGACCGAAGTGCTCGCCCAATTAAGCAACGCCCTGGACCTGGAAGGCCACGCCAACCATCGCGGCTCCAGCTTCGGCAAGCGCGCGACCGCGCAACCCTCCAACATCGACTTCGAAAACCGCCTGGCGGTGGACCTGCTGAAGAAGCGTACCGCCGGTATCGAGCAGTTCGTGGTCGAGGATGAGAGCCGCATGATCGGCAGTTGTGCGTTGCCGTTGCCCTTGCACAAGGGCATGCAGGGCTTCCCGATGGTCTGGCTGGAAGACAGTGTTGAAGGCCGGGTGGAGCGCATCCTGAAGGATTACGTGGTCGACCTCTGCGCCGAGTTTGTCGCCGTGTTTGGCGACACCGGGCAAGCCCTGTTTGCCGAGCGCCTGACCCAGAGCCTGGGCAACATCCACAAGCGCCTGGGCGGCGAGCGGTTTGCGCGGCTCCACGCCATCATGCAGGACGCCTTGGCTGAGCAGGCCCGCAACGGCGCGGTGGACTTGCACCGGGGCTGGATTGAAGGGTTGTTGCGGGAGTATTACGACCCGATGTACGCGTTCCAGCGCGAAAGCAAAGGCGCACGTATCGAGTTTTCTGGAGAACAAAGAGCGGTGGTGGAGTATTTGCGGGAGAGGGCTGTTCGGCGGGAATAATGGGTTGAACCCATCGCGGGCAAGCCCGCTCCCACATTTTGAGCGCGGTCCCGCACAATAAACGCGGTCACCTGTGGGAGCGGGCTTGCCCGCGATGGGGCCCTCAAATTCACCCAACAACTAAAGGATAAACGCCCCGATCAACCCGCACACCACGCCCATCAGCATGGTCAGCCCGGCCACGGTCACCAGCACCCGCGCATCGAAATCCTTGCGCAGCATCAGCAGCGACGGCAGGCTCACGCTCGGCAGGGTCATCAGCAAGGCCACGGCCGGGCCTGTGCCCATGCCGAGGGTCATCATGGTCTGCACGATGGGGATTTCGGCGGCGGTCGGAATCACGAACAACGTACCGACAATCGCCAGCGGCACCAGCCACACCAGGCTGTTGGCCATGGCGCCGTCCACGTGGGGAAACAGCCAGACCCGCGCCGCGCCGAGGATCAGCACCGCCAGGATGTACACCGGGATGGTGCTCCAGAACAGCTGCCACAAGGTGCGCAGCCAGCGGGCAAGGAACGGTTCGGTCTCGGTAAGGCTGGCCTGGGCCACGGCGTCCAGCGCGGCTTCGGGCACCTGTTCCGGGCGTGCGATGCGCTGCGCCACCAGTGACACGCCCACCACCAGCACGATCCCGGCCACCAGCCGCAACGCGGTAAAGCCCCAGCCGAGCACAAAGCCCATGAACACCAGCGTCGCCGGGTTCAGCACCGGGTTGGCGATCCAGAACGCCAGCGCCGCGCCTACCGACACCTTTTGCCGACGCATGCCGGCGGCTACTGGCGCCGCGCAGCAACTGCACATCATCCCCGGCAAGGCGAACAAGCCACCACGCAGGGTAGAACCCAGCCCGGCGCGGCCGAACAGGCGCAACAGCCAGTCCCGCGGAATCAGTACTTGCAGCAATGAACCGAGAATGACCGCCAACACCGCAGCCTTCCAGATCGCCAGGAAATACACCTGGGCATAGGCCAGTGCGGCGGCCAGTGGTGAGCTTTGCTGGTCGTTGAGAATCGAGGCGCCGATGCTGTGGTTGTCCGCTGCGATAAACGCCTTGGCGTAGTACGGCGACCATTTCACGTAGTAGAGGCCGATGCAGGCCACCAGCAGGAACAGCGCTGGTTTCCACCAGAAGGACCAGCCCCGGGCGGGCTGGGTGGAGGAGAGGTTGGACATGTAGGTGATCCGCAGGTGAGTCAATAGCACAGCATCATACGCTGTGGAACTCAGATCTCCGCACTCACCTGTGTTGCAGCAGGGCAGGTCTGCTCGCCATTATCCAGCCCTTGCTTGTAATTGCGGCTGAGCAGGCTGGCCTTGCCGTTGTGCCAGGTCAGGGTCAGCACATACAAGGTATCGAAATCGCTGCCGGACCAATCGTCGGTAATCACGTGTTTTTCACCCACGGCTTCACTCGCCACCTTGTTGATCAGGTCCGGCAGGTAGCCGTGGGACCAGGCGGTGTAGATCACGGCATTGTGGTACTTGTCTTCCACCAGTTCGTCCGCGAGGGCGCTGGTGTCATTGGCCGAGAACTTGATGTTCACCGGCAACCCGAGCTTGATGGCACTGGGGCTGATGGTCATCAAGGGGCGGATGTAGCTGTAGGAGTTGTCTTTCTCGCCTTCCTCGACATTGCGGGTCGGGTTGGGCGCGAATACGAAGTTGGCCTTGCCGAATTTTTCCGGCAGGACGGTGGCCAGGTTCATGGCGCGGTTCAGGCCCTGGCAGTTGAGCTGGCCGAGGCCTCCGGCGGGTTTCTCACCGTGGCGCAGGAAGACCAGCGTCTGTACGCCGTCTACCGGCTGGGCACGGCTGATTCTGGACTCGAGGGTAAGGTCGATTGCGGTGCCTGCCAGTAATACGGGCAGCAGGATGTAGGAATAGCGTTTAAGGCGTTTCGCAAGGCACAGAGGCTTGATGGTCATGATGGTTCTAAGTCTCGGTGCAAGGAATCAGGGCGAACGGGCCCAGCCATCGGGCGCTCTTTGAGAGTGCGCCCAGGCAGTTTGGTTCGTTTCGCGGGGGAAATGGGGCGGCATCCTTGCCGTTTGCAGGAGGTTAACTCGCCGATGTTGCTGAATTAAGACGGGTGCGCGATGGGCTCCGAACCACTACTCTCCTACTTTTTCAGGGCCTTTATCAGGAGTCGCACGATGAACTCACTTTCAGACTTCCCCATCACCGCCAAATGGCCGGCCCGGCATCCCGAGCGCCTGCAGCTCTACTCGTTGCCAACGCCCAACGGGGTCAAGGTGTCGATCATGCTGGAGGAACTGGGGCTGCCTTACGAGGCGCACAAGGTCAGCTTCGAGACCCAGGACCAGCTCAGCGCCGAATTCCTTTCGCTGAACCCCAACAACAAGATCCCGGCGATCATCGACCCAAATGGGCCGGGCGGCCAGGCGCTGGGCTTGTTCGAGTCGGGCGCGATCCTGATCTACCTTGCCGAGAAGAGTGGCGAATTGCTGCCCGAAGACCCGGCGATGCGCTACGAGACGATCCAGTGGCTGATGTTCCAGATGGCCGGTATCGGGCCGATGTTCGGCCAGGTGGGGTTCTTCAACAAATTTGCCGGCGCCGCCTACGAGGATAAACGCCCCCGTGACCGCTACGTCGCCGAATCCCGTCGCCTGCTGGAGGTGCTGGAAAAACGCCTGCTGGGCCGCACCTGGATCATGGGTGACGAGTACAGCATCGCCGACATCGCCACCTTCCCATGGGTGCGCAACCTGATTGGCTTCTATGAGTCCGGCGACCTGGTGGGCATTACCGATTTCCCGAACGTACTGCGGGCGCTGGACGGGTTCGTCGCCCGGCCGGCAGTGATCCGTGGCTTGAACATCCCGGCATAAGGACCAACATGCCTTCTTTCGACTTCAAACAACTGGACGTTTTCAGCAGCGTGGCCCTCAAGGGCAATCCGCTGGCCGTGGTGCTGGGCGCCGATAGCCTGAGCGACCAGCAAATGGCGGATTTCGCCAACTGGACCAACCTCAGTGAAACCACGTTTCTGCTCAAGCCTCGTGATCCACGGGCCGACTACCGCGTAAGAATCTTCACCACCCTGCAGGAATTGCCGTTTGCCGGCCATCCGACCCTGGGCAGTTGCCATGCCTGGCTGCAGGCCGGTGGCCAACCGGCTGGCGAGGAGATTATCCAGGAATGTGAAATCGGCCTGGTGCGCATCCGTCGCCAAGGCCATGCGCTGGCATTTATTGCGCCACCGCTGTTGCGCTCCGGCCCGCTGGAGGCCGAGTTGCTGGAGCGTGTACGGCGTGGATTGGGCCTTGAGCCTGGGGCAATCTTGCGCAGCCAGTGGGTGGACAACGGTGCGGGCTGGCTGGCAGTGATGCTGGCGGATCGTGAGCAGGTACTGGCGCTGCGTCCGGACTATTCGCAGTTGCAGGGGTTGGCCGTGGGCGTGATCGCCCCCTGGAGCCCTGGGCGGGATGGAGACGAGGCGCAATTTGAAGTGCGTGCCTTTATCGCAGGCGACGGCGCTCCGGAAGACCCGGCCACCGGCAGCCTGAACGCTGGGGTCGCCCAGTGGTTGCTGGGCGAAGGCCTGGCGCCGAGCCGCTATGTAGTCAGCCAGGGCACCGCCATCGGCCGCGCCGGGCGAATCCACGTCGAGCACAGCGGCGAGGAAATCTGGATCGGCGGCGCGGTGGCGCTGTGCATCGAAGGGCGGCTGAGCCTTTAACGATTGTTGGCGGCCAGCTTGATCCCGAAACCGATCAATGCCAGGCCCGCCACGCGGGTCGCGATTTTACGGGCCAGCGCAAAGGTACGCAGGCGAATCACCAGCGCGTTGCCCACCAGCACCAGCAACGCCTGGTACAAAAAGCCGATCAGCGTCACATGCACCATCATTGCCACCAGGGTACTGCCGGGCGAATCGGGGCGAATGAACAGCGGGAAAAACGCCACGAAAAACAGGATCACCTTGGGATTGGTCAGGCTGACGGCCACGGCTTTGCGAAAGTAGATCCAGCCGGAGCGTTTCGGCTCCTGCCCGGCCGCATCACGGTTGACCGGGGTGAGCAGCAGTTGCAGGCCCATCCAGCACAGGTACGCAGCACCCACCCATTGCAGGGCCATGAACAGCATCGGGTTGGCCTTCATCAGCGCGGCGAGGCCCGCGGAGGCGGCCAGCATGAAGATCATATCGCCCAGTACGGTGCCGAACACCGCCCCAAATCCGGCGCGGATGCCATTGCGGGCGGTGGCGTGCAGGATGGCAAACGTGCCCGGCCCAGGGATCAACTGGAAGATCAGGATGGCGGCGATAAAGCTGCCGTAGTTCTGGATATCAAACATGCCAAGCGCTCCTTTGCTGTTTTGCCGAGAATAGCGGCAAACATCATTGTTACGGAATACGAAAAGCACTGTTATGCAACCGATGTTTGTGCTCCCGGTCAATCCGGGCATAAGCTTTCGCCCTTAAGCTATGTGCCTCGGCCCGTTTTTTTCAGGAGCATCAATGTCCAGCCAGTTCCCCGAAGCCCGTCCACGCCGCCTGCGCCGCTCCCCGGAGTTGCGTGGCCTGTTCCAGGAAACCGAATTCACCCTCAATGACCTGGTGCTGCCGATCTTCGTTGAGGAAGAAATCGACGACTTCGTGCCGATCACCAGCATGCCCGGGGTGCAGCGCATTCCCGAGTCGAAATTGGCCGGCGAGATCGAGCGCTATGCCCGCGCCGGGATCAAGTCGGTGATGACCTTCGGCGTGTCCCATCACCTGGATGCATCGGGCAGCGACACCTGGCAGGAGCGTGGCCTGGTTTCGCGCATGTCCTCGATCATCAAGGACGCGGTGCCGGAAATGATCGTGATGTCCGACACCTGCTTCTGCGAATACACCGACCACGGTCATTGCGGCGTGATGCACGGCGCCGAGGTCGACAACGACCGCACCCTGGTCAACCTCGGCAAGCAAGCCGTGGCCGCCGCCCGCGCCGGTGCCGATGTGATTGCGCCGTCCGCTGCGATGGACGGGCAAGTCCAGGCCATCCGCCGGGCCCTGGATGAAGCGGGCTTCAGCCATATCCCGATCATGGCCTATTCCACCAAGTTCGCCTCGGCCCTTTACGGCCCGTTCCGCGAAGCCGGCGGCAGCGCGCTCAAGGGCGACCGCAAGAGCTACCAGATGAACCCGATGAACCGCCGCGAAGCCGTGCGTGAATCGTTGCTGGATGAGCAGGAAGGCGCGGACGCGCTGATGGTCAAGCCGGCTGGCGCGTACCTGGACATCATCCGCGACATCCGCGAAGCCTCGCGCTTGCCGGTGGCGGCGTACCAGGTCAGCGGCGAGTACGCGATGATCAAGTTCGGGGCCCAGGCGGGCGCCATCGATGAGGCCCGCGTGGTGCGGGAAACCCTGGGTTCGATCAAGCGCGCCGGCGCGGACTTGATCTTCACTTACTTCGCGATGGACCTGGCGCTGGCCGGGATCTAAGTGACCTGTGGCGAGGGAGCTTGCTCCCGCTGGACTGCGCAGCAGACCCCTTTTTCAGGGCCGCTGCGCGCCCCAGCGGGAGCAAGCTCCCTCGCCACAAAAAAAGCCGATATCTGCTGCCCGGTGACTTAGCGCTGGGCAAACGCCAGGTTCAGCCCCAGCCCCGCAAAGGTTGCCGCAAAACCGCGGCGCAGCCAGTTCTGTACGCGAGGCGATTCGATCACCGCGCGGCGGAACACGTTGGCCAGCAGGCCATAAATCACAAACATCCCGAACGTCATCGCCATGAACACACTGCTCAGCAACAGCATTTGCAGGGCCGGTGCGCTTGCGCCCGGGGTGACGAACTGCGGCAGGAACGCGAGGAAGAAGATCGTCAGCTTGGGGTTCAGGATATTCAGCAACAGGCCCCGTACCATCAGGCTGCGGGCGCTGGAAATTGTCGGTGTGTCGTTCATGGCAAAGGCCGAGCGGTCCCGCCAGGTGGCGTAGGCGAGGTACAGCAAATAGGCGGCGCCGGCATACTTCAGGGCTTCGAATGCCAAGGCGCTGGTGTGCAGCAGGGCCGACAGGCCAAGTACCGAGGCCAGCAAGTGCGGGACAATCTCCTTGTAGGAACGACGGGTGCCTGATCCTTTCATGTTCTGCATTTATTGGCGAGTGCAGCAGGTCGGCGAACCCCGGTTAGACTTACAGGTCGATATCTGCCAAGACTGGCCCATCGTCACCCAAGGAAGCCCCATGCACTCATCCCGCCTGATCCTGTGCCTCACCACATTGCTGGTGCTGGCCGGCTGCTCCAGCCAGCGCACCCAGCAATTGCCCGAGCGCAGCGAAGCCGAGGTGAAGGCGCAGATCGTGCGGCTGATGCCGGCCAGCGTGCCGGACCGCAACGGCTGGGCCCAGGACATCCACACCGCCTTCAATGCGCAGAAAATCTACCCCAGTACGGAAAACCTCTGCGCGGTGCTGGCCGTGACCGAACAGGAGTCCACCTATCAGGTCGACCCGCCGGTGCCGAACATGGGCAAGATCGCCCAGGACGAAATCCTGCGCCGAGCCGCCAAAGTCCATGTGCCAGCCGTGCTGGTGCGCACGGCGCTGCAACTGCGTTCCCCCACCGGCAAGTCCTACGCCGAGCGCTTGAGTGCTGCACGTACCGAGCGGGATTTGAGTGGAATCTTTGACGACTTCATCAGCGTCGTGCCTTTGGGCAACACGCTGTTTGGCGGCTTCAACCCGGTGCATACCGCAGGGCCGATGCAGGTCAGCATCGAGTTCGCGCAGAAGCAGGCCCGGGATTATCCCTACACCGTGGATGGCAGTATCCGGCGGGAGGTGTTCACCCGTCGTGGCGGCATGTACTTCGGCATCGCCCATCTGCTGGGCTACCCGGTGCACTACGACCAGATGCTGTACCGCTTTGCCGATTTCAATGCGGGTTGGTACGCCAGCCGCAATGCCGCGTTCCAGGCGGCGGTCAGCCGGGTCTCGGGTACCACGCTGGCGCTGGACGGTGACCTGATCAACTACGGCTCGATCCTGCCGGGCACCACCGAACTGGCGGTGCGCTCCCTGGGCAAGTCGCTGGACATGCGCAACCCGAGCATCCGCAGCCAGCTGGAGCAGGGCGAGCGCCTGGATTTTGAAGACACCACCCTGTACCAGCGTGTGTTCGCCCTGGCCGACAAGGCCGCCGGCAAACCACTGCCGCGGGCGATCCTGCCGGGCATCGTGTTGAAGAGCCCGAAGATCACCCGCAACCTCACCACCGCCTGGTTTGCCAAGCGCGTGGATGAGCGTTATCAGCGCTGCATGAAACGTTAGGCTTATCGCCGGGAATTTGCCGGGCTGATCTTGGTGGCCGAGGTCGCGGGTGTGGAGTACACATCAGGCCTGATCCCAAGGAAGAAGCCGCCATGACTGCCCATGCCACCCCCGAAGGTTTTGTCCCGCTGCCCCGCAGCAGCCCGCTCCTGGACCTGCTTGGTCCGGTGTATTGCCGTGGCGAAGGGTTGCAACTGGAGATCGGCCTGCGCGCCGACAACCGCCACGCCAACGGGCGCGGCACAGTGCATGGAGGCGTATTGGCCACCCTGGCGGATGTGGGCATGGGCTACGCGATGGCGTTTTCCAGTGAGCCGCCGCTGCCGTTGATCACGGCGAGCATGACCCTGGATTATCTCGGGGCGGTGCAGGTGGGGGAGTGGATCGAGGTCCGGCTGGAGCACCACAAGCGCGGTCGGCAGATGGCATTTGCCACGGTCAGCGTGCAGGTGGGAGAGAAGGTGGTGGTGCGGGCCAATGCGGTGTTTGCGGTGCCCCAGGCGCGGGACTGACAGATAAAGAAAAGGCCCGGTTTTCGTGGAACCGGGCCTTTTCCATGTTGCTCTTGCAAATCAGCCGCGTTCAAGCGCCAGCGCTACACCCTGACCGCCACCGATGCACAGGGTGGCCAAACCTTTCTTGGCATCCCGCTTGATCATTTCATGCAGCAGGGTCACCAGCACGCGGCAGCCTGACGCGCCAATCGGGTGGCCGATGGCAATCGCGCCGCCATTGACGTTGACCTTGGCCGCATCCCATTCCAGTTCTTTGCCTACGGCCAGTGACTGCGCGGCAAAGGCTTCGTTGGCTTCGATCAGGTCGAGGTCGCCCAGGCTCCAGCCGGCCTTGTCCAGGCAGCGGCGAGTGGCCGACACCGGGCCGATACCCATGATTGCAGGGTCGACACCGGCGTTGGCGTAGCTGGCAATGCGGGCCAGTACCGGCAGGCCCAGCGCCTTGGCTTTATCCGCGCTCATCAGCAGCACAGCAGCCGCGCCGTCGTTGAGGCTGGACGCATTGCCGGCGGTCACGGTGCCGTCTTTCTTGAAGGCCGGCTTGAGCTTGGCCAGGGCTTCGGCGGTGGTGCCGGCGCGTGGCTGTTCGTCCACGGCGAAGGCAACCGGGTCGCCCTTGCGCTGGGGAATCAGGATCGGCGTGATCTCATCGCTGAAACGCCCGGCTTCGATGGCGGCCGTGGCTTTTTGCTGGGAGGCGGCGGCGAAAGCATCCTGGGCTTCACGGCTGATGCCGTACTTGTCCACCAGGTTCTCGGCGGTGATGCCCATGTGATAGTCGTTGAACGCATCCCACAGGCCGTCGGTGATCATGCTGTCGATCATCTTCGCGTGGCCCATGCGCAGGCCGGTACGGGCGGCCGGCAACACGTACGGTGCCAGGCTCATGTTCTCCATGCCGCCGGCGATGATCACCTCGGCATCACCGCAACGGATCGCTTGTGCGCCAAGGTGCAGGGCCTTGAGGCCCGAGCCGCAAACCTTGTTCAAGGTCAGTGCCGGCACGGCGTGGGGCAGGCCGGCGAGGATCGACGCCTGGCGGGCCGGGTTCTGGCCGCTGCCGGCGGTGAGCACCTGGCCAAGGATTACTTCATCCACCAGTGCAGGGTCGATGCCGGTTTGCTCCAGCAGGCGGCGGATCACCGCAGCCCCCAGCTCCGGGGCCGGGATGCTTGCCAGCGAACCTTGAAAGCTGCCCACGGCGGTGCGGGTGGCAGCAACGATCACGACGTCTTGCATGGAATCTGTCCTCACTGGAAGTGCATTTCTGGAACGTGGTCCGGGACGATCAGTTTACCGGCTGTCTTGCTGACGATCTCTTCAACACTGACGCCAGGTGCGCGTTCCTTGAGGACAAAAGCGCCATTTTCGATTTCCAGGTAGGCCAGGTCCGTCAGCACACGCTTGATGCAGTTGGCCCCGGTCAGCGGCAGGCTGCATTGGCTAAGCAGCTTGGATTCACCGTCCTTTGAGGCGTGGGTCATGATCACGATGATGTTCTCGGCGCCGGCCACCAGGTCCATCGCGCCGCCCATGCCCTTGACGAGTTTGCCGGGGATCATCCACGAGGCGATGTTGCCCTGCACGTCGACTTCAAAGGCGCCGAGTACAGTCAGGTCAACGTGGCCGCCACGAATCATCGCGAAAGACTCGGCCGAGGAGAAAATCGATGCGCCAATGCGTGCGGTGACGGTCTGTTTGCCGGCGTTGATCATGTCGGCATCGATAGTTTCTTCAGTAGGAAACGGACCCATGCCCAGCAGGCCGTTTTCTGACTGCAGCATCACTTCCATGCCTTCGGGGATGTAGTTGGCCACCAGGGTCGGGATACCGATGCCGAGGTTGACGTAGAAACCGTCCTGCATTTCGCGGGCGACGCGTTGAGCCATTTGTTCGCGGGTAAGAGCCATTTTTTGTCTCCTTATTATTTGGGCTGGTGGATTATTTGCGGAGGGTGCGCTGTTCGATGCGCTTCTCGAAGGTGCCGCAAATGATCCGGTCGACGTAGATCCCTGGGGTATGGATATGCGCCGGGTCCAGCTCGCCCGGTTCGACGATTTCTTCCACTTCGACCACGGTGATCTTGCCGGCGGTGGCGGCCAGCGGGTTGAAGTTCTGGGCGGTGTGGCGGTAGATCACGTTGCCGAAGTGGTCGGCTTTCCAGCCTTTGACGATGGCGAAATCACCGGTGATGGATTCTTCCATCAGGTACGGGCGGCCGTTGAACTCACGGGTTTCCTTGCCTTCGGCCACGGGCGTGCCAACGCCGGTTGCGGTGAAGAAGGCCGGGATGCCGGCACCACCTGCGCGCAGTTTTTCGGCGAGGGTGCCTTGGGGTGTGAGGACTACTTCGATTTCGCCGCTGAGCAGTTGCTTCTCGAACAGCGCGTTCTCACCGACGTAGGAAGCGAAGACCTTGCTGATCTGCTTGCCTTCCAGCAGCAGGCCCAGGCCGAAGCCGTCGACGCCGCAGTTGTTGGAAACCACGGTCAGGTTGCGGGTGCCTTTGCGCTTGATTTCGGCAATGAGGTTTTCCGGGATGCCACACAAGCCAAAGCCACCGGCCAGAACCGTCATGCCGTCTTCCAGGCCTGCCAGCGCCTCTTCATAGGACGCTACGCGTTTATCGAAACCTGCCATATGCACCTCTTTTATTGTTTGTGGGCCAGCCATATGAGCCGAGTGTTGCGCCGACGGATTGATTTGTTAAGTTGTTTTTTAAGGTTGATTGATTTAAAAAACAGCACAGTCGCCAGCCGTTGGGAGAAGCTTCATGACAGTTAAACAGATGCGCGCCTTTCTTGCCGTGGCCCAGACCCTCAGTTTTGCGGCGGCCTGCGAGCGCCTGCATCTTTCCCAGTCTGCCTTGAGTTTGACCATCAAAGGCCTGGAGGAGGGCCTTGGCGGGCGCTTGTTCAGCCGCAATACGCGCAATGTGGCGCTGACGCCCGAAGGCGAATCCCTGTTGCCCCTGGCCCGGCGCCTGATCGCCGACTGGGACAACGCCGAGGATGAATTGCGCCAGCGTTTTACCTTGCAGCGCGGGCGGGTGACGGTGGCGGCGATGCCGTCGTTTGCAGGCAACTTGCTGCCACCGATCCTGAAGATTTTCCGGGCGCGCTACCCCCAGGTGAATGTCACGGTCAATGACGTGATCAACGAGCAGGTGCTGGAGATGGTCCGGGATCGCCAGGTGGAGTTGGGCGTGGCGTTTGAGCCTTCGGAAAGCTCATCGCTGATGTTCACGCCGCTGTATGTGGACCGCTTTGTGGCCGTGGTGCCCGGTGACTCGCCGTTGGCGCACAAGGCTGATATCGATTGGCAAACCCTGCTGCAACAACCCTTCATCACGTTGCAGCGGCCGTCCACGGTGCGGGTGATGCTTGAAGAACACCTGAAGGCACGGGACATGAAATTGCCTGTGGCACTGGAGAGTCATCAATTGGCGACGGTGGGCCAGATGGTCGCCAGTGGCCTGGGTGTGAGTGCGGTGCCTGCCCTGTGCGTGCGGCAAATGCAGGACGCGGGCGCCCACTGCATCACCTTGAGCGATCCGATCATTGAACGGCCGATTGGTGTATTGACCAAGCCCGGTCACGAACTCTCGGCGGCGGCCCAGGCGATGTTTGATATTTTTCGCGATGAAGCGGGGAAGGGGCGTTTTCCGGCCTTGTTGCAATAAGTACAGGCAATAAAAAAGCCTGCTCGTTTAAGCGAGCAGGCTTAAGTGATTAGTGCGTAGTTATCAGCAGTATCTGTCGATCACTTTAACGTGCGAATGGCCTTTAAGGTTCTGCCACTCGGTATTAAGTGTATGAAAGACCTGCTCGATAAAGTTGCGATCGGCGGCGGCTTTCTTGCCGACATAACCCTGGCCGCGGCGGTACATCTTCAGGCGCGCTGCCAGTTCACGGTTATTCCTGTCGAACTCTTCTTCCACGGTGTGGGGCGCCAGGCAGTCAATATGGACCTGGCCCG
Source organism: Pseudomonas sp. BIGb0558 (assembly GCF_024807515.1). NCBI lineage: Bacteria > Pseudomonadati > Pseudomonadota > Gammaproteobacteria > Pseudomonadales > Pseudomonadaceae > Pseudomonas > Pseudomonas sp. BIGb0558. The sequence goes on from NZ_JANUEW010000021.1 coordinate 99,261, forward strand.
ATTTACCAATCCAGAGGATATGGTCGTCGAGCGTGTCTTTCTGCGCTGCGAACATCTCAGCCAATTCATCGATAGTTGGTTGGTTGTTCAGATTCATGTGTAAGCCCCTTGACCAGTTGGCGATCTTTAGTTGATCCGTTAAAACTACTAAGTTGTCTCCGGTCGCAAAAAACCGGGCGTCAGAAACGGTCTGCCGAGTACGGGCAGGGTCTTGAACCTGATGCATGTAGTCTTGCTGATGAACTGCTACGCAATGGTTTCATAACGAAGACAAGCAGCGTTTGAGCTCCTTGTACCGATCCTTTCGGGCCGGTCAGCTTCATCAATCTGCCTTGTGGGCAGTGCACATCCGGAAAAAACAGCTCGGCGGTCAGACGAGCTTGTTCAAAACGCTTGTTACCAACGCTCCCGATCCGGGAGACGCTTGAATCATGCAATTACAAAATGGTTACGTCAACGGTTATGTAGTGATTATTTTCAAGCACTACATAAATCCTTGCAGGGCGGGGGTGAAGCCGGAAAGCGTGACTTGGGCGTCATTTTTCGTGCGGGTTGGTCTCGGGTTTGGCGGTTGTTCTGTGGTGAGGGAGCTTGCTCCCGCTGGGGTGCGAAGCGCCCCCATCAGGCTGACCGCGGTTCTTCAGGAATAATTCGGTTGCCGGTTTTGGGGCTGCTGCGCAGCCCAGCGGGAGCAAGCTCCCTCGCCACAGAAAAGCAGGATTGGGCTATCCCAGGCGTTCTACCAGCAGGGGCAACAAGCGCTCGCAGGACGCTTCGATCTTGAGCTGCAGCAACTCATCGCCCCGGGTCTTGCCCAGATTGATGGCTATCACCGGCTTACTCTGCTCGACCATCGCCTTGCACAGGCGAAACGCTGAATAAGCCATCAGCGACGATCCCACCACCAGCAGCCCTTCAGCGTCGTTCACGGCCTCCATCGCCTTGGCGGCGGTGCCCTGGGCGACGTTCTCGCCGAAAAACACTACATCCGGTTTCAATCGTTGCCCGCCGCAATGGGGGCAGTGGGGGACCTGGAAACGTCCTTCAAACGCCGGGTCGAGCAAGGTGTCACCGTCAGGCGCCTGGACGGCTTCCACACCGGCCAGGTACGGATTCTCGGCTTCCATCTGGCGCTGGATCAGATCCCGCTCGCTGGTCTGCTGGCAATCCAGGCAAAGCACTCGGTGCAGGCTGCCGTGGAGTTCGATCACGCCGTGGCTGCCGGCCTGGTCGTGCAGGGTGTCGACGTTCTGGGTGATCAGCCCGGTAATGCGCTGGCGTTGCTGCAAGGTCGCCAGCGCGATATGCGCCGGGTTCGGCTGGGCGATCCTCACCCTCGGCCAGCCGAGCATCGCCCGGGCCCAGTAGCGTCGGCGCGCCTCTGGGGTGGCCAAAAACTCCTGGTACATCATCGGTGCCTTGCCCCGGCGCACACCTTCGCTGTCCCGGTAGTCGGGAATCCCCGAGGAGGTGCTGATACCCGCACCGGTCAGCACCAGGAAGCGCCGTTCGGCCATGGCCCGGTGCAGGCTGTCGAGGTGGTCATCGACCTGATGTTGCAAGGTATCGAGCATGGGGTCCCCAATGGTTATTCGCCGCGAATGTACTGCTCCAGCTGCTTGATCAGGTCAGCCTGTTCGGCAATCGCTTCCTTGACCAGGTCGCCGATGGACAGCAGGCCCAGAAGCTCGCCGTTTTCTACCACCGGCAGGTGCCGCAGATGCCGGTCGGTCATGATATTCATGCAGGTCTCGACGGTCTGGTGAGTGTCGACGGTGATCACCGGTGAGTTCATGATTTCGTGGGCTTTGGTCGCCACCGAGGACAATCCATGGAGGATGACCTTACGCGCGTAGTCCCGTTCACTGATGATGCCCACCACCTTCCCATCCTGGAGCACCGGCAAGGCCCCGACGTTTTTCGACGCCATCACGATAAGTGCCTCGAACACCGTATGGTCGTGGGGGATGGTATGCACTTGCTGGTTTTGCTGGTCTTTGGACTTTAACACTTGGGCAACGGTTTTCATGGAGGCCACTCCGGTGTTGTTATTGTTGGGAGGTTAGCAGTCCCTACAGAATCCTAGACCGCTCACGGCAGGGCAAGGTCCAAAGCGGCGTATATCTGCTCGAAAAACGTCATTGTCGCGACTTTTGCTGCCTCTTAGCCCTTGTTTGCCGGTTTTGCCGCGCGTTTCGGGCTGGCGGCGGTCTTGCGTTTGGCCGGCTTGCGTTTGTTTTTCCAGGGTGTGGCGCCACGTCCCGCCGGGCTGGCCGGGCCGCTGATGGTCAGGCGCATGCCGGTGCAGCGCGTGACCTGCTTGCTCATCCACGCTGCCTGTTTGGCGACGAACTCTTCCAGGCTCATCTCACCGCTTTGCACCATGTCCAGCGCCTGTTCCCAGATGGCGGTGGTGCCGGGATCGGCGATTGCCCGGGGCACCGCATCGATCAGGCTGAACGCGGCAGGAGTGGCCGACAGTGCCTTGCCGTTTTTCACCAGGTAACCGCGATCCAGCAGGCCCTGGATGATCCCGGCGCGGGTGGCTTCGGTGCCAATCCCGGTGGTGTCCTTGAGTTTTTGCTTGAGCAGCGGGTCTTCCACCAGTTTGGCGACGTTCTTCATCGCCTTGATCAGGTCACCTTCGGTGAAAGGTTTGGGCGGCTGGGTCCACAGGTCCTTGAGGTTGACCTTGGCCACGGCGTAGTCCTGGCCCTGCACCAGTTTCGGCAAGGACTGCGGCGCGGGCGCTTCGCGGCCCTTGGCCGGTGCCAGCGCTTCCGGCAGGGCGCGTTTCCAGCCGGGTTCGACAATGACCTTGCCCACCGCCCGCAAGGCCTCGCCGGCGCAGTCGAAGTCGGCCTGGGTGCGGTCGTACTCGTGGTTGGGCAGGAACTGCGCCAGGTAGCGGGCACGAATCAGGGTGTAAACGGCGCGATGTTTGCCGGTCAGTTGCCCGACGTCCTTGCCGGCGCCGGTGGGGATGATGCCGTGGTGAGCGCTGACCTTGGCGTCGTTCCAGGCCCGGGAGCGACGCGTAGGGTCCATGTGCGGCATCAACGCGCTCACTGCCGGATCGGCCCGCCCCAGCGCCGCGAGGATTTTCGGCGCATCGCCGTGCTGGCTCATAGGCAGGTAGCCGCAATCGCTGCGGGGGTAAGTGATGACCTTGTGGGTTTCGTACAGCGACTGGGCGACATCCAGGGTTTCCTGAGCGCCGAGGCCGAGTTTTTTCGAGCAGATTTCCTGCAACGTACCCAGGTCGAAGGGCAGGGGCGCCACGTCGCGCATGCGTTCGGTGCGCAGCTTCACCAGCCGGGCACTGGCCGCGCTGTTCATGGCGTTGGCTGCGTCCCGGGCCAGTTGCGGGTTGAGGCAACGGCCCTGATCGTCACAGGCATCGTCGGTGGCGCGCCATTGCGCGGTAAAGGTGATGTTGTCGTGGAGCAGGTCCACATCGATGGCCCAATAAGCGACGGGCACGAAGTCGGCAATGCTGCGGTCCCGGTCAACCACCAGACGCAGGGTTGGGGTTTGCACCCGGCCGACCGGCAACACGCCCTGATAACCAGACTGTTGGCCCAGCAGGGTAAACAGGCGGCTCATGTTCATCCCGATCAGCCAGTCGGCACGGGAGCGACCGAGGGCCGAATGGTAGAGGCTGAAGGTTTCCGCGCCGGGCTTCAACGAGGCCAGGGCCTTGCGGATCGATGCGTCGTCGAGGGCAGAGAGCCACAGCCGCTGGATGGGACCGCGATAGCGGCAATGCTCCACCAGTTCACGGGCGATCATCTCGCCCTCACGGTCGGCATCGGTGGCGATCACCAGTTCCTGGGCTTCCCCCAGCAGGCGCTTGACCGCCTTGAACTGGCTGGCGGTCTTGGGCTTGACCAGCATTTTCCACTTTTCGGGGATGATCGGCAGGTCGGCCAGCACCCAGCGCTTGTACTTGGCGTCGTAGCTGTCGGGCGGGGCGGTTTCCAGCAGGTGGCCGATGCACCAGGTCACGGTGACGCCTGAACCCAGCCAACAACCGTCGCCACGCCGGGTCGCGCCGAGCACGGCGGCGATATCCTTGGCCTGGGACGGTTTTTCACAGAGGAACAGCCGCATGGTCACCACATTCGCTACGCAATTGAATGGGGAGCAGGATGGGCAATAAATCAGAATTGGGCAACTTTTATCTGGATGGATATACAGCAATTTGTGTGTCTGGCACTGAACCCAATGTGGGAGCGGGCTTGCCCGCGATAGCATCACCTCGGTGTAACTGAAACGCCGAGGTGTCCGCATCGCAGGCAAGCCAGCTCCCACACTGGATCTTCAGTGGCGACAAAGTGGAGGTTCAGTTCTTGTCGATATCCACGTTCTTGGTCTCTTTCAGGCAAATCAGCCCCACGATCAGGCTCACCCCGGTAATCACCACCGGGTACCACAGGCCATAGAAGATATCCCCGGTGTACACCACCAGTGCAAACGACACCGTCGGCAGGAACCCACCGAACCAGCCATTCCCGATGTGGTAAGGCAGCGACAACGAGGTGTAGCGGATGCGCGTCGGGAACAGTTCCACCATCAGCGCTGCCAGCGGGCCGTAGCACATGGCGGCGATCAGGATCAGTGCCACGATCAACACCACCACCATGGTTTTGTTGACTTGCGCCACGTCAGCCGATTGCGGGTAACCCGCCAGCGTCACCGCGCCTTTCAGGGCAGCTTCGTCGTAACCGTTGATTTGCACATCACCCACGCTCACCTGTACCGCACTGCCGGCCGGGGCGGCCGCGCTTTCGTACGGCAGGCCCTGTTTCACCAGGAAGGTCTTGACCTTGTCGCACGGGCTGTCAAAACGCGCCTTGCCCACCGGGTCGAACTGGAAGGTGCAGGTGGCCGGGTCGGCCAATACGGTGATCGGTGACTGGCGGCTCGCGTGGTCCATCGCCGGGTTGGTGTAGTGCGCCAGGCCCTTGAAGATCGGGAAGTACAGCGCGGTGGCCAGCAGCAGGCCGACCATCAACACCGGCTTGCGCCCCAGCTTGTCCGACAGCCAGCCGAAGAAGATAAAGAACGGCGCGCCAATCACCACGCTGATGATCAGCAGCATGTTGGCCAGTGCCGGGTCCATCTTCAAAAACTGTGTGAGGAAAAACAGCACATAAAACTGCGCGGCATAGAACGTCACCGCTTGCCCGGCGTTGATGCTGAACAGCGCAATCAGCACGATCTTGAGGTTTTCCCATTTGCCGAAGGATTCGCGGATCGGCGCCTTGCTGGCCTTGCCTTCCTCTTTCATTTTCAGGAACGCCGGCGACTCATGCAGGCTCATGCGGATCCAGGTGGAGATGCCCAGCAGCACGATCGACAGCAGGAACGGCAGGCGCCAGCCCCAGACTTCGAACTGGTCACCGGTGAAGTAACGGCAGGCCAGCACCACCAGCAGTGACAGCAGCAGGCCGAGGGTCGCGGTGGATTGAATCCAGCTGGTGTGGAAGCCGCGTTTGCCCGCTGGAGCGTGCTCGGCCACGTAGGTGGCTGCGCCGCCGTACTCACCGCCCAGCGCCAGGCCCTGGAGCATGCGCAGTGCCACGAGGATGATCGGTGCGGCGATGCCGATGCTTGAATAGGTCGGCAGCAGGCCCACGCAGAAGGTCGCCAGGCCCATCAGGATGATGGTGGCGAGGAACGTGTATTTGCGCCCGATCATGTCACCCAGCCGACCGAACACCAGCGCGCCGAACGGGCGCACGACAAAACCGGCGGCGAAGGCCATCAGGGCGAAGATAAACGCCGTGGTGTCGTTGACCCCGGCAAAGAACTGCTTGCTGATTACCGCCGCGAGGGCGCCGTAGAGGAAGAAGTCATACCATTCGAACACCGTCCCGAGGGAGGAAGCGAAGATGACTTTCTGTGTGTCGTTGCTCGAGCGTGCGCCGAGCGCCGGGTCCAGGGGTTGAGCGTGTTCTGACATTTGGGTAGCCCTCACAGTGATTATTTATTGTTGTTCCACTGTCGGCGCCGAATCGGCGCCGCTGTTCCCCTGTAGGAGCCGGCTTGCCGGCGATGGCGCTCTCAAGCCGTGCACAACACTTGAAAATGCCATCGCCGGCAAGCCGGGCTCCTACAGGTCAAGCCGGTAAAGTCAGTTCTTTCTCCGGGGCGAGGCTCCTTGTGTTCGGCGAAAGGATAAGCTGCGCGGCTTTTTCCGCGATCATCAGCGTGGGTGAGCAGGTGTTGCCTGAAGTAATGCGCGGCATCACCGACGCGTCGGCAATGCGCAGGCCGGGAACGCCGTGTACCCGCAGTTGTGCGTCAACCACCGCGTCTTTGTCGCTGCCCATGCGGCAGGTGCCCACCGGGTGGAAAATCGTGGTGCCGATGCGGGCGGCGGCCTCTTGCAGCTGTTCGTCTGTCTGCAGTTCTTCGCCGGGCAGGTATTCCACCGGGTTGAACTGCTTCAGGGCCGGCGCCGAGACGATGCGCCGGGTCAGGCGAATGGCGTCGGCGGCGACGCGCAGGTCTTCCGGATGGCTGAGGTAATTGGGGCGGATCAGCGGTGCGTCTGCCGGGTTGGCCGAGCGAATGTCGATGCGGCCACGGCTCTGCGGGCGCAGGTCACACACCGACGCGGTGAAGGCCGGGAACCCGTGCAGCGGCTCGCCAAAGCGCTCCAGGGACAGCGGTTGCACGTGGTATTCAAGGTTGGCCGACGTCTGTTCCGGCCCGGAGCGGGCAAACGCGCCCAGCTGGCTGGGGGCCATGGACAGCGGGCCGCTGCGGTCGTACAGATAACGCAGGCCCATGCCCATCTTGCCCCACACGGTGCCGGCGATCTGGTTCAGGGTGCGAGCGTTTTCCAGCTTGTAGATCAGGCGCAGTTGCAGGTGATCCTGCAGGTTGCCGCCGACGCCGGGCAACTCGTGCAGCACGTTGATGCCCAAGGGCTTGAGCACGCTGGAAGGGCCGATGCCGGAGCGTTGCAGGATGCCGGGGGAGCCCACGGAACCGGCGCACAGGATGATTTCCTTGCGGGCCCTCCATGTGACGGCCTGGCCTTGCTGGCGAGCAACCACCGAGGTGGCGCGGCCGTTCTCCAGCAGCACGCGGTCGACTTCAACTTCAGTCATCACTGTCAGGTTGGGCCGCTGGCGGATCGGCTTGAGGAACGCCTTGGCCGCATTCCAGCGCACCCCGGATTTCTGGTTGACCTGGAAATAGCCGCAGCCTTCGTTATCGCCCTGGTTGAAGTCGCTGATGCTCGCGATACCGCTCTGCTGCGCCGCATCGCGAAACGCATCGAGGATCGGCCAGTGCAGGCGCTGTTGCTCAACCCGCCACTCACCGCCATCGCTATGAAATTCCGAGGTCCCGGCAAAATGGTTTTCGCTTTGCTTGAACAGCGCCAGCACATCCTTCCAGGCCCAGCCGGGATTGTCTTCGGCCCAGCCGTCGTAATCCCGAGCCTGGCCGCGCATGTAGATCATGCCGTTGATCGACGAACAGCCGCCCAACACCTTGCCCCGCGGGTAGCTCAGGGCGCGGCCTTGCAGGCCTTCCTGGGCTTCGGTCTTGAAGCACCAGTCGGTGCGCGGGTTGCCGATGCAGAACAGGTAGCCGACGGGAATATGGATCCAGGGATAGTTATCACGACCGCCGGCTTCAAGCAGCAGCACGCGATGGGCCGGGTTGGCGGACAGTCGATTGGCCAGCAGGCAGCCTGCGGGGCCGGCGCCTACTACCACGTAATCGTATTCAGCAGCTGCAATGGGCATCTGAGGCCTCGCTTGTTTTTCTTATTGGCTCCATCCTAGTTGTTAGTTTTCGTCTTAAAAATGTTAGTTTTTACCCAGCTGCTGTGCGTTTTTAGACAGCGATGCTTTCAAGGTGGAGAGCGGAGGCGACATGTTCGACTGGAATGACCTGCGGTTCTTTCTCGAGTTACAGCGTAGCGGGCGCCTGCTCACGGCGGCGCAACGCCTGAAAACCACCCACGCCACCGTGGCCCGGCACATCGAGGCCATCGAAAAAAGCCTCGGCACCGCGCTGTTCGTGCAGCACGCCCAGGGCTACGAACTCACCCCTTCGGGCGAGGCGCTGCTCAAGCATGCCGAAGCCATGGAAAACGTGGCCCTGCTGGCCGAAGAAGAACTGACCCATTCCGCTGCGCCCCTGGGCAAGATTCGCCTGGGAGTGGCCGAAGGATTGGGCGTGATGTTTTTGGCCAGCCGCATGGGTGGCCTGTTCGAACGCTATCCGGGCCTGGAGGTTGAACTGCTGGCGGTGCCGCGTTTTGTCAGCATCCTCAACCGCGAAGCAGAGATCAGCATCCACCTGGAACGCCCCAGCGTCGACCAACTGGTGACCCGTAAACTCACCGACTACCGCCTGGCGCTCTACGCCAGCCGCAGCTACCTGGACCGTACGCCGCCGATTGAGAAACGCGAGGACCTGGCCGTCCACGCCTGGATCGATTACGTCGACGATTTGCTGTTCAGCCAGGAACTGAAATTCCTCAGCAGCTTCTGCCGCAACCCCAAGGTGGTGTTCCACAGCACCAGCGTGATCGCGCAGCATCAGGCGGCGCGCTCGGGATTGGGGATTGCCGTGTTGCCGTGCTTCATGGCCGCCAGCGACCCTGACCTGGTGCCGCTGCTGCCGGGGGAGAGCATCCAGCGCAGTTACTGGATCAGTTCCCGGCGCGAGTTGCACAAGTCGGTAAGGTTGCGGGTGTTGTGGGATTACCTGGTGGAGTTGTGCGCGCGGGAGCAGAAGCTGTTGCTGGGCGAGGCTTAACTGAGTAAACCGAATCAAAAATGTAGGAGCTGGCTTGCCTGCGATCGCGGTGTATCAGCTACATATTTATCGGCTGAAACTCCGCTATCGCAGGCAAGCCAGCTCCTACAGTTGATAGGTTTTGTTGTGGAGAAAATCTTCAGCTCAGCAACTCAAATTCAACACTGCCCAACCGCTCCCCATTCACCAGCACATGCACCGCGTGCTTGCCGGGATAGTGCTTGCGCGTGGTCAGTTCACGAATATGTTGGCCACGACTAATCGCGTGATGTTCCCTGGCAGCGAGGGTAAACGCCTTGAGCTTGAACACTTTCGACGCGCTGTGACCGGCGCTTTTCACGTAGTCGATGGCGTAGTCCACCACCAGCTTTTGCGGCGTGTCGGCCATGGATTCCAGGCTGAAGGACAGGTTGATCCGGTCGCCCAGGTTGATCACCGCCGGCTCGACCTTGAGCTGATGGATCTTCACCTCAGCCCTGGCCCCTGCACCCATGATCGTCAGCGCCCGGGCGTTGCCTTGCTTGATCAAACTGCGCAGCGCGTGGCGGGCGATCCAGGCCGTGTGGGGGTTCTCCAGCGACCAGCCTTCGATCAAGCCCAGCACCCAATCCGGATGATCCTTGGTGATGTCGTTGAGGTGATTGGCCACCGACTTGCGCACGTACAGGCTGCTGTCGGCCTTGAGGTTGTCGAGGATCGAGGCGCACAGGCTCGGGTCGGCCTGCACATTGGCCAGGCGAAAGGACCAGGGCAACCGTGGCCGCGAACCTTCGCTGGCGAGGCGGCGCACGTGTTCGTTTTCGTCCAGCGACCACCCTTGCATCACTGCCAGGGTGCGCTTGAAATCACTCAGCAGGAAATGCCGTACGGCAAACTCGGCGGAGCCGAAGGTGGTGAAGTACTTGAGCGCGGCCATGGAGCGCTTGAAGTCTTCACCGCCGTAACTGGCGACGTAATGGGGCAGGAACAGGCTGACAAAGGTGCTGTTCAGGCGGGGTGCCAGGGCATACAGCAACTTCAGCGTTTGGGGATAATCCAGCGGGATCACGGCGTGCAGGCTTTCGCTGACCCGAGCCATGCGCTGCATCACCGACAGGTCCGCGAGCCCGGCCTTGGCGTGCTTGAGGAAACCCTTGGCATCGAACGCCGGGTACACCGCCGTCATTTCGGTGGCGATGTGCTGCAGGCGTTCGGCGTTGAAGATTTCCTTCAGGGCCGGGGCGCTTTGTTCGGTCATGGGCAAGTCCGCAGATGAAGTTGGCCATCAGATTACATGCAAAACCCGATATCGCACGCCCCGCGTCGTAGCAGCTGTCGAGGCCGGGGGGGGGGGGGGGGGGGGGGGTTAGGGAAAACACGGAAGCGCCCCCGCCCGCCGGGCGGCCCCCGGGTCGGGGCAGGGGGGGGGGGGGGTTTGTTTTTGCAACCCTATAGC